>CAIMUS010000023.1 GCA_903844665.1 uncultured Pseudomonadota bacterium
CGCTTCTTTCAGGCTGGCCTCACGGCTTCCCCCTTGCGTTTCTCTACGGTTGTCGTCACTCTCTCCGGCAACCTCGTTTCAGGTTGCAAGTCTTGGCCCATGCCGGGCACACTAGGGTGGGCACGGCCCACCTTAACCGACCGACTGGGTGCGAATGGCGCCACGCTCACCCTACAAGACTACAAGACTATGACGCCCATTGCGATTGAGTCGTACCTGTCCAAAGACGCCCGCCCTGAGCGGGCGTCTTCACATCACCCGCTGGCGATCCGTCCGATGGCTTCGACCGCCTCGACGATGGCAATGCCCTGATGGCTGGCCAGCGGCAGCAGATGCTTGCGATCTGTTCCTAAAAACCTGCGCAAACTTGCGCATTAGGATTTATCCGCACTTGGTTGACGGGCTGTGATGCCCCCAACTCAAGCCTGTTGACGGTCAGTTCCGCCGGAAGAACGGGCGAGCAAGATTCGTTTGACTTCCTGATACGGCGTGAACCGCTTGATTTCAGGGTCATCCAGTCTTGCGAGCACGTTCAGCGCCGCGTTATGGTCCGCCTGCATAACGTCCCCGTTTTCACGGTAAAACTTGTCGCCTACGCGCTTGCCCTTAAGCAAGCCCGTAGGCGAGTCCATTTGCGACGTGTAGGCGCCGTTCACCAAAACATGATTGGCGTTACGCTGCGCACAAACAGAGTCGAGGGCTTCGGCCAGCACGCCTTTGGCCCACGAGCTCATTCTGCGATTAAACCGCCGCCATTGGTCCTTATGGGCAATCGGGGCGGTTAAGTCTTCGGATACCACTAAGGCCGCCTTATCCACTACGGCATGGGCGGATTGATAGGCCACATTGCGAAGTTGCCTGCGGGTTCTATCCCGGCGGGCAAGTAACTTCTTGCGGCCCAGGTTATGGTTCTTGATCCGGTCCGCCTTGGCGGTATGCCCGGCGGCCCGGTGTTTCTTTTCGAGGGCATGGAGCTGGTTGCGGCCTTGGCCTGTTGCCGCCACACGGTCGCTGTAATCGGTTAGAATGCGACCGAAGGTCTCGCCGTGAGCCTCACCATCGGAATCCACGAACGCCTCTGAATATCCCTTGTCAATCCCCAGCGCCTGTTCACCGTGGGGCCGACCAGCGGGTTTCTCATAGGCAGAGTGGATTTCAGTAACATCACCCTTAACAAGGATGCGAAGGTTGCTGCCGGTCAGATCAACGTCTTTGCCGTTGGTTGTTGTGACCAGGCGAATAGCGTTGCCGTATTTCTTGGCTATCTTGATCGTAATCACTAGGCGGCCGTCAATCACTTCCTCCGTGTGGCGGTCTGATCTCACCACCAACTGATTGCGCACCTGGGAGACACCATGCTTAAAGCGCTTCCTCATGCGCCGGTGTAAGAAGCTATCGGACAGCCAAGCATCGTTCTTCAGCAGGGTGTAAAGGCGTTTGCGTTCTTCCGGGTCCGCGGTGCGTGCGGCTATGTCCTGGCGTACCTTCTGCTTAGCAGCGGCCTTGTACAGCAGGATGTCGTTCACCACGTCTTTGATCGTTTCGTTGCGGATGGTTCCATCTATGGGAATGTGGTTGTAATAACCACGCTCCACGATTTCAGCCCGGATTTCGCTGACGTTTTTACCTATGTTGGCCAGCGCGCCGTAGCGGCGCCACAGGTCCGCACGGATAAACCCGATGTGCTGACAGACAGGCAGCAGGTCGGGTACGGTCTCGGCCTGGATGGTGCGGGTTACGAACATGGCGGCGTTGTTTTGGGTAGCTTGTAGTCGTGGCCAAAGTCTTCACAAAGCTGATTCCGGTATTTCCTCATGCCATACAGGCGGCAACTGAACGTGTGAACAATGGCCAGCAGGTCTTCCACCATTTCCTGTTGCGGAGATAGTAATTCCTGGTTGACTACTTCGATTTCACAGCCATTTAGGACGGCGATATGGTTCAGCAGGTCAAACCCGAACCTCATTAAGCGGTCCTTGTGCGCAACAATCAGGCGCGCAATCTCACCGCGCTGAATGCGGTCAACCAGCGCGAGAAAGTGTCTGCGCTTAAAGTTCATGCCGCCGCCGACTTCCTGAATCCACTCGTCAACGGCGATGCCGGATGCACGGCAGTAGATTTCCATTGCCTCAACCTGTGACCGCAGGTCGTTCTTTTGTCCGGCTCCACTGACCCGGCAATACACTACGGTCTTTTTTTCAACGGGGTGTCCGCCCACGATAGACCGCACATCCGCCTCGTCAAAATACCGCTGACCCGAAGGTAGACGATTCGGAGTCAGCTTTCCCTCTCGCTCCCAGCGGCGGATGGTTTGAGGAGACCTTCCGACCCGCTGGGCGAATTCTTGTATGCGATAATGTTTGCTCATAACGCGCAATGATAGCACGTTGTGAGCAAGAATCAAGCATCAGTTTTTACCTCCCGAGACGATCAGATCGGCGTGGGCCGCGACAGCGGCGGCAATGACCTGATCGTCATCGGCATCGCCGACCACCACGCGCGGCACGGTGGTGGGCTCGACCAGTTCGACGGCCTCGACATAATCGGCCAGCACCTCGCGGGCTGATCGGCCGATCAAGGCCAGCCGCTTGGCTGCTGAAGGCCGGGTGAGCACGTCGGCCAACTCTTCGAGCAGTGCCGTGCTGCTGTAGATCTGGATGCTGGAACGCTGGCGGATGGATGCCAGCAAGTGATGCGGCGTGCCGCGCCACAACAGCGCCGACAACACCACGTTGGTATCAAGAACGATCCGCACCGGATCCCTTCGCCGTTTGCCGCGCCCGGCGTTCCTCGCGCGCCGCTTCGATCTCGGCGGCGATCTCGTCCTCGCTCATCGGCTCGGCGCCGGCCGCTTCCAGCGCCGGCGCCATCGCCAGCAGTCGGTCCAGCGCCGCGCGCTTCTTGGCCTTCGCGGCCAGGAACTCCACGAAGTCTTCGACCTCCGCCACCTGCTGCGGCGAGAGCGTCCTGATCTTCGAGATCAGGCTCTGTTCGACAGTCGCATTCATCACGATCCTCCTGAGCTGCGGCGCGATCAACGCGCCAGTGCCTGAAGCTGCTTCTTGGTCAGGAAGGCATCGAGCAGCTTCTTGACCACGTTCTTGTCCTCGTCGGGCAGCCAGGTAGGGTACGCACCGCGTACCATCATTCCCTGCGTAAGACCGGTAACGCGCCATACCGGGCAAGGCCCGGAAAAGATACGCAGTGTGTACCCTACCACTACTTGCCACCAACCCGACAACCAGCGTGGGCAGGCAAGCTCTGCCCACCCTATTATCGCAGCGGGCTACCAACTTAAGGCGGGACAATCCGACCCTGGGAGCGCCGGCGTCCCCGCCGGCCTCAGGGCATTCGACGTCAGTCAACAGCCGGCAAAATGCCGGCGCTACTAGGGAATCCCCGTAGGGGCGGTTCGCGAACCGCCCCTACCGGCTCAGCCTGTAAAGCGTCCCGACTTAAGTGGATACCCTCGCAGCGGGACGCCGCGGCCACTTCTGCTGTCACAGCGCCTCCGAGGCGAACTCCGCCAGACGGGAACGCTCGCCGCGCCGCAGGGTGATATGACCGCCATGCGGCCAGTCCTTGAAGCGGTCCACCACGTATGTCAGGCCGGAGGTGGTTTCCGACAGGTAAGGCGTGTCGATCTGGGCGATATTGCCCAGACAGACCACCTTGGTGCCGGGACCGGCGCGGGTGATCAGCGTCTTCATCTGCTTGGAGGTCAAATTCTGCGCTTCGTCGATGATCAGGTATTTGCTCTGAAAGGTGCGGCCGCGCATGAAATTCAGGGAATGGATCCGAATCCGGCTGCTCAGCAAATCCTGGGTGGCGGCCCGGCCCCATTCGCCGCCCTCGCGGGTATTGCCCAGCACTTCCAGATTGTCCATCAGGGCGCCCATCCAGGGCGTCATCTTCTCCTCTTCGGTACCGGGCAGAAAACCGATGTCCTCGCCCACCGGCACGGTGACCCGCGTCATGATGATTTCCCGGTAACGCTTGTCGTCCAGTGTCTGGGCCAGACCCGCGGCCAGGGCCAGCAGCGTCTTGCCGGTGCCGGCGGCCCCCAGCAGGGAGACGAAGTCGATCTCCGGACCGAGCAATAGATTAAAGGCGAAATTCTGTTCCCGGTTACGGGCCATGATCCCCCAAATCGCGTGATTGGGAGTGGTGTAATCTCTCACCAGTTGGATGACGGCTTCGGCGTCTTCCACCCGCCGGACGAGGAACGCCATGCCCTGTTCATCGGGCATGTAGATGCATTGATTGGGGTGCCAGTTTTTTACTTCCGGCCCCCGCACCCGATAGAAGGTCCGACCGCTTTCCTGCCAGGACTCCATATCCTTGCTGTGCGTCTCCCAGAAATCCGCCGGGATGACACGGGCGCCGCTGTAGAGCAGGTTGACATCGTCCAGCACCTGATCGTTGTAATAATCCTCGGCGTGAATCCCGAGAATGGTGGCCTTGATGCGCAGGTTGATATCCTTGGATACCAGCGTCACCCGGGAACCGGGATGTTCCTGCTGCAGCGCCATCGCCACACCCAGGATATCGTTATCGGGATTATTGCCCGGTAGGGCCGCCGGCGCCAGCGCGGTGAGCGGGCGGGTCTGAAAGTAAAGCCGGCCACCGGGGGGCCGCCCCCTTTCGCCGGCCAGACCCGGCAATACCAAACCCCGATCGATTTCCTCCTTGCTGGCGCTGGCGATGAGTTCATCCAGAAAGCGGCTGACCTGGCGGACATTACGCGCCACTTCCGACAGACCCTTCTTGGCCCGATCCAATTCCTCCAGCACCACCATCGGCAGGTGGATGTCATGCTCCTGGAAGCGGAACAGAGCGGTGGGATCGTGCATCAACACATTGGTGTCCAGGACGAACAGGCGCTGGTCGTAAGCCGCCTTACTGCTGATGGAGGTTTTTTTGTGCATGGGCGGATTCCCCTGCCGGGGAAGGTAGGGATGGTTAAAGTGAGGAGGTAAGCGAGCGCCCGCGGGCGGTGCGCTCATGCCGGCCTATCCCTTGATCGGTTCCATCATGGCGTCCAGGTTGTGTTCATCGCAGAAGTCCATGAATTCCTCACGCAGCATGGCGATATGCATATCGGCCGGAATGCCGATGGCGATATTGACCGAGAACATGGGCGTGCCGGTATGGGGAGCGTTGTAGCTGTGGGAAGCCAATTCCTCGATACTGATCGCACGGGTGGTGAAAAAGTTGACCAGGCGGTGCACCAGACCGGGATGGTTGAGCGCGATGACCTCCACGGCATAGGGCAATATGTTCCCCTGGCGCTTGCGCTCCTCCGTGCGCTTGCACACGATGGTTATGCCCAAGGGTTGTTCCAGGCGCTTTAACTGGACTTCCAGCTTGGCCAGCGTATTCCAGTTGCCCTGCACCAGCAGGAGCACGGCCAGCTCGCTGCCCAGCGCCATCATGCGACTGTTCAGGATGCCGCAATCGCTGTCGAGAATAGCGCGGGTCAGTTCATTGACCAGGCCGGGACGATCTTCCCCAAGGGCGGAAATAACCAGATAGTTTTTCACGAACAGGTACTCCGCTGAATGTTGGCACAGCGCCATTTTATTCGGTCTACACGCAAAATTTCAGTAGTCAGTTGCATAGCGAACTACGGCGATAGCCGGAAAGCAATGATCCAGCCCTGAAGAACGATTAAAATTGTCTGCTGCTTTGGCCATCACCGTTCGTAGGAGCGAGCTTGCTCGCGAAGGTGAAGTACTACGGCAACCCCTGCCGGATTCGCGAGCAAGCCCGCTCCTACCGGCTAACCCTTGCAATTGCAAGCCCCCCCCCCGCGAGTGCTTGTCAACCTGTCCCCAAGCCCGTACTATGCCATTACTTTTGGTCTTCGTGGAGATAAGTTCATGTTTCATGGCAGTATGGTAGCCATCATCACGCCGATGGCGGAGGATGGCGCGCTGGATCTCGCGGCGTTGGAGCGGCTGGTGGAATTTCATCTGGAAAACGGCACCGATGCGATTATCGCGGTCGGCACCACCGGTGAATCCGCCACCCTGGATATGGACGAGCACTGCACCGTCGTTCGCCGCGTGGTGGAAACCGTCAGGGGACGCATTCCCGTGATCGCCGGCACCGGCGCCAATTCCACCAGCGAGGCGCTGCACCTGACCCGGCAGGCGATGGAGGCCGGCGCCGATGCCTGCCTGCTGGTGACGCCTTATTACAACAAACCCACCCAGGAGGGTTTGTACCGGCATTACAAGAAAATCGCCGAAGAAGTGCCGATCCCGCAGGTGCTCTACAATGTGCCGGGTCGAACCGCCTGCGATATGCTGCCGGATACGGTGGACCGGCTGGCGGATATTCCCAATATCGTCGGCATCAAGGAAGCCAGCGGCAAGCTCGAACGGATGCGTGAACTGGTCGAGCGCTGCGGCAAGCGCCTGGATGTCTTCAGTGGGGATGACGGCATCGCCGCCGAGGCGATTCTGAACGGCGCCAAGGGCGTGATTTCGGTGACCGCCAATGTCGCCCCCCGCGCCATGCATGAGATGGCCGCCGCCGCCCTGGCCGGTGACCGCGCCCAGACCGAAGCCATCAATAACCGCCTGGTGGCTCTGCACAAAGCGCTGTTCCTGGAGTCCAATCCGATTCCGGTCAAATGGGCGGTTTCCCAACTGGGTCTGATTCCAGCGGGCATTCGTCTCCCCCTGACTCCGCTGTCGCCCCAGTTCCACGCTCAAGTACGACAGGCCATGCAGGAGGCCGGCGTACTTTGAATGACTTTGCCAACCGACGATGATACGATTTGCGCGATTTTTCTGCCGACTTTCCGGGCTGCTTCTGGCATTCAGTGCGCTGGTCGGCTGCACCACCCGCTTCGACAGTTTGCTGCCCGACCGGCGGCCGGATTATCGGGAAAGCCAGGTCAACACCAACCGTCTGGAAGTGCCGCCCGATCTGACGGGTTCCACCATCGACGATACCCTGGCGGTTCCGGAACTCAACCCCACCGGCAACGCGAAGTTTTCCACCTACTCCAGTGAGCGCACTACCGGCGGTCTGGTCAAACCGGCGACCGCCGTGTTGCCGACCTCGACCGATATCCGGGTCGAGCATGAGGGCGACCGGCGCTGGTTGCTGGCGCTGAAGCAGACGCCCGAACAGCTTTGGCCCAAGATCAAGGAATTCTGGACCAGCAACGGGCTGGTGCTGAAACGGGATGATCCGCGCATCGGCATCATGGAGACGGGCTGGGCGGAGAACCGGGCGGATGTATCCGGCGGCGTGATCCGCGACATTCTCAGCAAGTTTATCGACTTCGCCTATTCGGCCCCGACCCGCGACAAATTCCGGGTCAGAGTGGAGCGGGTCGATGACGGCACGGCGATCTATCTGACCCATTACGGTATGGAGGAGGTGAATCGGGGAGAAGGTCCAGGCAAAGATAAGTCCTCCAGCACCCAATGGCAGAGCCGACCGAACGATCCGGAATTGGAAGCAGAAATGCTGAACCGCCTGATGGTCTATCTGGGCGCCGCCGAGAAGCGGGCTGCGGTGCAGGCGGCCGGCGCCGCCACGCCGGGGAAACCGCGCACCCGGTTGACCACCATCGACGGTCAACAGGCATTACTGATCGATGACACCTATGCCCGTGCCTGGCGCTGGGTAGGCCTGGCCCTGGACAGCACTAATTTCGTGGTGGAAGATCAGGACCGCGCCAAGGGTAAGTACCTCGTGGAATACCGCAGTCCCGAGGAGGGCGGCCAACAGCCGGGCTTCTTCTCCAAACTGGCTTTCTGGAAGGACCATGCGCCACCGCCGGGAACGCGCTATCAGGTGCGGCTGGCCGGGCAGGGGTCGCAAACCACGGTGCTGGTGCAGAACGCCACCGGCCAACCGGATACCTCGCCCGTGGCCACGCAATTGCTGCAATCCCTCAAGGACGCCATCAAGTAAGTTTGTTTGCCTGGTGGGAATCCGCCCCGGACGGGCGGGTTCCCCGCTACGCCGCCTTTCGGCCTTATGAACGCCCGTATCCAGCCGCTGCCCCCGCAACTGATCGACCAGATCGCCGCCGGCGAAGTCGTGGAGCGACCGGCTTCGGTCGCCAAGGAACTGCTGGAAAACAGTCTGGATGCCGGCGCCACCCGAATCGAGGTCGACGTCGAGCAGGGCGGCATCAAGCTGATCCGGGTGCGCGATAACGGCGCCGGCATTCTCAAGGACGATCTGCCGCTGGCGCTGGCCAGCCACGCCACCAGTAAAATCACCAGCTTCGACGATCTGGAGCGGGTCGCCAGCCTGGGTTTTCGCGGCGAGGCGCTGGCCAGCATCGCCGCGGTGTCGCGGCTGGCCTTGATCTCCCGCGCCACCGGCCAGGAACGGGCCTGGAAGCTGGTGGGTGACGGCTTGACGTTGCAACCGCCGGCGCCGGTAGCCCATCCCCAGGGCACCACCGTGGAAGTCCGCGAGTTGTTCTATAACACGCCGGCCCGGCGTAAATTCCTGCGCAGCGAGCGTACCGAGTTCGGCCATCTCGAAGAGATGATCCGGCGGCTTGCCCTAAGCCGCTTCGAGGTGGAGATCGATCTGCAGCACAATCGCCGTCCGGCTATCCAGTTGCCGCCGGCCGCGGGCGACCGCGCGGCGCAGGAATGGCGCCTGGGCGAGCTGTGCGGGCGGGTGTTCGTGGATCACGCCGTATTCCTGGAGCGGGAAGCCGCCGGGTTGCGACTGTGGGGTTGGATCGGCCTGCCGACGTTTTCCCGCAGCCAGGGGGATTTGCAATACTTTTTTGTCAACCGCCGGATGGTGCGGGACAAGCTGGCCCTCCATGCGGTGCGTCAGGCCTATCAGGATGTGCTGTACCAGGGCCGGCAACCGGCTTTTGTGTTGTACCTGGAACTGGACCCCACGCTGGTGGACGTTAACGCCCATCCGACCAAACTGGAAGTCCGTTTCCGGGAAACCGGCCTGGTGCATGATTTTCTGGTCAGCAGCCTGCAACAGGCGCTGGCGCAACTGCGGCCCGGCGAACCGGCAAAACTGGCGGCGCCGGCTGGCGACAGACCGCAAGCGCCGGCCTTCGCCCGCGAGTCTCCCCCCCGGTCAGGCGCCGCCGCGCTGCCCGCCGCCGACCGGCAACGGCCGCTGACCCTGCCGGTCAGGGAGCAACTTGCCGCCTATGCGCGCCTGCATCCCGAACCGGCGGAGACCGAGCCGCCGGTCGTAACCGTCGCGGCGGAATCGCCGCCGCTGGGCTACGCGCTGGCGCAGTTACACGGCATCTATATCCTGGCGGAAAACGCCGCCGGCCTGGTTCTGGTGGATATGCATGCCGCGCACGAGCGGATCGTCTACGAGCGCCTCAAGGCCGATCTGGCCCAGGGCGGGATTGTCTCCCAGCCGTTGTTGCTTCCGGTCACGGTGGCGGTCAGTCCACGGGAAGGACAGTTGGTGGAAGAATATGCCGACCGCCTGGCCGAACTGGGGCTGGAAGTGGCGCCGCTGGGACCGGAAACCGTGGCGGTACGCCGGATTCCGGCGGCTCTGGCGGGCGCGGATGTGGCGCAACTGGTGCGCGATGTGCTGGCCGATCTGGCCAGCCACGGTAGCAGCGAGCGGGTGCGGCAGACGCTCCACGAGTTGCTTGCCACCATGGCCTGTCACGGTGCGGTGCGGGCCAGGCGCAAGCTGACCCCGGCGGAGATGAATGCGCTGTTGCGGGAGATGGAGCGCACCGAACGCAGCGGGCAGTGCAGCCATGGCCGCCCGACCTGGGTGCAACTGCGCCTGGAGGAGTTGGATAAGCTGTTTTTGCGGGGGCGGTGAAAGGTCCGAACCGCAGATTGACGCAGATTCTCTCCCCCTTCAATCCCGCCGGGGTCGGGAAGCCCGCTCCCCGGCGACCGCCCATCATGAGCGCTGTTTTTTTAGGCTCCGAAGGGAGGATAGTCCACATAGCCGGTGGCGCCGCCGGTGTAAAAAGTCCGGGTATCGTAGGGCGCCAGTTCAAACCCACCCCGGAACCGTTCCACCAGATCCGGATTGGAAATATACAGTTTGCCGAACGCGATCAAATCGCCGCTGCCGGCTTGCAGCGCGGCTTCGGCCCGCTCCGCCGTGAACCCGCCGCAGAGGATGAGGGTGCCCGGGAAGCTGGCGCGCAGCTGCCGCAGCAAGGGGTCGGCGGGAACATGGATCCAACTGGTGGTCTGGTCATACAAATGCAGGTAGCCCAGGTTGAGCCGGCCTAACTCCCGCGCCAGGTAACCATAGGTTTCGAACGGCTCCGGCTCCGGTTGCATTCCATTGGCGGTACCGAGCGGCGACAGCCGCACCCCCACCCGCGTCGCGCCCACTGCGGCGCTGACCGCTGCGCTGACTTCCAGCAGCAGACGGCAGCGCTTTTCCCGCGAACCGCCATAGGCGTCAGTCCGGTCATTGAGGAACGGGCAGCGAAACTGGTCCAGCAAATAGCCGTTGGCGCCGTGGATTTCCACGCCGTCGAACCCCGCCGCCAGGGCGTTCCGCGCCGCCTGGGCAAAATCCCCGACGATCGCCTGGACCTCGGTCGTAGTTAACGCGCGGGGCGGGTCGCAGGGCGCCAGGAAAGCGGCGTCCGTGGCCGCGTCGTAGCCGTAAGTCTGAGTTGGGGCGGCTTGCGCACTGGGTCCGACCGGCGGCGACGCATCGGCGCGCAGGCTGTGGTGGCCGATCCGACCGCAATGCCAGAGCTGCATAAAGATCCGCCCGCCGGCCCGGTGTACGGCGTCGGTGACCTGACACCAGCCGGCCACCTGCTTCGGGCTGTAGCTACCCGGCGTGAAGGCGTAACCGCGGGCCTGCGGCGAAATGGGCACGCCTTCGGAAATAATCAGCCCGGCCGAGGCCCGCTGGCGGTAATACTCAGCCATGAGCGGCGTCGGGGCCAGCTCGGGATTGAGCGCCCGTGACCGGGTCAAGGGCGCCATAACCAAGCGGTTGGGAAGCATCAGAGCGCCCAGCCGATGGGGGGAAAACAACATTCGATCCGGCATAACGATCTCCATAGCAAGACTGACTCGATGCCGTAAACCTAACACGTTCACGGCTTTCTGCAAACAGGATTCGATAACGGCGCAGCGCGACGGGAACCAGACCGCGTAAGGCGCCGCATGAGCCGGGTAGCCGAAACCATCCGGCGGAATACGGCCTTACGATCTATTCCGCCACGAGTTCAGTGACCAAGGTCCAGAAGGTCTGAGCCGCAAATTAACGCAAAGATCTGAACCGCAGATTAACGCTGATTAAAGGATTTCGCAGATACAAAGAGGGTAGTGATGAGTCTCTCAGCGTAATCCAATAATCAGCGTCAATCTGCGGTTCAGACAGTCAGGATGATTGGCGCCCCGGCCCAGGGCAGACTGAACCAGAACGGTAAAACAGCTACAAAAGGGGTAACGTATCGATTTAGCGCCTAAGCATACTGGAGCCGCCGTCCTTTTGGTTCAGGAATGGGATCGCCAAACTCCCGTGCTGTGTCCAACCATAGCTCCATTGCCTGATTGACATTCTCTAAAGCGGCCAGTTGAGTGCTGCCGTGTGCCATGCAGCCCGGCAACTCAGGTATTTCGGCCACAAATGCTTCGTCTTCTTGACTCCAATAAATGATCACTTCGTATTTACGCATCGTCATCGACTCCTAGCCGATATTTCAGAATAATGGCACGAACTTGACGAACCTGATAGGGCTTTGCCTTGGAATCCTCGCGCTGAAGATTTAAGCGCTCCTCCACATCAGCACGACGAAAAATGTGGTGGCTACCGCGAACACGTTCTTCAAAACCGAGACTTTTCAATAATGACCTTAGCTCTTCAAAGCCGATACCGGCATCCGAGCGGCCTTGGAGGATTTTTTGAATCAGCTTATTGGTCTTTGCCATAATCAAATTTTAATGGACAGCGACTGCTTGGTGCTAACAAATGATTCTATGGTTTCCGCATAACCTACTACAACCCGTCATTCATGACAAAAATTGCTTAAATTATGCTGGCATTTGCTACCTGCATAACATCCCAAATCGCAAGTTGAACAGCTATGGATATCATGACATGCCAGGCATCCCCCTGGAATTTGTTCGTCTCTACAAGACGCGGGTGGCGCCGCAGGGCGTTGCCGTTGGGTATTATTATTATAAAGCATGCAGGATTATCGTCCGCAAGAGAACAGGTTATCCACAAAATCTGTGGATAACCTGTTGTAGAGGGTAACGTCAGATGACCCCGCTCTCCGCCAATGAAACGCACGGTTCGCCGACAATGATGTGATCGAGCAGTCGCACATCGACCAGCGACAACGCCTCCTTGAGCCGCAGGGTGATAGTCCTGTCGGCGTGGCTCGGCTCGGCCACGCCTGAAGGATGATTGTGCGCCACAATGACGACGGCGGCGTTATAGCCCAACGCTTTCTGGACTACGATCCGGGGATGGATACTGGCCGCGTCGATCGTGCCGTAGAACACGTCCTCGTAACCCAATAGCTCCCATCAGCGTAATCCAATAATCAGCGTCAATCTGCGGTTCAGACAGTCAGGAGGGTCGGCGCCTTGGCCCAGGGCAGACTGAACCAGAACGGTAAAACAGCTACAAAAGGGATAACGTATCGATTTCATCGTAATCAGACGGTCTTACTGACGAAGCTATGAATGCGACACAGTACCTGGTCCGAGCAGAAAACCTGGGCAAACGGGTCCCCAGCCCGGAAGGCGAATTGATCATCCTCGATGGCATAAATTTTGCCGTTGCCGCCGGTGAAAGCGTGGCTATCGTCGGCGCGTCGGGGTCCGGCAAATCGACCCTGTTGGGTCTGCTCGCCGGCCTGGATACGCCCAGCAGCGGCCGGGTCTGGCTGGCGGGGACCGACCTCAACAGTCTGGACGAAGACGGTCGGGCGCAGTTGCGGGCCCAAAGGGTGGGTTTCGTCTTCCAGTCCTTTCAATTATTGCCAGGTCTGACCGCGCTCGAAAACGTGATGCTGCCCCTGGAACTGGCCGATCATGCCGACCCTGAAGGCGCGGCCCGCGCGGTGTTGCAGCAGATCGGTCTCGGTTCCCGCCTGCGGCATTATCCTGCGCAGTTGTCCGGTGGCGAGCAGCAGCGGGTGGCTATCGCCCGGGCCTTCGCCAGCGGCCCCGAACTGCTGTTCGCCGATGAACCGACCGGCAATCTGGACCGGCGCACCGGCCAGCGGATCATCGATCTGCTGTTTTCCCTGAACCGGCAGCAGGGCGCCACCCTGGTTCTGGTGACTCACGATACCGAACTGGCCCGCTATTGCGACCGCAGCCTGGAACTGGACGGTGGCCGCTTGCAGGCGGCCGAACCGGTGTCAGCAGCAGCGCCGGTCGAGCTGGGCTTGAGTGTTTCCGTTTGATCGCCATGTCCAATACCTCTTTGCTGCTATTAGCTTTCCGCGCCCTGCGCCGCGACTGGCGATCGGGCGAGTTGCGGGTGTTGGCCGCCGCCCTGGTCATCGCCGTGGCCAGCGTGGCGGCGGTGGGCTTTTTCACCGATCGCATCCAGGTCGCCATGGAACGCAAGAGCAGCGAGCTGCTGGGCGCCGATCTGGTCATCGCCTCGCCGGAACCGGTACAGGAAAGTTTCCTCCAGGAAGCCCGGCGGGGGGACCTGCAAGCCGCCGCCACCTTGAGCTTCCGCAGCGTGGTGCTGGCCGGCGAGGACAGCGCGCTGGCCGAAGTCAAGGCCGTGGGACCCGGTTATCCGTTGCGCGGGCAGTTGCAGGTCGGCGACCAGCCCTTCGCCCCCGCCCAGTTCACCCAGGCCATTCCCAAGCCCGGCGATGTCTGGCTGGATGAGCGCCTGCTGCAAGTGCTCAAGCTGGCGGTGGGAGGCCGGCTGGAACTGGGAACCGGTTCATTTGTGGTGGAAAAGGTGCTGGCCTACGAGCCGGACCGGGGCGGCGATCTGTTCAGCATCGCTCCACGTTTGCTGATGAATCTGGCCGATGTGCCGGCCACCGAACTGGTGCAGCCGGGCAGTCGGGTGGAATACCGGCTGCTGCTCGCCGGCGATGCCAAGCGCCTGGAGAATTACCGAAGTTGGGTACAGAGCCGCCTGAATCCGGTCGAGCGCCTGCAAGGGGTGCGTGACGCCCGGCCCGAACTACGGGCCGCGCTGGAACGGGCGCAGCGCTTCCTGGGACTGGCGGCCCTGGTCAGCGTGATTCTGGCGGGTGTTGGCATCGCCATCGCCGCCCGTCGGTTTGCGCTGCGCCATTGGGACAGCGTGGCCATCATGCGTTGCGTCGGCGCCACCCAGGCCACTGTGCTGCGCCTGTTCCTGCTGGAACTGCTCGGTCTGGCGCTGCTGGCCGGCGTCAGCGGCGTCCTGCTGGGCTATGGAGCGCAGGAGGGTTTAACCCGTATTCTGGCCGATCTGGCGCCTGTGGGAGAATTGCCGTCGCCCTCCTGGCGACCGTTGGCGCCGGCGCTGCTGACCGGTTTTATCACCCTGTTGGGTTTCGGCCTGCCGCCGCTGTTACGGCTGCGCAATGTTCCTCCTTTGCGGGTATTGCGGCGGGATCTGGGGCCTTCCGAACAGCGGGCTATCCTGCTCTATGGTCCCGCCGTGGCCGCCGTCGCCCTGCTGCTGCTGTGGCAGGCGGGCGATACCCGGCTGGCCCTGTACGTGTTCGGCGGCGTGGTAGGTACGCTGCTGGCCTTGGGCGTGGCGGCGCTGGGACTGGTCAAGAGCCTGACCGTGCTGCGCGGCCGGGTGGGCGTGGCCTGGCGTTTCGGGCTGGCGAATATCTCCCGCCGCGGTACGGGCAGCATGGTGCAGGTGGTGGCGCTGGGACTGGGGATCATGGTCCTGCTGGTCCTGACTCTGGTGCGTAACGATCTGCTGGCCGGCTGGCAGGCCACCTTACCTGCAAATGCGCCCAATCATTTTCTGATCAATATCCAGCCCACCGAGGTCGGCGGCGTCCAGCAGTTCCTGCACGACCGGGGTCTGGCGGAAACCCGGCTGTTTCCCATGGTGCGCGGCCGGCTGATGGCCATCGATGGCCGTCCGGTCAATCCCGAGAACTATGCCAACTCGCGCGCCCAGCGACTGGTGGAGCGGGAGTTCAATCTATCCTGGGCCGACGACTTGCAGGAGGATAACCGGGTTGTCGCGGGTCGCTGGTGGCAGCCGGGCGACCACGGCAAGGCTTTGGTCTCGGTCGAACAGGGACTGGCCAGGGAACTGGGCATCAATCTGCACGACACCGTGCAGTTTCGGATCGCCGGCCAGCTTATCGACGCCGAAGTCGCCAGCCTGCGAACGGTCGAATGGGATTCCTTCCGGGTCAATTTCTTCGTCATTTTCCCGCCCGACGTATTGAACAGCTATCCCGCCACCTGGATCACCAGCTTCCATCTGGACAAGGCCCGCAAGGGACTGTTGACCGAACTGGTCAGAAGCTATCCCTCGGTGACGGTGGTGGATGTGGACGCCCTGATGGGCAAAGTGCGGGAGATCATGGACCGGGTGGTGCTGGCGGTGGAATACGTCTTCCTGTTCACCCTGCTGGCGGGGCTGGTGGTATTGTACGCCGCCATTCAGGCCACCCAGGACGAGCGGCTGTTCGAAAGCGCCATCCTGCGCACTTTAGGGGCGCGCAAGGGAGTTATTCTACAAAGCCTGCTGGCGGAGTTCGCCACCCTGGGCCTGCTGGCCGGCCTGCTGGCCGCACTGGGGGCGACCGTGCTGGGTTACGTCCTGGCCGAGCGGGTATTCGGCTTTCACTATTCGCCCGATGTCCTGCTCTGGCTGCTGGGAGGCGGCGCGGGGCTGCTGGGAGTCGGCGCGGCGGGATTACTGGGCGCACGGTCGGTGTTGAAGCAACCGCCAATGCAGAGCTTGCGGGAAGGGGTGTGATCCATTTTGGCAGGCAAGTCACCCTTGGTATGCTATCCTTGGCAAAAGAAACCGGAGAATTCTTATGACAGCTTTGCGTGTCGATTTTGCACTGTACAACCAAAGTGGGCGGTTGGCTGCTGTTATCGAAGTCAAGAATAAGATGGGAACATCCCGTGAATGGGCTTCGAAACTGCGCCGGAATATGTTCGCTCATGGCGAGGGCTATAACGCGGATTTTTTCCTCCTCGTCATGCCGGATCGGCTGTATCTGTGGAAGAATGCCGCCGCCACCCCTCTCCTGGCTCCACCGACCTATGAAATCGATGCTCGGTCACTCTTTGCGCCTTACTTCGAGAAAGCGGGAGTCAATGCTGACGATATCAGTGGATATGCCTTCGAATTGGTTGTTGCAGCCTGGCTGGGAGACCTTGTGCGATCGGAAGAGCAGACAGAGAAGCTCACCAATGAACAACGTTGGCTGGTGGAGTCAGGCTTTCTGGCAGCGGTTAGGGATGGCCGGGTTGCCTACGAAGAAGCCGCGTGAATATTTATGTTGAGTCGAATTTTGTGCTTGAACTTGCTTTGCTGCAAGAGCAACATGCAAGTTGCGAGGAGATATTATGCCTTAGTGAGGCGGGCAGGGTTCAGCTTATCATTCCCGCCTACTCTATTGCCGAACCCTACGAAACTTTAAAGAGGCGCCACAATCAACGGAAGCAAATGAAAGCCGAACTTGATATCCAATTAAAGCAATTGGCCCGTACAATAACTTACACACAACGACTCAGTGGGTTTCAAGACTTAACTATCCTACTCATCGATAGTGCGGAAGAAGAAGCCAAACGCCTGGAGGAGTTAATAACACGACTCTTGAAAGCGGCTGAGATTATTCCACTGGATGCTTTAATACTGAAAACCAAAACTCAATATCAGAAAATTCACGATCTTTCTCCGCAAGATGCCATAGTGTATGCAACCGTTCTTTCACATCTCAAACGCCAAGATCGGTCACCAAGCTGCTTTTTGAATAGAAATTCCAAAGACTTCGACGATCCAGACCTTGTGAAAGAGCTGAATGCCTATAATTGCAAGTTTTTACCACACTTCGATACGGGTTACCAATTTATTCTTGGCTATTTAGCTCAGCATGGGTAAAGCCGGCGTAGTCTGGATGTGGCGGAGCATGCGGAGCGCAATCCAGGTTCCGTTCATGAACCCCGGATTCTGGCCCTTCGACCTGTATCCGGGCTACGCTCGCTGAAGCCATGTTGTACACGGGGCAGGATTGAGACATGCAACCATCAACTGAAATTGTACGCCATAAGTTAACGGTAAATGACTATCACAAGATAGCCGAGGCCGGCATTCTCACCGAGAATGACCGGGTGGAATTGATCGAGGGGGAGTTGATCGACATGGCGCCGATTGGAAGTCCGCATGCGGATTATGTTGACCGCCTGGCTGAATTGCTGTTCAGTCAGATCGGCGGCAAATTTCGGGTACGTATCCAAAACCCGATTCAGCTTGATGATTACAGCGAACCCGAACCGGATGTAGTGATTGCGAAAGATCGCAGTTATCGGGAAGCGCATCCGGGGCCACAAGATATATTGCTGATGATCGAAGTGGCCGACAGCACTTTGAAATATGATCGCGACATCAAAATACCCCTGTATGCCCGTTGTGGCATTCCTGAAGTCTGGCTGATCGATATTCAGAACAGACGTTTGGAAATTCACCGTCAACCCAGTCAGGAAGGCTACCGGCAGATTTTATTGCCGGCGAATACCGAGTCTGTCAGTCCGTTGCTGGTGTCTGGAGTCAGTATTCGGATGACAGAGTTTTGGAGTTGATGCTTCAACTGTGATAAGCACCACCATGCGCTTCTTCAACACCGCCGGTCCGGTCGATTGCCAACGGCATTACTGCCTGCCGCCGCTGACCCGTTTCGATCTGGATGAAGTCCTGCTGTTCATCCAGCAGATGAAATACTTCGTCCTGCATGCTCCCCGCCAGACCGGCAAAACCTCCTGCCTGCTGGCGTTGATGGATTATCTGAACAATCAGGGCGACTATCGTTGCGCCTATGTCAATGTGGAAGTGGCTCAGGCGGCGCGTGAAGACGTGGCGGCGGCCATGCAGGCCATGCTGGCGGAACTGGCTTCATGGGCGCGGACAATTTTGAACGATGAGTTCGTGGACAGTCTGTGGTCGGAAGTGCTGGCCAAAAACGGTCCCTACGCCGCTCTGGGCGAGATGTTGGCCCGCTGGGCGGCCCACGACCCCAAGCCGCTGGTGCTGCTGATCGACGAGATCGATTCCCTGGTCGGCGATACCCTGATCAGCGTGCTGCGACAGCTACGGGCCGGCTACGCCCGCCGTCCCCACCATTTCCCCCAGAGCGTGATCCTCTGCGGGGTGCGGGATGTACGCGATTACCGCATTCATTCGGCCAGCGAAAAGGCGGTCATCACCGGCGGCAGCGCTTTCAATATCAAAGCGGAATCGCTGCGGTTGGGGGATTTTTCAAGGAAAGAGGTCGAAGCGCTGTACCAGCAGCATACCGCTGAGACCGGTCAGATCATCACGTCGGAAGCGCTGGCGCGTGTCTGGAAACTGACCGAGGGCCAACCGTGGCTGGTCAACGCTCTGGGGTATGAAATTTGTTTCCACCTGAAAGCAGGCCGCGACCGCAGCCAGCCGCTCACGGCAGACCAAGTGGAGGAAGCCAAAGAGAACCTGATTCTGCGGCGGGAAACCCATCTGGACCAACTGGCTGACAAGCTGCAAGAAGAGCGGGTGAGACGGGTTATCGGACCGCTGCTGGCTGGCGATACCGTGGCGGAGGATTTCCGGCAGGACGACGTGAGCTATCTGCTGGATCTGGGGCTGATCAAACAGGAAACGGGCGGCGCTGTTCGCATCGCCAATCCGATCTATCAGGAAGTTATTCCCCGTGAACTGGGCTGGAATATTCAGTCGGGAATGACCGAGCAAACCGCCTGGTATGTCACTCCCGAAGGCAGGCTGGACATGGATAAGTTGCTGGCCGCATTCCAGACCTTTTTCCGGGAGCATTCGGAGCATTGGGTTGAACGGTTCCAATATAAAGAAGCCGGCCCCCAATTGTTAATGCAGGCGTTTTTACAGCGCATTGTCAATGGCGGCGGACGAATCGAACGGGAATACGGCCTGGGAAAATTACGCACCGATTTGTTGATTATCTGGCCTTATGGCAATCAGGTGCAGAAAGCAGTCATTGAACTGAAAATATTGCATAAAAGTCTGGAACAGACTCTGGCGCAAGGTCTGCGACAAACCTGTGCTTATATGGACCGGTGTGGGACCTCGGAAGGGCATCTGGTGATTTTCGACAGAACGCCGGGCAAATCCTGGGAAGAAAAACTGTTTCGACGGCAGGAACAGGCGAACGGAAAGACTATTACGGTCTGGGGAATGTAACAGTAGTGTTGGGTGGACAGCCAATCATGGGTTAGTGGTTAGTGGTTAGTGGTTAGTGACTAGCCAGCATAAATCGTGTAAGTGGTCATGACTAAACTTAGTCTGATAAGCTTGGCTAAGTATAAGCCGGGCTGGTGTGTTAATCCATCCAGATTCCGACGGCCCACATCGCAGGATAGTCAACATCCAGGTGAGCCGTGTACTAGGCTGTTGATTTTGCACCAAACACGTCATGCCTGATTTATGCAATAAATTCTGCAAAATATACTTATTTTACAGATAGTTATGAGCAGTTAGAGATGCCAAAATGACAGGATAATGCTTTTCATGCTACTTTCATCCA
>CAIMUS010000024.1 GCA_903844665.1 uncultured Pseudomonadota bacterium
AGAAATACCAGCACCACCGGCAGCACCGTCAACACCGCACCGGCCATGATCAACTCCGTGTCCTGCACGTGTTCGCCGACCAGGTTGGCCAGGGCGACCGGCAAGGTGTACATCTCCTGATCGGTCAGGACGATCAGCGGCCACATAAAGTCGTTCCAGGCGCCGAGGAAGGTGAAAATAGCCAGGGTGACCAAAATAGGCTTGCATAAGGGCAATACCAACGACCAGTAAATGCGGAATTCGCCGGCCCCGTCGATGCGGGCGGCATCCAGCAGACTGTCGGGAATGGACAGGGCATACTGGCGCATCAGGAAAATGCCGAAGATGCTCGCCATGCCGGGGATGATCACCCCCCAGTAGCTGTTGATCAGTCCCAACTGCTTGAGCAGCAGAAACAGCGGCAGCATGGCGACCTGGGCGGGTATCACCAGGGCCGCCAACAACAGCCGGAACAGCCGGTCGCGTCCGGCGAAGCGGAATTTGGCGAAGGCGTAGCCGGCCAGCGAGTTGATCAACAGTGAGATCAGGGTAATGGCCGACGCCAGCACGATGCTGTTGAGCAGATAACGGGCCAGATCGAGCCGGGTGAACAGGTCGCGGTAATGCGCCAGCGTAGGCGCGTCGGGCAGCAGGCGGGGCGGAAACAGATTGGCCTCGGTGGCCGGCATGAACGATACGCTCAGCATCCACAGCAGCGGGAACAGCGTCAGGACCAGACCCAGCCCTAACACGCTGTATAACATGACCGCCGTGAGCCGGCGTCTCATGGCGTCTCCCGCCGCAGCCTGAGCTGCACCAAAGTGGCCGCCAGGATGATAGCGAACAGGACAAAGGCCACCGCCGCGGCATAGCCCATGTTCCACCAGCGAAAACCTTCCTGGTACATCAGCAGCACCACGCTCAGGGTCCGGTTGGAGGGACCACCCTGAGTCATCACATAAGGCTCGGCGAATAATTGAAAATAGCCGATCATGGTGATGACGGCCACGAACAGAAAGGTGGGCGCCAGCATAGGCAGGGTGAGATGGCGAAACTGCTGCCAACCGCTGGCGCCGTCGATCCTGGCGGCTTCATACAGATGGCCGGGGATATTTTGCAGGCCGGCGATAAAGATGATCATATTGAAACCGAAGTTTTTCCACACTGCCAGCAAAATAATCGCCGGCATGGCCCAGGCGGGATCGCCCAGCCAGTCGATGGGCGCTATCCCGAGCCGGCTTAGCCCGTAGTTCAGCAAGCCATAGCGCGGCTGATACAGATAGCGCCAGACCACCGCCCGGCGACCAGGGTGGTGACCACCGGCAGAAACAAGGCGGTCCGAAACCAGCCCTGCCAGCGCACCAGCCGGCTGTTGAGCAACAGCGCTGCCAGCAGCGAAACGCCGACCGACAGCGGCCCTCCCACCAGCACGAAATACAAGGTGTTTTTCAGCGCCAGCCAGAACAAAGAGTCCTGGAGCAGCCGGCCATAATTCGCCAGACCGACAAAGCGGAGATTATCCAGATTGCCGAGCGCATAGATGTCGAAGTCGGTAAAGCTGAGCAAGAGGGCGCCCGCCACCGGTAGGAAGAAGAAGACGGCGATCAGCGCCAGCGCCGGCGCGATAAACCAGTAGGCGGGATTAAGGCGGTGCGGTCGCGCTGAAGCCGCAGGTCCGGCAGACGGGGATTCGGTGAACGTGTTCATAGTAGCGCCGCCGACGATGCTGGAAAATCGGGATCTGTTCCCGGCTGACAACTATTACAACCTGTGACCCCAGGCGGTTGTCATGACTGTTGCTGAAGCCAGGCGGTCAGGTCCACCGCTGTCTGAAAATCCAGCAGGGCTTCTCCCAAGGCTTCCAAATCGGTCACGGAGAGCGC
>CAIMUS010000025.1 GCA_903844665.1 uncultured Pseudomonadota bacterium
CTATTGTATTGCCATGATCATCTCGGATAATGATTTCAATCGTTGCCATATCGATGTCCTCTTAATTCAAACAAAAGTGTATACTTTTAACATAGTATAACATGTTTGATATTCGTCACTGGAAAATTTACAGCAAGAAATTTTTTGCAAGAATCACCTTAGTCCGCTTCCGATCAGGCTTTCCAGAGGAATTTTTAAATTATAATGAAGTTGGCGAATCATCTTCAATGATAACTCACGCTTATAATTCAGAACCTCTGAAACCCGGCCACGTGAACCAATAAAGACCTCTAAATCTTTACGAGTCAAACCCATTTGTTCCATCCGAAACTTGATGGCTTCTACCGGATCGGGCGAGTCGATAGGATAGTGCTCATCTTCATAAGCACCGACTAAGGTGAGCAGTACATCAAGTTTATCCCCTTCGTCCGTGTCAGGTTCCGCACCCCATAGTCTGTCGATTTCGGCAAGGGCGGCATCGTAATCGGCTTCCGATTTAATAGGACGAATATTCATCACACTTTCTCTGCATCAATTTCATCATACTGTCGATGAGTACCAATGAACTTTATATACACGGCTTGCCGAAAATAATCGATAGTCACCACGAGACGGTACTTGTTGCCTGCAATATTGAAGACAACCCGGTTATTTTTTAAAATACTGGCATTTCTGAATTGAGCCTTGAGTTCCTGCGGTGATTTCCAGGTGGCCTTTAAAACTTCAGCGTGCCATGCTTCGAGCGATCCTTTAGAATCAGCATGCTTTGGTGAAGATTCCCAGAATGCTCGTAGAGTACGTTTCGCTATAACTCGCATGCACAAAACTATATCATGTTCCCAATACAGGAGCAAAATGTATGGCCTCTAGTAAACGCAAGCGCTCCTGGCGCCATCTCGATCCCTTGTTGCAACAGGAACAGGAAAAGTACGGGCGTGCTGTTCCCAGCCGTGAATTCATCCTGCCATATCTGGAAGAACGCGGCATGCCCATGACTCATGAAGAACTCTGCCAGACACTGGGCCTGGTCGATGACTGGGAACTGGAAGCCGTGCGGCGCCGCCTCAACGCCATGGAGCGTGACGGCCAGTTGATCCGCAACCGGCGCGGCGGTTACGGTGTCGTCGCCAAAATGGACCTGATTACCGGACGGGTCATCGGCCATCCCGAAGGCTATGGCTTTCTCGCCCCGGACGAGGGTGGCGATCACCTCTATATCTCACCGCGGCAGATGCGTCAGCTCATGCATGGGGATAAAGTGGTGATGCGCGTCGCCGGCATCGATCAGCGGGGACGGCGCGAAGGCGCGCTGGTGGAAGTCCTGGAGCGCAATACCCGGCAGGTGGTCGGGCGCTTTATCCAGGAGCGCGGCATCGGTTTCGTGGCGCCGGATAATAAGCGCATCAATCAGGATATCATCGTCCCAGCGGAATATCAGCACGGCGTCCGCGACGGCCAGATCGTGATCGTCGAACTCATCGAGCAGCCCAGCAAGCATAGCCGCCCATTGGGGCGGGTCAAAGAGATTCTGGGCGATCATCTGGCGCCGGGGATGGAAGTACAGATCGCCATCGCCAGCCATGAACTTCCCACCGACTGGCCCGAGGCCGTGCTGGAAGAAGCTGTCCGTTTTGCCGCCGAGGTGCCCGAACAGGCCAAGCAGGGACGGCTGGATCTACGCCAGTTGCCCTTGGTGACCATCGACGGCATCACCGCCCGGGATTTCGATGACGCGGTTTACTGCGAGCGGCGTGGTGGGAACTGGCGGTTGCTGGTGGCTATCGCCGATGTGTCCTGGTATGTGCGCCCGGTCACGGCGCTGGATCGGGAGGCGCAGCAACGCGGCAATTCGGTCTATTTCCCGGATCGGGTGATTCCCATGTTGCCGGAGACGCTGTCCAACGGTCTGTGCTCGCTCAACCCGGCGGTGGACCGCTTGTGCCTGGTCTGCGATATGACCCTCGACGCCACCGGGCGCATCGTCCGGTCGCGCTTCGTGGAGGCGGTGATGCGGTCGGCGGCGCGACTGACCTACGACGCCGTAGCCGCCATGCTGGTGGAGCGGGACGAGCGTATTCGCGGGGAGTTTTCCTCCCTGCTGCCCCCTTTGGAAAACCTGTACGAGTTATACCAGGTGCTGCGGATCGCCCGGGAGCAGCGCGGCGCGATCGATCTGGACACCCAGGAAACCGTCATCGAATACGGTCCCGATCGCAAGATCGAACGCATCCTGCCGACCGAGCGCAACGACGCTCACCGTCTGATCGAGGAGTGCATGATTACCGCCAATGTGGCGGCGGCCCGTTTTCTGCAGCGCCATCGGCTGCCGACGCCCTATCGCATTCATGCAGGTCCCACCCTGGAGAAACTGGAAAAGCTACGGGGTTTTCTGGGAGAACTGGGGCTGGGACTGGGCGGCGGCGACAAACCCACGCCCAAGGATTACGCCGCCCTGTTGGAGCGGGTGCGGGACCGGCCCGACCGCCATCTGATTCAGACCGTACTGCTGCGATCGCTGGCCCAGGCGGTCTACAGTCCCGATAACGTGGGCCATTTCGGTCTGTCTCTGGAGGCCTATACCCATTTCACCTCGCCGATCCGGCGTTACCCGGATTTGCTGGTGCATCGCGCCATCCGCCATCTGCTGCGGGGTGGCAAGGCGAAGGATTTCGGCTACGGCCATAAAGACATGGTCAACCTGGGCGAGCATTGCTCGATGACCGAGCGCCGCGCCGATGAAGCGGTCCGGGATGCCGTCGAGTGGCTCAAGTGCGAGTTCATGCTGGACAAGGTGGGAGAGGCGTTCGACGGCATTGTCACGGCGGTGACCGCCTTCGGTCTGTTCGTGGAATTGAAGGAAGTATTCGTGGAAGGGCTGGTGCATGTCACGGCACTGCGCAACGACTACTATCACTTCGATCCCGTCGGCCATCGCCTGCGGGGCGAACGCAGCGGTCGGGTCTACCGCCTGGGCGATGCGCTGCGGGTACGGCTGACCCGGGTGGATCTGGACGAGCGCAAAATCGACTTCGACCTGGTGGACGACGGGGTAAGCGCCGGCCGCGGCCGGCGCCGGCGCCAGCGGGCGCATTGAAGTGGCCCGGTCGGAATGGATTTACGGCCTGCACGCGGTAACGGCGGCGCTGCGCCATGATTCCGCCGGCGTGCAGGAGTTGTGGGTGGAACGCCAGCGTCATGACGCGCGGCTGCGCACCTTGTTGGAGGCCGCCGCCCGGCAGACTATTCCGGTGCATCCGGTGGAACGAACAGAACTGGATCGCTTGACCGGCCATTCCCACCACCAGGGTGTCTTGGCCCGTTGTGTACGCCCTGTCGAGGAACAATGGACCGAACCCGATCTGCCAGCGATAGTACAAACCGCCGCCGGCCCTGCGCTGCTGTTGGTGCTGGATGGAGTACAGGATCCGCACAATCTGGGCGCCTGTCTGCGCAGCGCCGACGCCGCCGGCGTTCAGGCCGTGCTGGCACCCGTCGACCGGGCGGTCGGATTGACGCCCACGGTGCGTAAAGTCGCTTGCGGGGCCGCAGAGACCGTGCCCTTTATCCAGGTGAATAATCTGGCCCGTACTCTGCGCGCGCTGCAACAGCAGGGCTTATGGCTGATCGGCGCCGCCGGGGAGTCGGATAAGACCCTGTATGAAATGGATTTCACCGCTCCGGTGGCCATCATCCTGGGCGCCGAGGAAAAAGGCTTGCGCCGCCTGACCCGCGACTGTTGTGACCATCTGGCGCGGATTCCCATGGCCGGCAGCGTGGAGAGCCTGAATGTATCGGTGGCGGCGGGGATATTTTTATTCGAGGCGGTCAGGCAGCGATGGGAGAACGGGAAGCTGATCGATAAGCGGCAACAAGATTGATAACTACTGGTCTGTTTCAATGATTTTAACAGGTTTCTTTCAAGAAAAATTATTATTTATCATATATATAACTATGATATTACCTGTCAAAATCAATGTACTGAACCACTACGGTGAGGGTCGATGATTGTTTCGCGCGTCATACTGAAAAACTGGCGAAATTTCCGTAACGTGAATGTGCCGCTACGGGAACGTATGTTCATCGTGGGTCCCAATGCATCCGGGAAATCCAACTTCCTGGATGTATTTCGTTTCCTGCGAGACATTGCCAAACCTGAAGGCGGCGGTTTGCAGAAAGCAATACGCGACCGGGGTGGAATATCCAAATTACGTTGTTTATTTGCACGTCGGTATCCACAAATTGAAATTGAGGTACAACTCGCGGATACTCCTGATGTTGAACCTGAATGGCGTTATGCCATCGGCATTCGTCAGGAAGTCAGAGGTAATCGCCAACCTTATTTAAGTCATGAAAAAGTCTGGAAAGGTGATGAATTAATTCTGAATCGCCCCGATGAACAGGATAAAAAAGATTTTGAAAGACAGACACAAACTCATCTGGAGCAAATCAATGCCAACGAATCTTTTCGCGATATTGCAAGATTTTTTGAGTCAGTGACTTACTTGCATCTTGTGCCACAATTGCTCCGTTATGCCGATGCTTTTCAAGGTAAGCGACTGGAAGATGATCCTTTCGGGCAAGGATTTCTGGAAAAAGTGGCTAAAGCACAGGTTGGCGCCCAGAAGTCACGTTTGCATAAGATTGAAGAGGCATTACGCATTGCTGTACCTCAACTCAAGCAACTTCGGTTTGAGCGGGATGAGACAGGACATCCTCATCTTGAAGCACTCCACGAGCATTGGCGACCTAATGCCGGCTGGCAACGTGAGGATCAGTTCTCTGACGGGACCCTGCGATTGATTGCTCTGTTTTGGTCTTTGCTGGAAGGGGATTCGCTGCTCTTGCTGGAAGAACCCGAACTTTCCCTGAATGTCGGGATTATCAACAAACTAGCGGAGCTGATCTATCAAATGCAACGCCAGCGGAAACAACGCAGACGACAGATACTGGTCAGTACTCATAGTCCTGACATGCTTACAGACAAAGGTATCGATGGCCGCGAGACTTTGTTACTTACACCTCGTAAAGAAGGAACTACTGTGGAAGTGGCGACAGATATTACTGAATTGAGAGATTTACTCGAAGCTGGCCTCAGCGTAGGTGATGTTGTGTTACCACGTACCAGACCACAAAATATAGAACAACTGGGTTTATTTTCGTGAATGAGACGAATATCAACCTCGCTGTTGAAGATCCACCGAGCGAGGCGATTTTACGCAAAATGCTCGGTCAGTCAGGATGCCCTTATCATGTGACAAACTGTTTATGTCGAGGTGGTTATGGATATTTGAAGAAAAAGATTCGTGCTTTCAACAAGGCAGCCCAGTCTATCCCTTTTCTGATATTGACGGATCTGGATAACTCTCCCTGCCCACCTCAGATGATAAAATCATGGTTGGATATTCCCAAACATCCTAATTTGCTTTTCCGCATCGCTGTCAGAGAAGTGGAGTCCTGGATTCTGGCCGACCGTGAAGCAATAGCCGGTTTCCTGGGAATCAGCGAGAAAAAGATTCCCGATGATACCGACAGCCTTCCTGATCCAAAGGCATTTTTAATCCAACTTGCCCGCAAATCCAAGTCACGATCTCTGCGGGAAGAACTGGCGCCTCCGAGCGGTGCAACGAGCAGGCAGGGACCGAACTACAACAATCGCATCATCGCTTTTATCCGCGATACCTGGAATGCCGACGCCGCAAGCCAGCACTCGCGCAGCTTGCGGCGTGCCCTGGAGCGACTGCGCAAGTTCGAACCTGTATGACAGGCTAAGGCAGCTTTGCCGGCGGGTTCTGACTGGCCGAAGAGTGCGGTGACCTTTTTCATAACGCCGCGAAATGAAAGTGGCAATTTTGGTCACCCCGGTTGTTAGGAGAGGTTAAGCGATATTGTTAAACTTCGTAAAATCAAATTGTTAACTTTATTTAAATGCATGGCATAGGAATTGCTTTTATTCTAAACAAGGGTGGATGATAGCGCCACGGATGACCTTTCGAAGAGGGTATGAGCGATGAATACGCAGATGTCTGTAAACACGGGGTTTTCAGCGGCGGATTACGGCAGAGAGCCTCCAACCGGTATCTTGAGCACCCAGGTATTGCGGCGGCAAAACCTGGCTTTCAAAGGCACCGGCGGAGTCAGCGCCGGCAACCGTTCCCAAGGCTTTGCGCCGGCATTTCTGGATACGGAGACCGGCAGTGTCTATCTGGCCCGGTTTGCGGACGGCCGACCGGCCCCCATGCACTTGCTCGACGGTCTGCCGCAGGAGCTGATCATCAGCCGCGACGCCGCCGGCCGCTGCCTGGCCGTCAAGCGTTCTCTCGTTGCCGGCTTCGTCCAGGCCGATCGGTTTTACACGCGGGAGCAGGCGGCATGCTGCGTATGATTCGGTTGCAATGAGCGAGGTGTCATTCGGTAGGTAACCGTTCACTCCCCTCGCTCGCTTGCGGGAAAGGGGTCGGGGGTGAGGGTGGCGGTTGCAACGACTTACCCCCTCACCCTAGCCCTCTCCCCCCAAACAGGGGGAGAGGGGACTGAACGATTACCTATTTTGAGACCTGAAGTTCCCGCGCTGTGGGAGCGGCGCCCTCGCCGCGATCAATCCAGTAGCGCGACGGGTGCAGTGGCCAGGGATCGCGGCGAGGGCGCCGCTCCCACAGATCATTCCCGATAGCCCGTAAAGTTAAGGTGAGCGGTAGCGAACCCCAACGGCACCGCAGCGAGCAAGGGCATCGTGGTGGGGTTCGTTCCTCACCCCTTCGGGGAACAAAGCGGTTTTGTACAGCCTCCAAGGTTTGTCGCTGCCGTAGGCGGATGGAAGGAACAGTGTGGAAGGGGGTCAGTAGGAAACCGGGTGGTTCAATTTTCTCAACAAAAGGGTTTTCAATCTTAAAAAATTGAGCTAACATTTAAAAATTTCACAACCTGTAAAGGAGTGCTATATGAACCTGCATCATTTATTTTCGCCTGAGCCACCACCAGAAGAATCAATTTCTTCAGCCGCATCTGTAATCCGAAATGGTCGCATGTTTCGATACGATTACGGTGATGTTTCTAATTCTCCAGTTGCACAATTTGAGCAAAATTTTGCAAATGCTTTGGGATGCAAATACGCACTCGCTGTTAATTCATGTGGAAGTGCTATTCAGCTCGCACTTCTAAGTGCCGGTGCACAACCAGGGGATTTAATTTTAGTGCCTGGATTCACCTTCACTGCCGTAACTAGCGCCATCATTAATTGTGGTTGTAGCCCGGTTTTAGTAGACATTGAAGATGATTATTGCATTGATGTATTAGACTTACAGAAAAAGTATCGACCTAACATTAGATTTTTATTAATGTCTTACATGCGCGGACGTGTTGCCCGGCTCGATGCAATACTCGATTTCTGCAACTTTCACAACATCACAGTTATCGAGGATTGTGCCCATAGTTTAGGTACATATTGGTGTGGACGTCCTACTGGAGTTTTTGGCGTAGCGTCATGCTTTAGCTTTCATGATAAGCTCTTATTTTCCGGTGAGGGGGGCATATTGGCAACGGATAATGACCAAATACTCATGCAGGCTGCTGTAATGTCTGGAACTTACGAGGATTTATGGAAGCGACATCTGAGCCATCCAAAATTGGATAATCCTTATCAGGGTAAGGTTGCACAGTTCAGTATGCGCATGAGCGCAGTCACCGCCGCCATTCTTCAGCCACAAATCCCTTTAATCAATAGTTTTGCCGAAGAATATCGATCTCGGTATAGGCTATTGACTTCACTGTTATCGAAATCTGACTATATTCGCATACCAAGAATTGATGAGAATGCCGAGTTTGTCAGCAATACTGTACAATTTGAGTTGGTTAACATGGAAAATTCTATGATAGAAGAGGCCCTAACCTCAATTCGTAATACTGGAGTCCCGTTGGCGCGCTTTGGGTTGCATGACCGCAATGACAGATGTGTTTGGAACTGGCGTTATCTGGAGAATGGAATTGAACACTCAGTTCCCTCTTGTCTTAATGTTTTGCCAAATACTTGCGACCTAAGAATTCGTCGCACAATGTCTACCGATGACATTTCAACTATTGCAGAGGTAATTACACATTTTGTTGATAATGCGGTCAAGCGGGGAATCGTCGAATGAGTATAGGCAATCGTACTATAGTCTGTTCCACATGACTTTGTACCAATGACCATGCATATTTTAAGCTATTATTCATAGATCTGTTTCAAGTTGCTTTCTGGTGTACGTTTTATCCTGGGATAACATCAGTCAACTCTGTTGAAGATTCCGAAGATGACATTATCAACATCAAATAATGAGTGGTTTCTAGTATGAGGTCATATGGAACAGACTATAAGCGCGGTAGATTTGCAGCAGCTATTGCATGGTTAGATACGAACAAACCGTTTCTTGCAAAGATTACATATGCATCATTATTCCTAACATATCTTATTGGTATTCCTGCATGGCCTGCCATCAGCACCTGGTTATCACTAGACAAGGAAATGGGGGTTACTCTTGTTATTGGAGTATTTATTGCCCATTTGGGTTTAATCTTAACTCTGGTAGTAGACATTTACAGCAAGGTGTTGCCAGCCGAAACCTGGTTTCAATCTCACCAGGAGGCACTTCCAACTATAAGAGAATTGCTAAATGCTGCACTTCATGAGCGGCCATGTAAAATTATATGGATAGGCGTTTCAATGCAATCGGCTTGGCTCGCGCTAGAAAATGTATTTCGGAATATTGAGGAAGCTGCTGCATCTGAAGTAAAAGTTACGTTATTACTCATTAATCCCGATTATTTACGTACACTTCCAGGCGAAAACGATGGACTGGCAAAAGCGACTGAAGGACAGATAGAATATATGACGACACGGTGTCAAGCCATGAATCAAGCACTTCTATCCACAAATAGTGAGATAACTTTGGCTCAATACTCCCATATGCCGAATTTTCATGGGCCACTTATAGGTGATAACACCCTATTTCTTTCTGCAGTCCGTTGGCACGGAGATGGTTATAAAGAGCTAAGTGTTCCACGGGAGCCAAATGAACTCCTCACCTCTAGCACGAATAGAGGAAGATATTCGATTAAGCTTTATAATTCTTGGCTTGAGAAAGGTCTTATATCGGCGAGGGCCGATGAACGCATATTTCACTATCCCCTGCCTCCACCTCTCCAGAATCCAGCAGCGTCAACAGATTCCACCGGGCTTCGTCAATAGATACCGTTTGCACTATCAGCCAGGTGGGCAGCACAGCGTGATAGCTCAACAATTCTCTCTGGACCGCCCGGGGAATGACCACTTCCTTAAAGAGCATCCGTAGCAGCCCGGCCTCGCCGATTTTAAGCAGTGAAGTGATCGCGGTTGTATCGCTGACGACCATCAGCCAGTGGCAGTCTTATCGGTTGCCGTCAAGCGGCCGATCAACTGCAAATCCGCCTCGAGATCGGCCTCGTCGTAATGGATCGGAATTTGGCGCGCGCCCAGCGCATCGAGAAAGGCCGGTCGCGACATAGCCGCCAGACGGGCGGCTTGGCCGAGAGTTGCTCTACGGTCAACATACAGTCCTAATGCCAGATCGAAAATAATATCCTTTTCAGTGAGTACGATACCCTCGATCAAGGGTTCTGGTAGGCTCAGTTTCATCGCGAATAAATTGCATCTATTCAGCTAAGAAATTGGAAAATCATATCGCTTTCGGGCAAAACATACTATCGGGCCGAATGAGCCGCCGTGAATTGACGACGTATTTCTGTTGCTCGATCAGGTTGAGCAATTCGCTCGAATGCAACCGCTCCCGCGGTGGCAGGCGCCAGTGACACCGAACCACCTGACGATCCGGCCCGCCTGGTTCTTACATCCCCCAGATGTGAATCGTCTTACCACGAACGCTGTCCTGTCGTTGAAACAGTTTTTCTTCCCAGGACTTACCCGGCGTCCGGTCGAAGATCACCAGATGCCCTTCCTCCGCGCCGCAGCGATCCAGATACTCCCAGGTCTGTTGCAACCCTTGGGCGAGGGTCCGGTCGAGGCTCTCGTGCAGCAGTTTGAGTTCGATGACGGCGAGTTGCGTACCGCCTGGATAAAACCAGATGACCAGGAGATCGGTGCGCATCCGCCCCAGCCCATATTCCCGCTCGATCCGCCCGCCGCCGTTGACGATCCGTTGCAGGAAGGCTTGCAGCAGCAATTGCGGCCCGGCTTCCTTGTATTGGAAGCGTTCCACCCAGTGTTCGGCGTGTTTGCGGAAAAAATCCTGGAAGGCGGCGAGTAATTGGTTCAGGTCCAGGCGGCCATCTGGAGCGATATACCAGACCGCCTCCTGGTGGGTCATTATTTCGGTGCCGTAGGTCAATTGGCGGGGAATCACCTCCCGATAAATGGGATTGGCGATCCGCACTTCGCGGCCGGGACCGATCAGGCCCAAATCGCGGGCGTAGTCGATGTCGTCGGGGGGAACATCCTCCAACTGGTCCCGCCCGGCCAGCAAGGGTTCGATCACCCGCCGCACCCGCTCTTCCTGCAGC
>CAIMUS010000026.1 GCA_903844665.1 uncultured Pseudomonadota bacterium
GCCGGTATTGAGCGCCCGCAGCAAAGTTAAACCATATAAGGTCGGCATGTATTTATGGCCCAATATTTATGCCAGTTACGGGGTCGATCCCAGTCGCCAGGGCAATAATAAAATCTACAATGTGCGCTATGAATTCGGTCGCCAATTCTGGGTGGAAGGCGAGTTCAAGGAGGAAGGCAATGGGATCGACTTTTCTTATATTCTGGAGCGGTGAACCCCCATCGCGTAACCGCTGAGTCCCAGCAATTCCCGCCCTAATGCATCGACACCCATAGCTAATTGATCAGTAATTACGCAAGAATCATAACGACAAAACTACCCCTGCCTTCTTCGGAAGCCATACATACGGTGTCCCAGCTCACGACGGCCCATACAGAGCGCCAGGCTGGTTACGCCCAACTGAATAACTAATGTCGCTGCCCAGGCAGGACAGGGGGGATATGCAGATCTACAGAGGGTTCGTCTGACCGCCGCAAGGAGTCCACATTGCCCATGATCTCCTCGGCCAGCCTGGTGAAATCCTCCGGCTCGGCGGCCAGTAACCGATCGTACAGCGCCCGATCCCAGCATTCGATCCGGTTGGAGTAGGCCAGCAGAACGATATCCTCCTCGATACCGGCATAGTCCAGCAGGCGTTTGGGCAGCAGCAGACGACCGGCGCTGTCCAGGGCAAGCTCGGTCGCGCCACGATGGAAATAGCGGACGAATTCGCGGTTTTTCTTGACATACAGATTCAGCCGGCGCAGCTCCGCCGTAATGATTTCCCATTCATCGAATGGATAGAGCGCCAGATGCTGCTCGAAGCCGCGATTGACCACGAAGCGGCCTTCGGCCTGGGGAGGAATCTGCTTTTTCAGGGCAGCCGGCAGGGCGATTCGATATTTCGAATCCAGCTTGCACTCGAATTCGCCCAGAAAGCTTTTCATGCGCCAATCATAGCATGGAGTTTCAGCCGGGGTTCAACGTCTCATTGGGGAGACTGTCCGCAGTCTTTACAGGGAACCATGGGCAGACCTCGATGGATCCAGCCGGTTTCACTATTCCGGCCCGTCACCCCCTCGCTGACATCCTCTACGTGAGTGAAGCCTGCCTGTTCCAGGACTTGTTGCGCATGCGCGGAGCGGGTGCCGCCGGCGCAGATAACGGCGATCGGCCGGTTGCGATCCCCCTTGACGGCGTCCAGCACCGCTTGCAGGAAAGCCGCGGGGCCACCCTCCTGACGGAAATCGATAGGGAGAGCATACTCGGGAATGCCGGATTGACGCCATTCGGCGGGGGTGCGAACGTCGATCAACAGCACTTTGCCGGCCCTGGCCTGGGCGTAAACCTCCGCCGGAGTGATCACTAGCGGTGATTCCGCCCAGGCGGAAGACAGCAGGCAGACGGCGAGCAGCAGCATGCTGCCGAAATAGCGGAGCAAGTGATACAGCTTTAGGGACATGGCGTGCTTCCTTAAAATGGGCCGCGAACTGTGACAACCCTGGCGAACAGGCGTCCAACCAGGACGTTTTCTTTGCCAATAATGCTGTTTAGTATAACAATGTATTTTTTATTTTCGTCTGAAAACCGATCGATGAACGTCTCCGCGAATCGCTGCTGATGCACGATCTGCCCCGGCAAGTGCTGTGTGAACTGCTGACCAATCATGGCGTCTCCTTGTGCGCGGATCCGCGCCGGTGCGAAGCCTTACTGCGGGATTACTGCGGCCGGCATAAGCGGGAAATTTTCGTCTTGATCAGCGCCCTCAAGGAGCGGGTGGCGGCCGAATTGGAGCATGCCACTCCCCCGCTAACGTTGCTGATGGCCTCGCTGGCGGAGCGTTTGCACGCGAATCTGGGCCTGACTGAGGAATTCGCCTGGTGGGCAGTGGAGTCCTGGGCGCTGGCGCTGGGCGCGATCGATCATCCCCTGGAAATGCCGGGCGCTTCCCCTGAAATCGCCATGCCTCCTCCGCGGCGGGCAGAACGCCCCAGCCTTCCAGCCGTGGAGGATATCCACGGCTGGCTACCGTCTCACTTACAGGCCCTGCAACGCCAGACCGCGGAGGCGCTGGCAATGACCGTCGTATTCCGGGACCCTCTGCGAGATGGCGGAGAAGGACCGGAACTGGTGGTGATTCCGGCGGGGCGGTTTCTCATGGGTTCCCCGGTGGGGGAGCCGGGGCAGCGTAAAGACGAGCGGCAGCACCAGATCGTGATGGCGCACCCGTTTTTCCTGGGCCGCTATGCAGTCACCTTCGCCGAATACGATCGCTTTACCCTGGCGACGGGACGCACGCTCCCCGCCGATGAGAGCTGGGGGCGGGAACAGCGGCCGGTGATCGATGTGAACTGGAAAGATGCGCTGGCCTATACCGCCTGGCTGTCCGGGCAGACCAGGCAACGCTACCGCCTGCCGACGGAAGCCGAATGGGAATATGCCGCCAGGGCGGGAAACCGAACGCCGTTTCCAACCGGAAAAACGCTCCCTCGAGAGCAGGCTCACTATGGCGGCAGGCAAACCGTAGCGGTAGGACAGTACCCCCCCAATACCTGGGGCTTGTACGACATGCAGGGAAATGTTTGGGAATGGACCGGCTCGGTTTATGATGCCGCCTACGAGGGTGGGGAACAGCGTCTGGCCGATAGCGTCGCCGACCACCGGCCGCGGGTGTTGCGCGGGGGTTCCTGGCGCAATCAGCCCTTGTGGCTGCGGGCGGCGTTTCGCGCCTGGCTGACCCCGGATACCCATAACCATGATTCAGGTTTTCGCCTGGCCAGAGAACTGTAGCGGCGTTCCGCGCCCCAAGGGAGCTTGTGGATGAACCAATTATTGAAAATCGGTATGACCGTACAAACCGAGGATAGCGCCCGATCCTGCCGGGTAGAGCAGTTTCTGGGCGGCGGCGGTCAGGGGGAGGTGTATCGCGCTACCCTGGACGACGCAGCGGTGGCGCTGAAATGGTATTTCCCGGCCCAGGCCACGGCGCAGCAGCGGCGCAATTTGCAACTGCTGATCGCCAAGGGCGCTCCCACGTTCCGGTTCCTGTGGCCGCTGGCGCTGGCGGTCGCGCCCGGCGTCGGCGGCTTCGGTTATCTCATGCCCTTGCGCGAGCCGCGTTATAAAAGCATCGTCGATCTGATGAAACGCCGTATCGAACCCTCCTTTCGCGTGCTGGCGACGGCGGGCCTGGAACTGGCGCACAGCTTTCTGGAACTGCATGCCAGAGGCTTGTGCTATCAGGACATTTCCTTCGGCAACGTCTGTTTCGACCCGGCGAACGGTGAAGTCTCGATCGGCGACAACGATAATGTCGGCGTGGATGGAGAGACGGGTGGCGGGGTGCTGGGCACGCCCCGGTTTATCGCGCCCGAAGTGGTGCGCGGCGAGGCGGCGCCCGGCACCCAGACGGATCTGTTCTCTCTGGCCGTGTTGCTCTTTTATATGTTCATGATCCACCATCCACTGGAGGGCAGGAAGGAGGTCGCCATCCGCTGCTTCGATCTGCCGGCGATGACCCGGCTGTATGGCGTCGAACCGGTCTTTATTTTCGATCCCGCCGACGATTCCAACCGGCCGGCGCCCGGCTATCACGACAACGCCCTGGTTTTCTGGCCGATTTATCCCCAGTTCTTCCGGGATCTTTTTACCAGAGCCTTTACCGAGGGCATCCGTGACCCGCTGCATGGCCGGGTGCGGGAAAGCGAATGGCGCGCGGCGCTGGCGCAATTGCGCGATCTTATCGTCTATTGCGCCCGCTGCGGCGCGGAGAATTTCTACGATACCGCTTCCGGGCAGAGCGCCGGCGCCTGCTGGTCCTGCCGGCAACCGCTGCGTTGGCCGCCGCGCCTGCATATCGGCAGGCAGGTGATCATGCTCAACCACGACAGCCGGCTGTTTCCGCATCATCTGGAACAACAACTCTATGATTTTTCCAATGTGGCCGCCACCGTCGCGCAACACCCCGGCAACCCCGCCATCTGGGGACTTAAAAACCTGACCGGCCGGAACTGGGTCATTACTTCGGGCGAGGGGGCGATCAAGGAAGTCGAACCCGGCCGCAGCGTCACCCTGGCGGCGGGTACGCGGATCAATTTCGGTGGGGTGGAAGGGGACATCCGCTGCTGAGATAATCCCCCGCCAGGATAACAGCAACAAAGTAGAGAGGAGCACCTATGCCTAAACTTCCCGGTGGCGAACTGGCCAGCCGGCCGTTACATTTTATCTGGATTGCCGACTGCTCCGGTTCGATGGGGGTGGATGGCAAAATCCAGCAGCTTAACTTCGCCATTCGCGACGCCATTCCGCATATGCAGAAAGTGGCGGAAGACAATCCCAATGCGGCGGTGCTGGTGCGCGCCATCAAGTTCTCCAACGGCGCCCAGTGGCATATCGCCCAGCCGACGCCGGTCGCGGAGTTCAAGTGGCTCGACCTGGAAGCGATGGGAGTTACCGATATGGGGATGGCGCTGAGCATGCTGGCGGAACAGTTGAAAATCCCTCCCATGAGTGAGCGCGCTCTGCCGCCGGTACTGGTGCTGATTTCCGACGGCCGACCCACGGATGATTTTCAGAAAGGCTTGAGCGCCCTGCTGGGCGAGCCTTGGGGCAGAAAAGCGGTCCGGCTGGCGATCGCCATCGGCGAGGATGCCGACTATGAGGTGTTGCAGCGCTTTATCGGCCACCCGGAACTGAAGCCCTTGCAGGCCAACAGTCCCGAGGCGTTGGTCCGTCATATCCGCTGGGTATCCACCGCCGTGTTGAAGTCGGCTTCTGCACCGGCCAGCCAGCCCAGGGAGGGCGGCGTTTCGAAGCTGAACGTACCGATTCCGGCGCCGCCGGAATCGGGTGACGCCGCCGAGGATGTCTGGTAGGCATGTCGGCGGGTCTGGTTTTGCCGCCCTGGCGCGCGCTCGGCGCCAGCCGTCGGGGCGCCGCGCATGTCCGTAGCGGTTTACCCAATCAGGATGCGCTGTTGCTGCCGGATCTGGAATCGGATCCACCCTGGATTCTGGCGCTGGCCGACGGCCATGGCAGTCCCAAAAGTTTTCGCAGCGACCGGGGGGCGCTGCTGGCCGTGAACACGGCGGCGGCGGTTTGCCGCCGCCTGCCTTGCGATCCGGAAAGCCCCCGACTTTCCACCATCAAGCATTGGGCGGAAGACTACCTTTCCCGTGAAATCGTGCGCTGCTGGCGGGAGGCGGTGGATGAGGATATCGCCGCGCACCCGATCGCGGCGGAAGAATGCACCCAATCCAGCCTCGCCAGTCTGGAGAGCGGCGGCCACTATCTGGCATACGGCGCCACCTTGCTGGTCGTGATGGTGACGGTGACCTTCATTATTTATTGGCAGGTGGGGGATGGAGATATCCTGACCGTGGCCGATGATGGCGTTGTCAGCAGGCCCTTGCCCCCGGATGAAAAACTGTTCGGTAATGAAACGACTTCGCTCTGCGCCGACCGGTCCTGGCAGGAGGCGCGCACCGCCTTTCAGGTGCTGGCGGGCGCGCCGCCCGCCTTGATTCTGGTCGCCAGCGACGGTTACGCCAATTCCTATCGGGACGAGGCCGGCTTTTTGCGGGTCGGTTCCGATCTGTTAACCCTGATCCGCGCCGACGGTCTGGAGGCTGTGGCGGCCAATCTGTCGGACTGGCTGGACGAGATTTCCCGCCAGGGTAGCGGGGATGATGTCACGCTGGGAATGTTGTGCCGGACTACCACCAACCCGGCACGGCTTGGGCAGTGGGGGTAATAATGGCAAAAATTGACAAAAACCGTCATAATGCTTAACGTGTAGGGTAGTATGGTGTTCACGGGGGGCAAAGCTATGGGTACAACGTTAAATATTTCTCTGCCCGGGCCAATGCGGGCATTTATCGAGGCTCGGGTCAATGAAGGGCTCTATGGTTCGGCCAGCGATTACGTGCGGGCGTTGATCCGGGAGGATCAGAAACACCAGGAGCAGTTACATCTTGAGTCTAAGTTGCTGGAAGCCGTAGGGAGCGGAAGGTTTGATGCCGTGACGCCCGAATTTTTCGAGCAGTTGCGCGCACGGGCACGAGAACTCATCCTGGCATCTGGCAAAGAACGCCGTCAAGCGTGACACATACCGTCTATCGGGAACGGTTGGCCGAGCGCGATTTGCTGGAGCACATCGCGTACCTTTCCCAGGAACGGCCCGACGTGGCGGTGCGCTTCATTGATGCGGTTGAGTAGGCGTGCATGCAGCTTGCCACCATGCCTCGGATGGGAGCGCCGCGCGCCTTCAGCAATCCCCGACTCAAGGGCGTGCGCCTATGGCCAGTGCCAGGATTCGACAAGTACCTCATTTTCTATCAGTTCATGAACGACGAGATCCGCATTTTGCGCATCCTGCATGGGGCGCGCGACATTCCGGCCATTCTGGAATCCGATTGATGTTCGAGTCATGATAGGGTGGGTAGCTTGTCTGCCCACCCTACCCATCTACAGCGCTATCACGTCCAGCCCGTCCTGCCGGCTCAAAGTTTCCGGATCGCTCACCACAGCCACACTGGCCCATTCCGGTTGCAGATAGGTGGCCGCCACCCGTTTGAGATCGTTCAGGGTCACCTTTAATACCCGCTGGCGAAACGCCCGCCGTTGTTCGGGGGTGCGGCCGAACAACTGACCGAAGAAGGCGCTGATAGCCTCGCCGGCGGGGGAGCCGGGACGGTCGATCGCGGCGATGACGCCCAGGATGGCTTCTTCCACGGTTCGCGTCGGATGGTCGCTTTGCTGCAACCACAGCAGCGAATGATCGAAATCTTCCAGGGTTTCCTCCAGGCGGGGATCGCGATAGGAGAAAAAGCGGAAGGCGCCACTGTCGGGATGATAGCCCGCGCCAGCGCCGTAGGCGCCGCCCTGTTCGCGGACGGCGCGATGCAGATAACCGTTGCGCAGGAAATCCCCCAGCACCTGTAAAGCCGGCGCGTCGGGATGATTCTGCGGCGCCGTGGGATAGGCTTTGGCGCAGAAATTGACCTGGGTGCTGGTGCTCCAGCCCTGTCGGACCCGAGTAGCGGTCGCCGGGAGGGTAAAGCCGGCGGCGGTCGGAGCCGGGTTGGGGTAGGCCCGCCAGTCATCGGCCAGGGCGGTGGCGATGTCTTCCTGGCGCTCGGCTTCGCTGACGACCAGCAACTGCCGGGGAGCCGCCTTGATCAATTCGCGCAATTGCTCGAAGCGGCTGGCCAGGGCAATCAGGGCGCTGTCGTCGTCCAGGGTGGCGTCCAGGGCTTTCAGGGTCTGCAAGCCGCGCAGCCCTTCCCAGCGGTGGCTGAGAGCGGCCACCGGACTCAGGCCGGCGCTGGCGGCGGTCATCGCCAGCAGGTGGCCATGTTCGACCACACCTTCTTCCCGCTGGGCGCGCACCTGCGCTATCAGCTCCCGCAAGCGGGGCAACTCGTCGAAGCGGACGCTGGCGAAGGTCTCGGTCAGCAGTTCCGCCAGTGGCGCCTGATGGCGGGCCAGCGCCTTGCCGGCCAGCACCACCACGCCACGGCTCTGTTGTACATCGTCCACGCCGCCCCGCACCAGACTACGGGCGCTCAGACCGCCGGTCACCGCCGACTGGTGGGCCTGCGTGGCCAGGTAATCGCGACCGCCGCTGCCCACTTCGGTCAGGCACAGGCAGAACAGCGGCAGTAGCTCCAACAGTTCATCGTCCAGCAGCGGCAAATCCACCACAATCTGCTGATAGACCATGCCGTTGGTGCCCTGGGCATACCAGGTGGCCGGCAGACCGGCCACGGTTCGGGCGTGGCCGACGGCAATTTTGAGTTCCGCCGGGACGTCTTCCAGTCCGACCCGGGGCAGCAGTTCCGGGTCATCCGTCTGTGCCTGCCGGGTCTGCAAGGCATTGACCTGCTCCAGCAGCCGTCCCCGCTCCGACGGGTCCAGGCTGGTTTGCAACGCCTGCAAGCGCTGTTTTTCCTCCTCCGCCTGGTGCGCCGCCAGGGTGTTGTCCGGCGCCATCACCAGCCGCACCCGATGGGTATTGTCCAGCAGCAGTCGGCGCGCCAAGTCTTTGATAAAGGCCGGGTCTTGAATTTCCCGCCGCAGCGATTCCAGCAGCGGATCGATATCGATGACCGCCACCGGGTCGCCACCGTGCAAGGCCGGAGGCAGGGTTTCCAGCAGCAGGTGCAGACCGTAGGGGAAGCCATCGCCGGTGATTTCCCGCTGACTCAGCTCCAGTTGATGCAGAACCGATTCCAGGGCCTCCTGCGGTACGCCTTTCCCGGCCACCTCCTGAATCACCTCGAGAATCAAGGCTTCGGTAGCCTGGGCCTGTTCCGGATTGGAACCCTCCAGGCCGCAGACAAAGGTAGCCTCGCGGGTGGAGCTGTCGAAGCCGCACAGCGGCGAGGGGGCGGCGCCCAGCTCCGAGGTCTCCAGTACCCGGCGCAACGGTGAGCTGCCGTTATCCAGCAGCACATCGCTTAGGATCCGGGCTTGCAGCACCGCATGAGGGTCGGTGATTTTACCCAGCAGCCAAGCTAGCACGATATGGGTCTTGTCCTGTAACTCGCGCTCACCGTCCAGCGCATAGCGGGCTTCGACTGTCAGCGGCGCTTGGTAGCGTTCCTCATCGGGAATACGCAACTGCAAGTCCAGCGGCTGAAACTCCGCCAGCGCCCGCTCTTGAAACCGGCGCTGATGCCCGGCGGCGGGAATATCGCCATAGGTCATGAAGACGGCGTTGGACGGGTGATAGTGCCGGGTATGGAAGGCTTTCAGCCCGGCATACGTCAGTTCCGGAATGTGGCGGGGATCGCCGCCGCTGTTGTAGTGATAGGTGGTGGTGGGGAAAAGCCAGGATTGCAGGGTTTGCGCCAGATTCTGCACCGGCGAACTCAGCGCACCTTTCATCTCGTTATAGACGATTCCCTTGAAGACCAGCCCGGACGCCGGATCCTGCGGATCGGCGAATTCCAGGCGGTAGCCTTCCTGCGCGAAGTCCAGCTCATTCAGCAGCGGAAAAAACACGCAATCCAGATAGACATCCAACAGGTTGTTGAAATCCTTGACATTCTGACTGGCGAAGGGATAGGCGGTCCAGTCATTGCTGGTGAAGGCGTTCATGAAGGTATGGAGCGACCGCCGGGTCATCATGAAAAACGGATCGCGTACCGGATAGCGCCGGCTGCCGCAGAGCGTTGTGTGTTCCAGGATATGGGCGACCCCGGTCGAATCCTGGGGCGCCGTCAGAAAGGCCACCAGAAAGGCGTTATGGTTGTCGTCGGCCGCCAAGTGGATATGGCGGGCGCCGGTGACCTTATGGCGGTATTCCTGGAATTCCAGCCGCAGGGCCGGAATGGGATGGTTACGGATACTTTCGAAGGCGGGATGGGTGGTCATGGAAGCCTTTTATTGTTCAGTCGATTGCAGCAGTGCAAGGGAGTTGCCGAAGTAGAGAGACCTTATCGTTTTGAGACTGTTTACCCTGGCAAGCGTTCCGGGGGGCAGTTCGTAGGTCGGGCAAAAGCAGAGCGAAAGCGAGCGTTGCCCGACAGGTCCCCAGTTCGGCGCGGTGCACGTCGGGCATGTCCTGTGGCCGACCTACCGGGCTGGCTGGCTACCCGGCCAAGTCCAAGCGCCGCTCAATGCGTTCCACCCGTTCCGTGAGGCGGTCGTACCGCGCGTGCTGTTCGGCCATATCGCCGTAAAGGTTGGCGTTGTCGCGCCGTAGCCCCGCAACCGCCGCTTCCAGGCTGGTCAGTCGTTGTTTGATCTCGCGCACGTCGTCCTTGATGCCGCCGATATCAGCTCGGATAGCCCGCAGGTGCTCAAGAATCAGGTTTTCAACATTGTCGGTCATAGCGTCTCTCCCGTTAGGTATCATCGGGAAGTGTACCACCAGACGGTAGCGACGTAGGTCGGGCAAAAGCGCAAGCGTTGCCCGACAGATCCCCAGTTCGGCGCGGTGCACGTCGGGCACTACCTGGCTGTGCCCGACCTACTGGGCTATGCCGCCTGGCGCGCTTTGGCGGTAGGCGTCGGCACAGGTTCGCCGGCTTTTTGACAGGCGTCGATCCAGGCGTCGATAGCATCTTGCACTTCGCGCAATGCTTCGGTTTCAGTCGCGCCCCAAGCGCAGCAGCCCGGCAAATCGGGAACCGAGGCAATATACCCTTCGTCTTCGTCGCTCCAGAAAATTTCTACTAAGTAACGTTGCATATCACTCTCCATATTTATCCAGCATTGCGATCAGTTGTCGCGCTTGATAAGGTGGAATGACGCCATTTCGATTCTGGAAATTCAATTGTATGGGTTCGCCGGGGCGTTTGAATACCCGATGTGAGCCTTGCCCGCCGTCGTAAATGAAACCCAGCCATCTGGCGATCTTACAGGCGTCGTCAAAGCGCACCGCTTTCGGGTTTTGGTGAATCGTTTCCAGTAATTTTTCTCTTTGTGTCATCAGTGTGGTCAGCAAGTTACATCATGATGGCTGTAGGTCGGGCATAAGCGCAAGCGTTGCCCGACAGGTCCCCAGTTCGCCGCGGTGCACGTCGGGCACGTCCTGTGCCCGACCTACCTGGCTTAAGCCTTGGTCTCCATATTCAGCGCAAACGCCAGCGCTCGTTGTATTGCGTCCAACACCGCAGTTGGCAACTTGCCGAGCCTGCGCTCAAGCCGCACTGTGGGTATAGAGCCAATGCCCTGCACATTGGCTACCGAATCGCGGTCAAGAAATCGCAGCTTCGGTAGCGCCACCTCGTAGGAACTTCGGCGATTCTGGGTTGTTAACGGCACGTAAATGACCAGGGCGCGAGGTGGGTCCGGGTCGTAACGCGACACAATCACGATGGGGCGAGGCTTCGCTGCCAAGCCAAGATCAGCCAGCCAAACTTCACCGGGCTGAGGATTCATTCAGTAGATCCAATACTTCTTGCTCCACGGTACGCGACCGCATCACGTCCAGCATATCCTGGTCGGCTAACTCGATAATTTCGGCTACACGCCGTCGCACCTGCCCGGCCACTGCTGGTTTCCACTCGCGTAGTTTGGCGTCCAAGCGTTCTGCTAGAATGTCCATGTTTACCTCAAGTAGTCGTTTCACAGAACTATAAGCTTAGCATTTCGTTGCGGCGAATGCAGCGAGTAGGTCGGGCATAAGCAGAGCGTTGCCCGACAGGTCCCCCGTTCGGCGCGGCGCACATCGGGCACGTCCTGTGCCCGACCTAGTGTGCCCGGCATGGGCCAAGACTTGCAACCTGAAACGAGGTTGCCGGAGAGAGTGACGACAACCGTAGAGAAACGCAAGGGGGAAGCCGTGAGGCCAGCCTGAAAGAAGCGTGTA
>CAIMUS010000027.1 GCA_903844665.1 uncultured Pseudomonadota bacterium
CGTCGCCCTTGCCTTCGGCGGCCCGTATGCCTGCTGCATAAGCCGCGCCGGCTGCTTCGACCTGTCCCGCTGCCGTCAGGGCTTGGCCCAGCAGCTTCCAGGCGGCTGAATAAGCGGGATCCTGCCGAACCGCCGCCCGCAACTGCTCGACAGCCCGCGTCGGCTCGCCGGCCTGCAACCAGGCATTGCCCAGCCCGAAACGCAGCAGCGCATTGTCCCGGCCTTTGGCCAGCAGACTCTCAAGCTGTTCGATCCGGTTCATGGCCTTCCACCTTCTGCGCGATCAGCATGGCCTCGTTGCGAACCCCCCGGGCGGTATCGCCGAGCAGACCTTCCTCCCGATAGAACCGCACCCGGAGCGGCGCGAACAGGCGCAGCAGTTCGTTGTCGTCCAGCAGGAAATCCGGATTGCGGGGACCCTTGTCATTCCCATCCTCCTCGCCCTTGCCGGTCCGGAGTTTCGTGAAGGTCTGATAGAACAACAGCCCGCCGGGGCGCAGGGCGGCTTGCAGGGCCGGGGCCAGGGATCGCTCCAGAAAACGGCTGACCACGATGACGTCGAAACCCGCCGGCTCCGGCGGCCTTGAGACGACATCCCGAACCTCGGTTTGAATGGCAATACCGGACTGGCGGGCAGACTCATCGAGCCGCGCCATGGCTATGGGGGAAATATCCCAGGCCCACGTCGCCAGACCCTGACGGGCCAGCAGCAGGGCGTTGCCGCCCAACCCGCAGGCCAGATCGAGGGCCGTGCCGGTTGCCGGCAGCAGGTGCAGATGCGCGCTCAGCACCGCCGCCGGCGGCTGCCCGGTAAGGGTCTCGCGATAGCGTTGGTCCCAGCGCCGCCGAGTGACGTCGTTCATGCACCGAACACATGAACCGTCAACGACGCGACCGGCTACTCGCCATCGATCACCTTCTTGGGATCAATCCCCAGGGCGCGGAGCTTGCGATACAGATTGGTCCTTTCCATCCCGACCCGTTCCGCCAGGCGGGCCACATTGCCGTCACAATCCTTGAATTGCTGCAGCAGGTAGGAGCGTTCGAACTGCTCGCGGGCCTCGCGTAAGGGCAGATCCAGTGGAACCGGGGCCGAGTCGCGGGATTTGAGCGCCGGCACGCTGCTGATGGCCGCCTCCACCTCTTCCAGCGAGATTTCCTCTTCCGTACCCAGGATCAACAGGCGCTGCACCAGATTCTTCAGTTCCCGGATATTGCCCGGCCAGGGGTAATTGCGCAGCCGGTTCTGGGCCGCCGTCATAAAATGCCGGTAAAGCAGATTTTCCTGATCGACGAAGTAATTGACGTAATAATTCAACAGCTCCGGTACATCTTCGACATGGGCCCGCAGCGGCGGCAGCCGGATCGGCACCACGTTCAATTGATAATATAAATCCTCCCGGAACCGCCCTTCGGCCACTTGCTGCTCCAAATCCCGATGGGTGGCGGCCACGATCCGCACGTTCACCTGCACCGGCTCCTTGCCACCGATGCGCAGGAAGGAACCATTTTCCAGGGCGCCGGCCAGGCGGGCCTGCGCTTCCTGGTCCATATCCGCCAACTCATCCAGAAACAGGGTGCCGCCGCTGGCCTGCTCCAGGCGGCCATAGTGGATCTTATCGCCCTGCTCCGAGCCGAACAGTTCCAGGGTCGAATTCTCCCGCGCGATCGAACCGACGCCCACATCGATAAAGGGGCCGTTGCGGCGGGGGCTGTGGTGGTGGAGGAAGCGGGCATAGATCTCCTTGCCCGTACCCGGCTCGCCGAAGATCAGGACCGGGGTATCGTGCTGGGCGATCCGCAGCACCTGGGTGCGCAGCCGCTGCACCACCTCGCTCTTGCCGATCGGCTCGGCGATCGGACGCAGCCGCCGCAGTCCCTGGTTCTCGCGGGCGAGCTGATCGGCTTCCAGCGCCCGCTTCACCGTCAGCAGCAGCTTGTTCAGCGACATCGGCTTTTCAAGGAAATCGTAAGCCCCGAGCCGGGTGGCCTCCACGGCGGTTTCCACCGTGCCATGGCCGGACATCACGATCACCGGGCAGGGCAGATGGTCGCCCTCGCTCCATTCCTTGAGCAAACTGATGCCATCCATGTCCGGCATCCAGATATCCAGCAGAATCAGATCGGGGCGACGGGCGCGTCGCGCCTCGCGAGCCTGGGCGGCGGTGGCGGCCGTCGTGACTTCATAAGCCTCGTCTTCGAGGATCTCTTTAACCTGGTCGCAGATATCCGGTTCGTCGTCAACGACCAGGATATAGGGTCCGCTGCTCATCCTGCCTCCTCAGCATGCGTGAGAGTCATCGGGGTGATCGGGTTGGCCGGCATGGCGCCGGAGCGCATGGGAAAACGAATGACAAGGCGGGCGCCACCTTCGTGCGGCGCTTCGGCATGAATCGAACCACCATGTTCTTCGACAATTTTTTTGACAATCGCCAGGCCCAGACCGGTTCCCTTGGGTTTGGTGGTGACATAAGGTTCGAAAATATCGCCGATATTGCCTTCGGGAAAACCGACGCCGTTATCCTGGAAGCTGAGTTCGACATAACCGGTTTCGGCTTCCTGGATGCAGCGGGTGCTGACCCGCAGCAGAGAACCGCTACCGTCCTTGAGCGCTTCGAGCGCATTCTTGACCACATTATGCACCAATTGCCGCAGCCGGCCTTTATCCGCATCGATGACCGGCTGGCGGGGGTCGAGCTCCAGTTGGATTTCCACTCCCGCCGGATAGTCCCGGTACAGATGCAGCACTTCGGTGATGAATTCATTCAGCGCCATCGGCCCCAGCTTCAGGTGCGGCGGCCGGGCATATTCGTTGAAGGCATCCACCATTTCCTTGAGCGCCTGTACCTGCTGGATGATGGTGTGCGTGCCGCGATCCAATATCCGGCCCTGTTCTTCGTCCAGGAGCTTAAGGTATTTATGGCGGATACGCTCGGTCGCCAACTGAATAGGCGTCAGCGGATTCTTGATCTCGTGCGCCAGCCGCCGGGCTACCTCGGCCCAGGCGGCGTTACGCTCCGCCTGCACCAGCGTGCTGATATCATCGAAGACGATCACGTAGCCGCCCTTGAGGCCGACCGGATCGGGCAGCGCACTGCCGCGACACAGCAGCACCCGGCGACCGCTGTGACCGAAAAAGGTGACTTCCTGCCGCCATTCACCGGCCTCGCCGTGACGTTGCGGATCGATGGCCTCGAGCAGCGGTTGCAATTGCGGATAGGCGGTCTGAATAGTGGCGGCGTCGGCGCCGCTCAAGGCGCTCAGGTCCACCCCCAGGATCTGATTGGCGGCGGCGTTGGTGGTGCGCAGGCAGCCGTCGTGATCCAGCGTCAGCACGCCTGATGACAGCCGGGCCAATACCACCTCCAGATAGGCGCGCTGCTGCTCCAGCAACTGCTGGCTGCGTTGCGCGCTGTCGCGGGCCTGGGCCAGCCGGCGGGTCATTTGATTAAAGGAATCCACCAGAAAGCCCAGTTCATTGTTGCCGGCGTAGGGCAATTGTTTATCGTATTCGCCGGCCGCCACCGCCTGGGTGCCCTCGGCCAGATCGCGCACCGGTTCCACCAGGCGGCGCGCCGAATAAACCGCCACCCACAGCGCCGTCAACACGGCAAACAGCATTACCAGCGACAGCGTCAGGATAAAGCTGGTCTTCAACGGCGTGCGCAGGAACATCAGTTCCTTGTAATCATCGAACGCGCTCTGCACGGAATCGGCCAGCACGCTGAAGCGCCCCGCCACCGGGAACAGGGCTTGCAGAATGCGTTCCTCGGCCCGGGGATCCTGCGCGCCTACCCGGACGACAGCCCGGATGAAAAAGTTGCTATCGCGCACCGGCTCCAGACCGACATAGTCTTTACCCTGGCGGACCTGTAACAAGACGCCTTCGGGCAGGGGGCCGGGCACCATAATAGCGGGATCGGCATTGGCGGTGGCGATAATCTGCCCGCTCTGGCTGAACAGGGTCAGCTCGGTAATATCGCTGTCACCCAGTGCTTCGGTCAGCAGCAGGGTTGCCTGGGCGTCACCGACTGGCGTCAGCAGGCCGGCGATCCGCTGGGTTTGCTTGAAGACCTCGCGCATGCGCAGATCGAGGGCGGAGCGGCTGAGCTCCAGGGCGTCTTCCAGCGAGGCTTCCACCCGTACATCGAACCAGCTATCGATCCCTTTTTGCAGGAACTGGAGGGAAAAATAGTAGACGACCGCCACCGGCGACAGCGTAATCAGGACGAAAATGATGACCAGTCGCACGGTCAGGCGGGCGCCCGGGACTTGCGCCCGGTATTGGCGGAACAGGCGATACAACTGCTGGATAATCAGGATCGCCAGGCTCAGCAGACCGACGCTGCTGGATAACAGCAACCAGGTATAAAGCCGGCCGGAGTAGCCGGTGTTTTCAATGGCGCCGCTTAACAGCACCAGGGCGGTTACCAGCGGGCCGAGCAAAGCCAGCAGTAGCAACAGGCGGTAACCCCGCGCCAGGCGCCGGACTAAAGCGGCCACGTATACCATTCGCTGCTGATTCGCCACTCCGGCGACAGATAGGCGACCAATTGCAGCGGTACCGGTAGAGCCTCGATATCCAGGGTGGCGCGCATTCGCACCAGATAGCTGCCGCCCGGCGGCAGCAGGCTGGCGTCCAGCAGCGGAAACCGCTCGATGCGGCTCAGAAAGTCGATGGCAAGCTTCAGTTCGGAGAAGCTTTTCAACTCGCCGCTGTTAACGTTGCTGATCACATATTGCCGGGGTAGAGCACGATATTCCAGGCGGAAACGCTGTTGCAGTTGCGCGGCGATTTCATCCCATAACCACTCGCGCTGCCGAAACACCTGGATATCCAGATCGATGGTCAGGGGCACGCCGTTTTGCAGGGCCTCCAACGGTCCATCGGGGAAATGCAACTTGAGCCTGGCGCTCAATAGATAGACGCCTTTTTCCAGGTGTGTACCGGCGTCCACCACGCGAAAATCCGCCGCCAGGGCAGGAACTGTCAGCCACAGCAATCCCAACAGCAGGCCCAATTTTCGGCAAAAGCGGACCGCGATAAGGGGTGACAGACGACCAGGGCGAACCGGCGACATCGGAATTCTAACCTTTATCCAAACAACAATAATAGAAACCGTCCATGGCCGCTTCACCCGTTAAGATTTGCCGGCCCTGGGGTCTGGGCCGGCCCCAGGCCGCTGTCAGGGGGCATTCCCGGGCATCCGGCTGCGCGGCGAGGAAGCCCGCCAGGTTCAGTTCGTTTTCCCGCTTCAGGACCGAGCAGGTGGCGTAAACCAACCTGCCGCCCGGTTTCAGCAAGGGCCAGAGAGCGTCCAGCAGCGCCCGCTGTCGACCGGCCAGCGGTTCGATATCCTCGGGCCGTCGCAACACCTTGATATCGGGATGGCGGTGAAGCACGCCGGCGCCGGAGCAGGGCGCATCCAGCAGAATGCGGTCGTAGGGCAGGCCGTCCCACCAGTCCGCCGGTGTCAGGGCGTCGCCGGCGCGAGTGGTTGCGGTCAATCCCAGCCGCCGAAGGTTGTCATCGACCCGGCGCAGGCGTTCGGGGTCCTTGTCCAAAGCCAGCAGGGAGAGTGTGGGTTCGATTTCCAGGAGATGGCAGGCTTTACCGCCGGGCGCGGCGCAGGCATCCAGAACGCGCAGGCCGGGAACCGGTGCGAGCAGTTCCGCCGCCAGTTGCGCGGCGCTGTCCTGTACCGATACCAGCCCTTCCACAAAACCGGGCAGGGCCTCCGCTTCACAGGCCTGGTCCAGGATGATGCCGGCGTGGCTGAACGGCGCGGGCCGGGCCGCCATGCCGGCCTCGGCCAGACGGCGCAGATAATCCGGGCGTGACAGCCGCGCCAGATTCACCCGCAGGCTGTAAGGCGGATGGGCGTTATTGGCCGCTACGAGCGCCGGCCAATCTTCCGGCCAGTCGTCCTCCAGGCGGCGCAGCAGCCAGGCCGGATGGGCATAGCGGCCACTGGGGTCGCTTTCCAACCCGGCCAGCCAGTCCCCGCGGCGACGTTGGAAATTGCGCAACACGGCGTTGATCAAACCGGTCGCCCAATCCTTGTCCAGTTCGCGGGCCGCCGCCACCGTCGCCGAAACCGCGGCATAATCCGGCAGGCGCAGATGCAGCAGTTGGTACAATCCCAGCAATAACAGAGCCTGCACTTCACCTTCGCGGGGCTTAAGAGGCACGCGCAGCAAGCGGGCCAACAGGGCTTGCAGTTGCGGATACCAACGGAGCGTGCCATAGCACAGTTCCTGCAGCAGTCCCCGTTCCCTGGGCACGGTCCAGGTCAGGGCAGGCGGCAGGACGGCGCTGAGCGAGCGCCCATCGACGAGCACCCGGCCCAGCACCCGGGCGGCAGCGGTCCGGGCATTGCCAACCCCTGTCATTGTAGTCATTCACTCGATACCTGTTCGGCTGGATTGTAGCCAACCTTGTAGGTCGGGCACAGGACGTGCCCGACAGTATACCCAGCATGGCCCGACGATGCCCCAGTTCAGGCGACGTCTGTCGGGCACGTCCTGTGCCCGACCTACTGAACAGAGGTTTTCGGCCAGACACTACTTACCCAGCACTTGACCCACCAGGCTCCGCGCATTGATAAAAGCGGCGGCGGCCAGAGGACGCCTGCCAGGCAGTTGTACTTCGGTCAGGCGCAATAGCCCCTCGCCGGTAGCCACATCGATCCCCTCCCGGCTCTCGCGCACCACTTCGCCGGGGCTGGCGGTGACCGCGCCGGCCAGCGCTACCGCGCGCCAGATCCGCAATAGCCGTCCATTCCACCGGGTAGACGCCACCGGCCAGGGATTGAAGGCCAGCACCTGCCGTTCCAGCGCCGGCGCCGGGCGGGTCCAGTCCAGCGTCGCTTCGTCCTTGTTCAGTTTAGGTGCATAAGTCGCCAACGTCCCGTCCTGCGGTTGCGCCGGCAGTTTGCCGGCGGTCAACGCCGGCAATACCTCCAGCAGGGTGGCGGCGCCCAGAACGGCCAGCCGGTCATGCAGTTCGCCGGCGGTCATGCCGCGCGGGACGGGGCAGACCGCCCTGGTCAGTACGGGACCGGTATCCAGGCCCGCGTCCAGCTGCATGATACTGATCCCCGTCTCCGGATCGCCCGCCAGCAACGCCCGCTGGATCGGCGCCGCGCCGCGCCAGCGGGGCAGCAGGGAAGCATGGACATTGATACAGCCCAGCCGTGGTAATTGCAGCACGGCCGGAGGCAGGATCAGGCCATAAGCCACCACGATCATCAGCCCCGGCGTCAGCGCGGCCAACTCCGCTTGCGCGGCGGGGTCGCGCAAACTGTGCGGTTGATAGACCGGCAGGCCGGCCGCCTGCTGTTTGACCGGGCTGGCGCGCGGCTTAAGGCCGCGTCCGGCGGGGCGATCCGGCTGGGTGTAAACGGCGCACAGTGGGTATGCCCGGCGTAAAGCTTCCAGGGTGGGCACGGCGAACTCGGGGGTGCCCGCGAAGACGATACGCAAGGGGGAATGGGTCATGCGCTGGCGCTAATCCGGCGGAGCGCCAGCGCCGGACCGGCAGCGGCTGGCGAACACCAGCGGAACCAGGCGGCAACGGGCCCAAGTTGCGGCCCCGGCATGGAATCAGCGCAGGGGATGGCCGCTGCGCCCTTCAACCCGTCCCTGTTTTTCCAGCTTCTTGCGAATCCAGTTGCGCTTAAGGGGAGACAGATAATCCACGAACAACTTACCATCCAAATGATCCATCTCATGTTGAATACAGACAGCCAACAGGCCCGAGGCGTCCATTTCAAAGGGTTCGCCGTTACGGTCCAGGGTGCTGACCCGGACCCGTTCGGCCCGCCTTACCAGTTCCTGAAACCCCGGTACCGACAGGCAGCCCTCTTCCATCTCTGCCTCACCCTGGCGCTCCAGGAGCGAAGGATTGATCAGCACCAGCGGCTGATCTCTCTGCTCGGAAATATCGATGACGATGATCCGCTTCTGGATGTTGACCTGATTGGCCGCCAGACCGATGCCGGGCGCGGCGTACATGGTTTCAAGCATGGCGTCGACGAGGCCGCGGATCTCGTCATCGACGGTATCGACCGGTACGGCCCGCTTGCGCAGCCGTGGGTCGGGAAAATGCAGAATATTCAAGCGTGCCATGGCCAAACTGGGAAAGCCTCGTTGACATAAAGTGTCTAACCGATCAGTCAGTATCGAAAATAATACAGGAAATATCCACAGAGCCGCTATACTTTGCGCAAAGGAAATGATTCGTTACACTCAACCAAGTTCCCCCAGGAATTAAGGATAATGATCAAGCTCACTTCTGTTATTACCTTTGTCCTGGCTGTCCTTGGCGGCGCCCTGCCCGGCGGTTGCGCCTGGCCGCCGGCGGAGATGGCGCCACCGCAACAGGCAGCGACCGCCGGGCCGCCGCCGCCGCTGGTCAGCCCTGCCGGCCTGATGCCGGCATCGGCTCGGCCGTCGGCCCGGCAGCCACGCCCGTCCGGCCCGTTAAGGCTGCGCCCCGATCATCCGGAGGCCTATCTGGTGCGGCCCGAGGATACGGTGCTGCAAGTGGCCGGAGTGTTCCTGGAAGAACCCTGGCGCTGGCCGGAGATCTGGCGGCCGGGGCCGGGCCGGGCCGCCGAATCGCTGTATCCCGGCGAGGTTATCGAACTGTATTACGATAACCAGCAACCCCGCCTGCGCCCGGCCAGCGGCGTGGCCACTCTGAAAATATCTCCGCAACTGCGGGTCCAGACCCTGAGCCAGGCCATTCCAGCCATTCCCAGGAGCGCCATCGCCGGTTTTCTCAAGAACGCTATCGTGGTGAACAAGGCCGAATGGCAGGCGGCGCCGGCGATCGTCGGCAACTTCGACGACCGGACCCTGCTGGATACCGCCCAAGACTATGTTTATGCCGTGGGTATCGATTCCGATGAGCAGCGCCGCTATCGGGTGTTCGAGCCTCTCGGCGAATACCAGGATCCGGCGACCGGCCAGTCGCTGGGTTTCGGCGGCGCCTATGTGGGCGATGCCGTACTGGAAAAAGCGGCTGAAGAGGGTAAGCCGGCGGTATTGGTGATGACCGATGCGCGGCTGGAAGCCCGCGCCGGGGATCGCCTGTTTCCCGCCGAGCAATTCAACGATAGCGACCTGTACAGCTTTACTCCCAAAGCGCCACTGGCGGACACCGAAGGTTGGATTATCTCATTGTTAGGGCGCAATGTCCTGGCCGGCCAGTATCAGAGCGCGGTGATCGATCTGGGTGCGGCCGATGGCATGGAAGTGGGCGATATGCTGGGAGTTTACGCGACTGGCCGTGGGTTACAGACCCAGTTCGGTTTCGGCGGGCGCCTGCCCAGCCACAAGGTGGCCACTATGATGTTGTACCGGGTCTATGAGCGGGTCAGCTATGGGTTGATCACCGGGATGAAGGATTTCGTCAAGCCGCACGACCGGGTGGGTGAACCCTGAAACCGGGGCCATGGACACCACCGAATCTTCATACCGCCTGGCTTTACTGCGGGCGCCGGGGATAGGGCCGGTGCGTTTTGCCCGCCTGCTGCAGTTGTTCGGCTCGGCGGCGGCGGTGTTCGCCGCCAACCGCAGCGACTGGTCATCCCTGGGACTGGCGGAAGCCACGCTGGCTTACCTGAAGACGCCGGCCTGGCAGGCAGTGGAACAGGATCTGCGCTGGCTGGAGCAGCCGGACAACCATCTGCTCGGCCTGGACGATCCCCTGTATCCGCCCTTGCTGCGGCTCGTTCCGCCACCGCCGCCGCTGCTGTTCGTCCATGGCGATCCACGCTATCTGGGCGCCCGGCAACTCGCTATCGTCGGTACCCGTAATCCCACCCCATCGGGGCGGGAGACCGCCCGCCACTTCGCCAGCCATCTGGCCGGTTCCGGCCTGGGGATTACCAGTGGTCTGGCGCTGGGCGTGGATGCGGAGGCGCATCGCGGCGCCCTGCTGGGACAGGGGTTTACCGTCGCGGTGATGGGTACCGGACCGGACCGGATCTATCCATCGGCGCATCGGGATCTGGCCCATGCCATCGCCGAGCGGGGCGCACTGGTATCCGAGCTGCCCCCCGGCACCATGGCCCTGGCGGAGCATTTCCCGCGGCGCAACCGCATTATCAGCGGCCTGGCCCTGGGGACGCTGGTGGTGGAAGCCTCGCTGCACAGCGGTTCTCTGATCACCGCCCGGCTGGCGGTCGAGCAGGGACGGGAAGTATTCGCCATCCCCGGCTCCATTCACAATACCATGGCCAAGGGTTGTCACAGTCTGATTCGGCAGGGCGCCAAACTGGTGGAGACCGCCGCGGATATCCTGGAGGAACTGGGACCACTGGCGGCGGCTGCCGCCACTTCGGCCGCGCTGGCCCTGGCGCCGACGTTGCCGCCGGAACTGGATGAGGACTACCGCCGCCTGCTCGAACAACTGGGACAGGAACCGGTTTCCGTGGATGGGCTGGTGGAGCGTTGCGGATTGACGGCGGAAGTGGTTTCCTCCATGCTGCTGATATTGGAGCTGCAAGGCCTGGTTGCCGCCACCCCCGGGGGACTGTATTCCCGGCTTAACTGAGGTTGTATTCCGATGAAAGAAGACGTTTTGGACGTGTTGATGTACCTGTTCCAAAATTATATGAGCGACGATGAGGACAGCAATTCTCCGGACCGGGAATCGGTCGAGACAGAGTTGCTGGAAGCAGGTTTTCCCTCAGCGGAAATCAACCAGGCGTTCGATTGGCTTGACGGTCTGGCGGCGCGTCAGGAAACTCCGGTCATCGTCCTCAACGAGGAACGTTCCTTTCGGGTTTTCACCCCCCAGGAACTGGTCCGGCTCGATGTCCAGGAGCGCGGTTTTCTGTTGTTTCTCGAACAGGCCGGGGTATTGAGTTCCGAAACGCGGGAACTGGTCATCGACCGGGTGATGGCGCTGGAAACCGATGAAATCGATCTGACCCAGCTTAAATGGATCATTCTGATGGTGCTGTTCAACCAGCCGGGGCAGGAGGAGGCCTATGCCTGGATGGAGGATTTGATGTTCGAGGACATAGCGGGTTACCTGCACTGAGCCTTCCCTCTCAACCTGAATTTCTGGCAATGGCCGCGGCGGTGCTTGTGTCCCCGCCTGCCGGCGCCGTTTCCAAACCATGCTTATGAGTAAAAACCTGGTCATCGTGGAATCGCCGGCGAAAGCCAAGACCATCAAGAAATACCTGGGTAAGGATTTCGAGGTGCTGGCTTCCTATGGGCATGTGCGGGATCTGGTGCCCAAAGAGGGCGCGGTCGATCCGGAGCATGACTTCGCCATGCGCTACGAGCTCATCGATAAGAATGAAAAATACGTGGACGCCATCGCCAAGGCGGTCGCTCAGGCGAAGGCGCTGTATCTGGCCACCGACCCGGACCGGGAAGGCGAGGCCATTTCCTGGCATCTTTATGAAATTCTCAAAGAGCGTAAAGTTTTAAAGGATAAGCCGGTCCACCGGATCGTCTTCAACGAGATCACCCGGCGGGCGGTCAGCGACGCCCTGCAACATCCCCGCCGTCTATCGATGGAGCTGGTCAATGCGCAGCAGGCGCGGCGGGCTTTGGATTATCTGGTCGGTTTCAATCTCTCGCCGCTGCTGTGGAAAAAAATCCGCCGGGGCCTGTCCGCCGGCCGGGTGCAGTCTCCGGCGTTGCGCATGATCGTGGAGCGGGAAGAGGAAATCGAACGGTTCCAGACCCAGGAATACTGGACCATCGAAGCCGACGCCGCCAAACAGGAACAGCCTTTCGGCGCCAGGCTGGTGGAATATGGGGGCGGGAAACTGAGCCAGTTCAGCATCACCACCGCCAATGAAGCACAGGCTGCGGAGACCGCTCTGCGGCAGGCGGCGAATGGGCGGTTGCAGGTCGATACCGTCACCAAAAAGCAGCGCAAGCGTCATCCGGCGGCGCCTTTTACCACCTCCACCCTGCAACAGGAAGCCGCCCGCAAGTTGGGATTTCCGCCGCAGCTCACCATGCGGGTGGCGCAACAGCTTTATGAAGGGGTCGATATCGGTGAAGGGGCGGTCGGGCTGATCACTTATATGCGCACCGACTCGGTGCACCTCGCCGCCGAGGCGCTGGACGATATCCGCGGCCTGATTGTGCGGCGTTATGGCCAGCATAATCTGCCGGCCACTCCCCGGCTTTACAAGACCAAGATCAAAAATGCGCAGGAAGCTCATGAAGCGATCCGGCCTACCGTGATAACGGTGGAGCCGGAGGCGATCCAGCAGCGCCTGAGCGCGGAACAGTTCAAGCTGTACGAGTTGATCTGGAAGCGTACCGTCGCCTGTCAGATGATACCGGCCACCTTCGATACCGTGACGGTGGATTTGGGTTGCGGCGCCGGCAATACCTTTCGCGCCAGCGGCTCCACCCTGGCCGACCCCGGTTTTATGGCGGTCTATCAGGAAGGCGTCGATGAGGGCGGGCAGGAGGATGAGGATAATCGCTCCCTGCCACCGCTGGTGGAAGGCGAACAGGTGGACTTGCTGGCGATTCGACCGGAACAGCATTTCACCGAACCGCCGCCGCGTTACAGCGAGGCCAGCCTGATCAAGACTCTGGAAGAGTTCGGGATCGGGCGCCCCTCCACCTATGTCGCCATCATCGCCACGCTGCTGCAACGCGAGTATGTGCTGTTGGAGAACCGCCGCTTTCATCCCACCGATGTAGGACGGATTGTCAATCGCTTTCTCACCCAGCATTTCACCTCTTATGTGGACTACGAGTTCACCGCCAGAATGGAAGACGATCTGGACGCCATCTCGCGGGGTGAGCAGGAGTGGATTCCCTTGATGGGCTCGTTCTGGAAGCCCTTCAAGCGGCTGCTGGAGGACAAGGAGGAAAACGTTTCCCGCAAGGAAGCCGTGCAGAGTCGGGAATTGGGATCCGATCCGCAGTCCGGCCGCCCGGTCAGCGTCAGCATGGGTCGCTACGGTCCGTTCGTCCAGATCGGCACCAAGGACGATGAGGAAAAACCCCGCTTCGCCGGCCTGCGCTCCGACCAGCGGATGGATACGATCGCCCTGGAGGAGGCGCTGGAACTGTTCAAGTTGCCGCGCCAGTTGGGCGCGACGCCGGAGGGTGAGCCGCTGGAAGTGAATATCGGCCGGTTCGGACCCTATGTCCGCTACGGCGGCAAATTTGTTTCCTTGAAAGGTGGGGACGATCCTTACACGCTGTCGCTGGAACGCGCCCTGGAACTGGTCGCCGAGCATAAGACGATGAATGCCGGCAAGGTGATCCAGGCGTTTGCGGACGCTGCCGTGCAAGTGCTGCGCGGTCGCTTCGGGCCGTATATCACGGATGGGAAGCGCAACGCGCGGGTGCCGAAGGGACGCGAACCGGAAAGCCTGACCCTGGCCGAATGTACCCAATTGCTACAGCAAGCCCCGGCCAAAAAGACCCGGCGCCGTGCGGTGCGAAAGACAGCCTGAGCGGCGCTACGGAATCAAGCTGTTGCCCTCCTGGCGCCGGCGGGAATGCCTGCGCTGCCTGCGCGCCGGCGGGATCATCGCCTATCCCACCGAGGCGGTGTTCGGGCTGGGGTGCGATCCCTGGAACGAAACGGCGGTGCGGCGGCTGTTGGCGCTCAAGCGGCGGCCCGTGAGCAAAGGGCTGATTCTGATCGCCGCCAGTCTGGAGCAGTTGGCGCCTTTGATCGAGCTGCTGGATAGCGCCTCCCGGACCCGGGTGGAGGCCGGTTGGCCGGGACCGCTCACCTGGTTGCTGCCGGCCCGGCGGGCGCCGGCGTGGCTGCGGGGACGGCATGATACCTTGGCGGTGCGGGTGACCGCCCAGCCGCTGGCGGCCGAGCTGTGCCGCGCCTGGGGCGGGCCGTTGGTTTCCACCAGCGCCAATGTCGGCGGCCATCCGCCGGCCCGCACCCTGCTCGCGCTGCGGCGGCGCCTGGGGGGTAGGGTCGATTATATCGTTCCCGGCCGGCTCGGCGACGCCGCCCGGCCTACCGAGATCCGCGACCTGGCGAGTGGACGGATCGTCCGTCGGGCTTGAGTGGCCGGCCCGTGGTAGGAGTGAAGCGACGGGCATTCCCCGCGAGACGGTGCGCCGCAAGGTAGAAAAACTGATTGCCATAGGTTGGATCCGGCGCGACTCGCGCGGTCATCTGTTCATCACCGAAAAGCCTCAAGAACATTTCGTGCCCGAATTCAACCTCGAGAGCCTGAAAGAATTGCTCTATACCAGCGAGCGCGTGCGACAAATTCTGGACAGCGATTGAGAAGGGACGAAATCGGATAACGCGCATCGCGCTCGATCGGCCTGCAATTCGTCATCACGGTGACCGGCACAGCCGGGATCCGGACGTCGGTATCATTTTTAGACCCCCCTGTAGGAACCTCTCATGACCGCTGAAATGTTGTTCGCCTTCGGTCTGGTGCTGGCAGTTATCATCCTGTTCGCCGGTAACTGGATACGGCCCGATATCGTCGCCCTGCTGGTGATTCTGACGCTCCTGCTGAGCGGTCTGCTGACCGCGCGTGAGGTAACCGCAGGTTTCGGCGAACCGCTGCTGCCCATGATCGCCGGCTTATTCGTCATCGGCGAGGGCTTGGTGCGCACCGGCTTGGCCTACCGCCTGGGTGATTGGCTGATGCGCACGGCGGGCGCCAGCGAATCCCGCCTGCTGGTGCTGCTGATGCTGGTGGCCGGCGCCTTGGGCGCCTTCATGAGCTCGACCGGGGTGGTGGCTATTTTTATTCCGGTGGTGCTCAGTATCTGCGCCAAAACGGATTTCAGTCCTGGACGCCTGCTGCTGCCGCTGGCTTTTGCCGCCATGATCAGCGGAATGCTGACGCTGATCGCCACCCCACCCAATCTGGTCGTCAGCGAAGAGCTGCAACAGGCCGGTCTGGAGCCGTTCACGTTCTTCAGCTTTACCCCGATCGGAGTCACCGTGATGATCGCCGGTATCCTCTCTATGCTGTTGGCTGTCCGCTTCCTACCGGTGAACCATCAGCGGGAGTCGATGCCGGGAAATCGCCGCAAAATGGAGGATCTGGTTGAGGACTACGGGCTGAGCGAACGTGGCTGGCACCGCCTGCGCCTGCGGCAAGGCTCGGCGCTCGTCGGCCAGACCCTGGCCACCGCCCGCTTGCGCACCCGCTACGGTGTCACGGTGGTCGGCCTTCGCCGGCAGGAGCGCTTCGCCGCGTCTATCATCCCGGCCTTGGCCGATACCGAGCTAAGAGCCGGCGATGAACTGCTGGTTTTGAGCGAAACGGCGGAGATCGACCACCTGATCGAGACTGAGGGGCTGCGTCCATTACCGGTCGAGAAGACCGATCGCCAGATCGTCCGCCAGGAGTTGGGATTGGCTGAAGTGATGCTGCCGCCGAATTCCGAGCTGATCGGCCATACCTTGGCGGAGGTCGCCTTTCGCTCCCGTCATGGGTTGATCGTGCTGGGGATCAAGCGGAAAGGCCAGCCGCTCACGGATCCGCTCAGTGCGGTCAAGCTGGCCTTCGGCGATTCGCTACTGATGGCGGGTGGCTGGCGACAGATCGGCCTGCTGCAGACGGATCCCAAGGATTTCCTGGTGTTAAGCCTGCCGGTAGAACTCGATGAGGTGGCGCCGGCCCGCCGCCGGGCGCCGGCGGCGCTTTCGATCCTGCTGGCGATGATCGTGGCGATGGCCTTCAGTCTGGTGCCCAACGTGGCCGCCGTGCTGCTGGCGGCCCTGGCCATGGGTCTGTTTCGCTGCGTCGATTGGGACAGCGCCTACCGCGCGATCAACTGGCCGAGCCTGGTGCTGATTGCCGGCCTGCTGCCACTGGCCACGGTCTTACAAAAGACCGGTGGCATCGATTTGATCGTCAACGGACTGGTCGGCAGCCTGGGCCAGGCCGGGCCTTTGGCCTTGCTGGCGGGGCTGTTCATCATGACCGCCGGCCTTGGACTGTTTATCTCCAATACGGCGACCGCGGTGCTGATGGCGCCGATCGCCATTACCGCCGCCCAGACGCTGGGTATCTCGCCCTATCCCTTGGCCATGACGGTGGCCATCGCCTCTTCGGCCGCCTTTGCTACGCCCTTTTCCTCGCCGATCAATACCCTGGTGCTGGAGCCGGGCCATTACCGCTTCAGCGATTATGTCCGGCTGGGTCTGCCGTTAATGGCGGTAGTCCTGGTCATCACCTTGGTGATCGTACCGGTCTTGTTCCCGTTATAACGTGGTATGTCGGTGGTAGGCCGCCTGTATGCCTGGTCTGCAACCGGTGCTCAATGTTGCAGTTGCAGCACCGCCGGGACAATCGAATGGATCACTATATTCGATAGCCCCGTGACGACAAATTGCATGCCGATCGAGGCCACGAGCAAGCCGAGAATGCGGGTGGCGATACTGAGGCCGATATCCCCCAGAAGTCGCCGCAAGAAGCGGCCCGAGAGCAGAATCACGAAAGTCAGCAAGGCAATGCCAATGGTTACGCCGATCAATCCCAAGGACAGA
>CAIMUS010000028.1 GCA_903844665.1 uncultured Pseudomonadota bacterium
CAGCGAACCGGCCAATACCTTGGAAGCCGCCCGTGACGCCCTCGTCCACCATATCCCGGAACTCATCCGTGAATTGCAGGCGGTCGAGACACTGCTCGCCCGCTGGACCGAAACCCTCCAGACCGACGACGATGCCCGCTCCAGCGAACTGGCCAACACCTTGGAAGTCGCCCGTGACGCCCTCGTCCACCATATCCCGGAACTTATCCGTGAATTGCAGGCGGTCGAGACACTGCTCGCCCGTTGGGCCGAAACCCTCCAGACCGACGCTGCCCACCCCAGCGAACCGACCAAAACTATGGAAGCCACCCGTGACGCCCTTTTCCACCACGTCCCGGAACTCATCCGTGAATTGCAAGCGGTCGAGACCGTGCTCGCCCGCTGGGCCGAAACCCTCCAGACCGACGACGATGCCCGCTCCAGCGAACCGGCCAAAACCTTGGAAGCCGCCCGTGGCGCCCTCGTCCGCCACGTCCCGGAACTCATCCGTGATCTGCTGAAACTTGCGGACATTCACCCAATTCTCGATGAAGCGATCAGGGTAATCGCTCCCGATGGCAATGGGATGCTGAGGCAAAAGGCGCAAGCCGCTTTTGCCATATTGCCGTCGCCTGCCGAAGCAACAGCCAGGGAGGAGCCTTCTCCCGCCACACGAGCGGCCCTGGTTTATTCTGCCAGCCTCGATTCCAAGCGGAGGAATCATAGCGATAACTCGACGCCCCGCGCAGATGAAGAAATCGAACAGCGCTATATCGTGCGTCATTCCGGCGTAGTTCTTCTCGCCCCGTTTTTCACAAAGTTTTTCGACGCTTGCGGATTACTTCATGATTCGGACTGGCAAGATAAAGCAGCGCAATACCAGGCTGTCCAACTGCTCAACTATCTTTGCGCCGGTTCGAAAAAGACACCGGAGTACAGCCTGGTCCTGGAGAAGTTATGTTGCGGAATCGCCATCGAGGAGCCAATCCCGCTCGAAACGGGCCTGCAACAGCATCAATTGGACGAGGCGCAAACACTGCTTGGTTCGGTCATACAGCATTGGAAAATACTGAAAAACACCTCGGTCGATGGGTTGCGCGAAACCTTTCTGAAACGCGACGGACTCATCACGAAAAAACAGGATGGCTGGCTTTTGCGGGTCGAGCGCAAAACCCTCGATGTCCTTCTCGATAGTATTCCTTGGGGGTATTCGACCATCACCCTGCCATGGAACGACTATCTCATCCATGTGGAATGGTGAGGGTCGCGCATGGAGAATTATGAAACGAACACCGCGCAATCCAATGTGAGACCAAGCCAAACCGATCTCAACGCGGACACCCTCGCCCGTGAAATCGCCTGGTTCGCACGGGTGGTCAATGACCGCTTGCGCGATTACTTTCCCAAACCACAGGCGGAAGCTCAGGAAGAGAAAGACCGCGGACGGTTAGACAAGTTTTTCCCCAAGCACAGGCCGAAGTTGTTCGCGTCTTCGTCCGCCGGCGAAGGACAGGCCGATGCGGGCTTTTCCATCGCGACGCCGCCCGAGCTTTCCGGCGATCATTCGGTCTATGCGGAGTTCGTCGATTACTACAAACTCTCCAGCGACGAACGCCTGCTCTTGACCCTTGCCATCATTCCGCACGTACAGCCGCAACTGCTCGATGTCTTCTTCTCGGCCAACAAGGCCCTGGGGCGCGGGTACACCGAGTTCGGCGGGGTGAAGGGAAGCCGCCACAGCGGATTCATACCGACGGTCGAAACGGCCCTATTCCTTCTCGCGGGGAACGACTTGGCGCACCGGTTCCGCTTGCACAAGCTGTTCGAACCGGACCATGTGTTCTCCGCGCACCAGATTCTCATGCTCGAACGCGACGGCGCCGGAAACGAACCGTTCTACAGCAGCCCCATCCATCTTTCGGAAGAATACGTCGATTTCTTCACGACGGGCCATGTCCGCAAGCCGCAATTCAGCATGGAATTCCCTGCAAAGCTGCTGACGACCGGCATGGAGTGGAGTGATCTCGTCGTCGATGAGTTCACCGCCAGGCAATTGGACGAGTTACGCATCTGGCTGCGGCATGGGAAGGCGCTGTTCGAGGACTGGGGCATGGCCGCCAAGCTCAAGCCGGGATACAAGGCGCTCTTCCACGGCCCGTCGGGCACCGGCAAGACGCTGACGGCGGCCTTGCTCGGCAAACTCTATAACCTCGATGTCTACCGGATCGATCTGTCGATGGTGATCTCGAAGTACATCGGCGACACGGAGAAGAATCTCGAAAAGGTGTTCAAGAAAGCGGAGAATAAGAACTGGATTCTGTTCTTCGACGAAGCCGACGCACTCTTCGGCAAGCGCACCAGCATTTCGGATGCGCACGACAAATACGCCAATCAGGAAATTTCCTATCTATTGCAACGGCTTGAGGATTACCGAGGGCTAGTCATCCTGGCGTCGAACATGCGTAGCAATGTCGACGAGGCCTTCACCCGGCGGTTGCAAGCGGTGATTCTTTTCCAAAAGCCGCAGGTACGCGAGCGTTTCCAAATCTGGGTGAATGCCTTCAGCAAGCAATGCATCCCGCCGAGCCAGGACGAGTTGATGCGCATCGCGCAACAATACGAACTCACCGGCGGCTCCATCATGAACATCGTGCAATTCGCGTCGCTGCTGGCGTTGAGCCGCAACGACAACACCCTTACGGTCGACGACCTGTTGCAAGGCGTCAAAAAGGAATTGCGCAAAGAAGGTAAAACAGTTTAAGAGGCCACGACGATGCAGACCACCCGCTCAAAATCATCCGAAAACCAGCCTGGTATAACGCCTGCGGCCATCCGCAACGAGGGGCTTGCGATCCAGATGACATTAACCGTCGGCGCAGTCAACGATCCGCTGGAAGCCGAAGCCGACGCCATGGCCGACCGGGTGATGCGGATGCCTGAGCCTGACTTCACTCTCCCAATCCGTAGTAATAACGGTCACACCATTCAAAAACAGGATGATAAGACTGCTACTACTCCCGAAAAAGAAAAACCCGATAGTTCGCGGCTTTCTGTCCAACCTAGCCAACCCGATTTTCTAAGTCTTCGGAAACCTTTTCTTGAACGCAATGCGTATCACCTTTGGGATCCAGATTCAGCACTTGGTGTTTGGAAATACAACTTAGATTTTTTTAAACGCTTGGGACTTAGTGAAAACTGGGCGGGGAAGGCAGCCAATCTAACAGCACCGTTTGCCATCGATGCGCAATTAAAAGCCGACAACCCCAAATGGTGGGAAATAACTGACCGCGAGTTACAAACAACTTCAATAATGGGTTCAATTCCTTTGCTTGATTTTGATGCCAATTTTAGGAATTGGAGACCGCTACCCTTTCTACAGAAAAAAGCTTTGCAAACTTCATCAGAAATAGTGCAGAGAAAGAGCGCCGAATCCGAAGAAGAGGACGAGCAATTACAACGGAAACCGCTTGCATCACAGATCACGCCGTTTATTCAAGCGAAATCTTCGGAAGGCAATACACAGGTGGGCGATGCCATTTCGAGCCGCATTGAATCGACTCGCGGCGAGGGGAGTCCGCTGCCGGAAGCGCCCCAGAGTTTCATGGAAAGCCGCTTCGGTGCGGATTTTTCCGGTGTGCAGGTCCATTCCGGCGGTTATGCCAATCAACTCTCAAGGGATTTGAACGCAAAGGCGTTCACGGTAGGCGCTGATATTTATTTTAATTCGGGAGAGTACCACCCCGGAGACAAGGAAGGAAAACGCTTGCTAGCGCATGAGTTGACGCATGTGATGCAGCAGACCGGGGCTGGGAATGGCGGCCAGCCGGAATCCGGCGTGTTGCAGAGGCAGGTTTCCTTCACCTCGTCCGGCCAAGGCGTGCGCGACGAAACAGAGAAGCGATCAGAGCCTGTCGAACGCTATAGGCAGACAGAGGTTCTGCATAAAGAGGATCCGGTGGCAAATCCCACCTACGGATTGGAATGCCTAGGCGTGGCTATCCTGTATATGATCCAAAGCTACGGACTCGTTCCACCGGACATGAGCCGACAGGAGTTCGAGCATGCCTTCACGCCGCTTACTCCGCCTGCGCATGGATCTCCCAAAATCGGCTGGATCAAAGTGGGCGGCAAAGAGCAAATAGGTGCCTTGCCTGTTAATTTAGGTGCCTTGCCTGTTGATTTGTTTTCGAATGCTTTGGAAGGAACGCCTAACCCTCCCAAGACGAATAACAACTCTCTTGGCTATCCCGCTACCAAAACTGAAGCCACGTTGCAGGGAGCCAAGAGGGGCGGTTTCAAGGCCGATTATGTAGTCAAGAAATTGCCCGAGATCTTTAGGGCATTCCATGCCCAGGCACAGAAACCTGGGTATGAATTCATGCAAGCCCATCGCCCTTACACCGAGGCATTTAAGCCGGAAGCCATGGATGAGTGGGTTGCGACTGCTGACCTGAATAATAACTCCATTGGCGACGAGTATTTCCAGAAAGGGAATACGCTTATGGTCGAATTGAGCCTCAGCTATCCAACGACATCTGAGGTGTGGCATCGCTGCGTGATTGTCGGGAAGGCAAAGTACACAATTATAGACACCGCGGGTCAGAACCACTATCTATATCCTGCAGATGATCCATGGTATGGTCCTACGCTAGTCATGGTTCCTCCTGATACTGACGGATGGCTGGAAAGGGATCCGACCGCAGGAGTCAGTATTTTCAACCAGTCAGCAGGATTATTGAAATACAGGAGTCAGACGGTTCTCCTGGTAGCCAAGGGAAATAATCACATTTACCGAAGGAAAATATAAGCCATAATCGGGCCGACCTTATACGGTATGAAGCGCGACGGGGTTAATGCCAAAAGGTGCCAAAAGGGGCTAGGCTCGATAAATTTGCGAAACCGATCTGTGCTCTGGCGGCGTAGACGAGCGACGAAGCCCGCCTGATAGAGGCATATCGTTAAAGAAATTCCATTTCAAGAGCGACCATGATGCGCACCGACCATTCAAGCACATCCGAAAACAAGCCTAACCTCCGCCCTGCGGCCATTCCCAGCGCGGGGCTTGCGATCCAAACGAAGTTGGTCATCGGCGCGGCCAACGATCCCCTGGAAGCCGAAGCCGACGCCATGGCCGACCGGGTGATGCGCATGCCAGATACACCGCGGGTGCAGCGCAAGTGCGCCGAGTGCGAAGAAGATGACGAGCGGATGCAACGGAAACCGCTTGCTTCGGAAATCACTCCGTTCATACAAGCAAAATCTTCGGAAAACTCGGCATCGGCGAGCGACGCCGTAGCGAATCACATCGAATCGACCCGCGGCGGCGGCAACCCGCTTCCGGAAACCACGCGGAGTTTCATGGAAAGCCGCTTCGGAACAGACTTCTCCGGCGTACGCGTTCATTCGGATCACGCAACGGCACAATTGTCGAGAGACCTAAACGCACAGGCATTTACCGTAGGCCGCGATATCTATTTCGATGATGGGAAATTCGCGCCGGGCACTAAGGATGGCAGGCGGTTGATTGCCCATGAGTTGACGCATGCTATGCAGCAGTCAAGTTCTGATGGAATGCGGGCTCCCCACCTGCTACAACGCGATGCGCTCAAGAAAACCGATTTTCCCATTACGAAGTATGAATATACAGGAAAAGAACAGAAGGCAACGGGGCGTACCGATGCAATAGATGGATATGTTGATTTGGAGTATGACCCTAAGGCTGGCGTGTTTACATGCAAGTTTCAAATCCGCTGGAGATATTTTCCAGAAAATTGGAAGAACAAAGCCCGAGAGGAATATAAAGAGGAATTCAAGAAATTGATCAAAGAGCAGTGGGAAAACAAATATAGTCTTATCGAATATTCAGGTGCGGCACCTAAATCTAAGACTACTGGTCGGCGAGCAAAGGTAATAATTGACTTTGAGGATGTTGTTCAACCCGAGTTTAGTTCCGACAAAGAGGAAGTGGAGTGGCACATGAAAAATCCCGGCGCGGTGCGCAAACATTTCTTCATCGACGTATCTGACAAGGACATTCGCGAATCCGTTCGGGGAGGGTCTCTGATCTCGCTCGATCCTAAGAGCCTTACCAAGGGGAAAAATCCTGTTAAGCCTTCCCGGGAAAGGGTTGAGCCAGAAGTGTACACCGAGGAATATCTGGAAGACCCTTATTACAAGTCTAATATCGAGATTGATGTGCCTAAGAAGATCCAATCCTATTGGCAAATTGCCGCCGTACACGAATTCGGACATATCATCGGCTTGGCGGACGAATACGTACTTTCCAAGGAGGATTTCGAAAAACTTAAACAATCTCGGGGTGAAGCGTTTGCCCTGGAGCAGTTGCATCGGCGACGAGTCGTTGGCGGTGGCGTGATGAATATCGGCTCAGCATTGAGGCCGGATTATTACCGGCCCTTTGCCGAGTGGTTGTCGTCGTTAACAAAGCAGACCTGGCGTGTTAAAGGTGATTTTGGGCAGCAGGGTTCAGACTAACTGTTTTCCTGGAGAGGTTTTCATGAAAGCCCGTAGCCCGTAGGTTGGGGTGAGGTACGAACCCCAACATTCCGCTTTCCCCCATCGCGATGGCTGTTGGGGTTCGCTCCGCTCACCCCAACCTACAGGCTACTGGCTTACTTCCATATTCACCATGTTTATTGTAGGGTGCGTTCCACGCACCATTCAAAGGTGCGTGGAACGCACCCTACGCTTGCTTGGAATTACTGAGTTTAGTCATGTTCGTCGCGGGCGCTTTAACATTTCAGGAGTTTATGATGCATGAATCCCTGCCGCTGGCCACTATTCAGCAGGCGGTACTGGAATTTCTCCAGGGCCGCGACGATGCAGTGGTGTTCGGTGCGCAGGCTGTCAATGCTTATGTCAATGAACCGCGCATGACACAAGACATCGATCTACTGTCGTCTCGCGCTGAACAGTTCACGCAAGAGCTACGAGACTACCTGGGGGAACGGTTTCACATTGCTGTGCGCGTACGACAAGTTGGTCAAGGCAAAGGGTATCGGTTGTTTCAGGTTCAGAAGCCCCAGAATCGTCACTTGGTTGATGTGCGATCGGTCGAGACCCTGCCGTCAGCACAGCGCATGGCGGAGGTGCTCGTGATGGCGCCGGCGGAATTGATTGCCAGTAAGGTGATGGCGTACTATCGTCGGCGCGGCCAACCCAAGTCGGGTACGGATTGGCGAGATTTGGCGATGCTGCTTTTGGCGTTTCCCGAGTTCAAGCGTGATCAGAGCCTCGTGGCTGATTGTCTGCGTACCGCTGGAGCCGAGCCAGCCGTATTGACTCTGTGGAAAGAATTGGTAGCTCAAGAGATACACGCAGAAGATGAGGATGGTGAATTTTGATATCTCATTGAGCCAGCGTAGCCAGCGTAGCCTGGATGAAGCGGAGCTTGCGGAGCGCAATCCAGGTTCTTCGCCCGAACCCCGGATTCCGGCCTTCGGCCTGCATCCGAGCTACCACCGTGACGCACGGGTCAAGTCTCACATTGCACACCCGGCGTAGCTGTAGCCACTTGAAGAACAGGGTCAAAATATATTTTGCATTGATCTGGCCCCGGCTCAGCAATTAAGCCCAGTTGTTCAGGTATATGAGCAAGTGTAAGGTGCGTCCCACGCACCTTCAGTAAGGCAAGCGTAGGGTGTGCATCCTACGCACCTCCCAAATGGTAGGAACAGGTAGCTTGAAAGAGGCTCTTTCATGGGGGCGAATATTGAGAATTCAAAGGCTGCCTATTTTCAGTATTTGATTAACAATCAATGAGTTGGAGGATAATTAAACTGAACCAGCACCATGAAGCTGGCATCGCCCGCCTCACTCAATGCCGGAAATGCCGCATGCCGGTAAACACCATCGCCATGCCGTACTCATCGGCGGCGGCGATGACTTCCTGATCGCGCACCGAACCGCCCGGCTGAATCACCGCCGTGATGCCGGCTTCAGCCGCCGCGTCGATGCCGTCCCGGAATGGGAAGAACGCATCCGAGGCCATCACCGAGCCTTCGATCGCCAGTCCTTCATCGCGCGCCTTGAGGGCGGCGATTTTGGCGGAATAGACCCGGCTCATCTGGCCCGCGCCGATGCCGATGGTCATGCCCTCCCGGCAATAGACGATGGCGTTGGACTTGACGAATTTGACCACCTTCCAGGCGAACAGCAGATCCTTCAACTCCCGTTCGCCAGGGCTGCGCCGGCTGACAATCTGTAGATCGGCCGCCGCGACTTTACCCAGATCCCGGTCCTGCAACAGCAAACCGCCGGTGACCCGCTTGTAATCGAAAGCCGGGATTCGCTCCCGGCCCCAGTCGCCGCAGGCCAGCACCCGCACGTTCTGCTTGGCCGCCAGCACCGGTAATGCCGCCTCGGCCACGCGGGGAGCGATGATGACCTCGACGAATTGCCGGTCGATGATGGCCTTGGCGGTGGCGGCGTCCAGTTCCCGATTGAAGGCGATGATGCCGCCGAAAGCGGAGGTGGGATCGGTCTGAAAGGCCCGCTCGTAGGCATTGAGAATCGTCGCATCCACCGCCACGCCGCAGGGATTGGCATGCTTGACGATGACGCAGGCCGGTTCCTCGAAGCACTTGACGCATTCCAACGCGGCATCGGTGTCGGCCACGTTGTTATAGGACAGTTCCTTGCCCTGCAACTGCCGGGCGGTGGCGATGGAGGCTTCGGCGGGCTGGTGTTCGACATAAAAAGCCGCGTGCTGATGGGGATTTTCGCCATAGCGTATATCCTGCGCCTTGCGATACTGCACGCTGTAGGTACGGGGAAATTCGGCTTTGCCGCCGTCCGCCTGGATGGCGCCCAGATAGTTGGCGATCGCGCCGTCATAACGGGCGGTCTGCTCGAAGACCTTCACGGCCAGTTCGAACCGGGTGGCGGCGCTGACGGCGCCTTGATTGGCGCGCATTTCTTCCAGCAGGCGCGGATAGTCGGCGGCGTCGGTCACCACTGTGACCGCGGCATGGTTCTTGGCGGCGGCGCGCAGCATTGCCGGACCGCCGATGTCGATATTCTCGATGGCATCGGCCAGCGTGCAGTCCGGTCTGGCGACCGTGGCCTCGAAGGGATAGAGGTTGACCACCAGCAGATCGATGGCGGGGATGTCATGTTTCGCCATCACCGTATCGTCCACATTGCGCCGTCCCAGCAGACCGCCATGAATCCTGGGATGCAGGGTCTTGACCCGGCCATCCATCATCTCCGGAAAACCGGTATAGTCGGATACCTCCACCACGGGAACGCCATTGGCGCTCAACAGGCGCGCCGTGCCGCCGGTGGAGAGAATTTCCACGCCGAAATCGAGCAGGGCGCGGCCGAAATCGAGGATACCGGTTTTATCGGAGACGCTGAGCAGCGCCCGACGGATAACGATGGGCTGGGTCATAGGCTGGTTGCCTTCGGGCCGGTGGAGAATATAGATGAGCTAGCTTCTAGGCTTGGAAAATAGGACATACTTACTCAATTCTGCCCATTGTGGGCAAATTTTTCGTAACCATTTGTGACAATGAATTGCTCCTCTTTTCGGTATACTAAGCCGGCCTGGATGGAATCCAGGCAACCCCGGAAGTTCCGGGGTGGGCTGGCGTTCTCAGTAGCGGATCGCACAGTGGCTCCGTCCAGGGATAGAACCACGGGGTGCTGTTACCTCATGGGGTTCCGCTGCCAGGTAAATGCCATGCCCTTCAGGGAAACAACGGTGGAAACTGCTCCACCTAGACTCTAGTTGCACCCCGCGTGGGGTATCAACGGAGAGCGAATGACCGAAATGGGCAATTTTGTCTAACATTTTCGGAGCAGATTATAGCGGATGCGGAATGGGATGATTATTCGCATCTAAAAAGCCGGCTGGAAGCCGGCTCCACGACAAGCAGCGGCGGAGAAGGAGCTTATTTGCCCTCGGAGCTTGCTTCGGCAGCCACAACGGCTTCCTGGGAAGCAGGCCCCTTCTTGGTGAAAGCATCCCAGAATGCTTTCTGGAACAGTTCCATGGATTGAAACTGCGACGGCAGCAAGGGCTTCATCAAATTCAGCGCATCGAAACCGGTCACTCCCTTTTTCATATTGTCCCGAATCACCTCCAGGATTTCGTCCTGCAAGGGCTGAACGTTGGGAAGGCCAAGGAACTCGCGCATTTCCTGCGCGGTCGCGTCGACAGTAATGTTGATTTTCATCGTCGATCCTCTCAATTCAATTACTCTCAAGCACTACGGCGATATCCGCCACGCTTGAGATGTACCAGCAGCAGGGAAACCGCCGCCGGGGTGACGCCGGGGATGCGTCCCGCCTGCCCCAGGGTGGCGGGACGGTGGCGCGCCAGCTTTTCCCTGACCTCGTTGGACAGACCGCGGACTTCGCCATAATCCAGATCGGACGGCAAGGACATTTCCTCGTGCCGGCGGTGGCGCTCGATTTCCTCCTGCTGCCGTTCGATATAGCCGGCATATTTGCACTGAATCTCCACCTGTTCGGCCACGGTCGGATCGTTCACGCCGGGACCTACGCCGGGCAACGTCATCAACTCCGCATAGTTCACCTCGGGACGGCGCAACAGTTCGAGTGCCCGGCTTTCCCGGCTGAGTGGGACCTTTAGTACCCGTTGCGTCTCGGCTTCGTCAAGCTGCCCCGGTCGCACCCAGGTATCCAGCAGCCGCTGTCGTTCCCGTTCGATCGCCTCACGCCTGACCTCGAACACCCGCCAGCGCTCATCGTCCACCAACCCCAGGCGGCGGCCGGTTTCGGTCAGCCGCAAATCGGCGTTGTCCTCCCGCAGCAGCAGGCGGTGCTCGGCCCGGCTGGTGAACATCCGGTAAGGTTCGCTGGCGCCGCGGGTGATCAGATCGTCGATCAGCACGCCGAGATAGGCTTCGTCGCGGCGCGGATACCAGGGTTCCCGGCCCTGCACCGACAGGGCGGCGTTGATGCCCGCCAGCAGGCCCTGGGCGGCGGCTTCTTCATAGCCGGTGGTGCCGTTGATCTGGCCGGCGCAGAACAGCCCTTGCAGATAGCGGTTCTGCAAGGAGTACAGCAGATCGCGGGGATCGAAAAAGTCGTATTCGATCGCATAACCGGGCCGGGTGAGATGGGCGTTTTCCAGTCCGGCGATGGAGCGCACCAACCGAAATTGAATGTCGAACGGCAGGCTGGTGGAAATCCCGTTGGGGTAGATTTCGTGAGTGTTCAGCCCTTCCGGCTCCAGAAAGATCTGATGCGAGGGCTTGTCGGCGAAACGCATGATCTTATCTTCCACCGAGGGGCAGTAGCGTGGTCCCACGCCTTCGATCACGCCGGTGTACATAGGCGAGCGATCCAGACCGCTGCGGATGATGTCATGGGTACGCGCGTTGGTCCGGGTAATCCAGCAGGACACCTGGCGGGGATGTTCCTCCACCCGTCCCAGATAGGAGAACACCGGCGCGGGATCATCGCCGGGCTGCTCGATCAGTCTGCTGTAATCGATGCTGCGGCCATCGAGACGTGGCGGTGTGCCGGTCTTCAGCCGTCCTACCCTGAAGGGCAGATCCCGCAGCCGGCGGGCCAGATCGTTGGATGGGGGATCGCCGGCCCGACCACCTTCGTAGTTGGACAGGCCGACATGAATGCGCCCACCCAGGAAGGTGCCGGTGGTCAGCACCACCGCCGGCGCTTCGAATTGAATCCCCGATTGGGTCACGGCGCCGGTCACGCGCTCGCCGGTCACCAGCAGATCGACCGCCGCCTGCTGAAAAATCTGCAGATTGGGCTGGTTCTCCAGCAGCCGCCGTACCGCCGTCTTGTACAGCGCCCGGTCCGCCTGGGCGCGGGTCGCCCTGACCGCCGGTCCCTTGCTGCTGTTCAGAATGCGGAACTGGATGCCGGCGCGGTCCGTCGCCCGCGCCATCACTCCGCCCAGGGCGTCGATCTCCTTGACCAGGTGGCTCTTGCCGATGCCGCCGATGGCCGGGTTACAACTCATCTGCCCTACCGTCTCGACGTTATGGGTCAACAGCAGGGTGCGCAGGCCCATGCGCGCCGCCGCCATGCAGGCTTCGGTGCCCGCATGGCCGCCGCCGATGACGATGACATCGAAACGTTCCGGATAACGCATGGGTTGATTCCGCCTGAAGTCGAATAGCCGAGTATTTTACCGTGAAAATCCACGTAGGTCGGGTTAGACGCGCCCGCTACCGAGCCAGCCAATAGCAGGGACGTTACGGGCGCGTCGTAACCCGACATGGGAGCCTGAAAAGCGCACCTTTGCCCATCCTATAATCATTTACAGCCGTTAAAATAATCAGTTATATAAATTTAGAACTTTAATAACTTATGGTAATATAGATAAAAATCCATGTTATTTCAAGTATTATAAAATTTGTGTTAGCTTTGCTTGGGAATCGACATTACACACCATCCCTATCACTGAGGAAAACATCGATGAACCGTTTGCTCTATCTGCTAAGCGCCGCCGTGCTGGTGGCAGTGACTTCCATCGCTGGCGCGGCGGAAGTGACCCTGCTGAACGTCTCCTACGATCCCACCCGTGAGCTCTACAGCGACTACAATACGGTTTTCAGCCGCTACTGGCAGAACAAAACCGGCGACAAGGTGACCGTTCGCCAGTCCCACGGCGGTTCCGGCAAGCAGGCCCGCGCCGTGATCGATGGGCTGGAAGCCGATGTGGTCACCCTGGCGCTGGCTTACGATATCGACGAAATCAGCGCCAGGGGCAAGCTGTTGCCCGCCGACTGGCAGAAGCGGCTGCCGCATAACTCGGCGCCTTATACTTCCACCATCGTTTTCCTGGTGCGTAAGGGCAACCCGAAAGGCATCAAGGACTGGCCCGATCTGATTCGTTCCGATGTGCAGGTGATCACCCCCAATCCCAAGACCTCCGGCGGCGCCCGCTGGAACTATCTGGCCGCCTGGGGTTATGCGCTTAAACAGGCCGGCGGCGACGAGGCCAAAGCGCGGGAGTTCGTGGCCAAACTGTACAAGAACGTGCCGGTGCTGGATTCCGGCGCCCGTGGCTCCACCACCACCTTTATCGAGCGTGGCGTCGGCGATGTGTTGCTGGCCTGGGAAAACGAGGCGCTGCTGGCGCAGGAAGAACTGGGCAAGGGCCAGTTCGAGATCGTGGCGCCGTCGCTCAGCATCCTGGCCGAACCGCCGGTGGCGCTGGTGGATAAAACCGTCGACAAGCACGGCGCCCGCCAGGTGGCCCAGGCTTACCTGGAGTATTTATACAGCCCGGAGGGACAGGAGGTAATAGCGAAGCATCATTTCCGGCCCCAGGACCCAGCGGTAAAGGCCAAACACGCCGCCGACTTTTCCAAGGTGAAGCTGTTTACCATCGATGAGGTCTTCGGTGGCTGGCAAAAGGCGCAGGCCACTCACTTCGCCGATGGCGGCACCTTCGATGCCATCTACCAGCCGGGGAAGTAAATGAACCCGTCGGGCAACGCGGCGCTGTTGCCCGACCTACCGACTTTTTTCTGTTTTCCTCCCTGGCTCACTCCCCGCAATGCCTGGCGACGGCAATGGCAAAGTTCTTCAGATCGACGAGATCGTTCTGCAGAACGGTGTAAAGAATTTCATGATCGATGTCGGTATAGCCATGGACAAGCCGGTTCCGCAACCCGGTTGCCCGCGCCAACTTATCCGCCAATTCGCGGGCGATAACGCCATTTTCGCCGAGGATTAGGGGAATATCGCGAAGCTGCAACGGTTTACGAAAACCCGCCGAGGCAATGAGATGATTGCCCGCATCCAGCATCGCCTCCAGAGAAAGACGCAGGTAATGCTCCGCCAGAGCACGATCGATTTCCGAAGCCATGTAGTCATCGTGCGGTTTGGCGGCAATCGGCCGAAGTCTGCGCAATGCCTCGCGCAGTTTGCTCAGGCGGGTGGCCAGAATTTCCCGATCAATCATGCAAGCGCCCCTCCCTCAATTGCCGAAACAAGGCATCGTCATAGACCTGGGAATAATAGCTGAAGTCCATGGCCCGTTTTAAAGCATCGGCCTCGAAAGCAACGCGCTGCGCTTCACTGCGGGCGTAAACCAGGCGGCCGTGTCTGATCACGCGGTCGCGGATAATGGGTCCTGCCGCATTAAAGACGACCAAGTCGATATCATCGCGTCCGCACGCTTCCTGCAAGGCCATTAGAAGATCACCGTGGACACGGTAATCCCGCCCCCATTCCGGTTCCAGTAGAACGGCCAGATCGATATCGCTAAGCGGCGCCTGCGTTCCCCGGGCGTGGGAACCGTGCAGGTACAAGAGAATGACGGGCGTGGCAGCGCCTACCCGGACCAGCTTCGGCAGTAGGGCTTCCACTTGTTCGGGAGACAGGACTTCAGGTGTCTGAGTGCTATACGTATGGCGCATGCTGGAATGTGATTAATCGCTTCAATAACTGAGGCAATTATCGGCTGTTTTCGCTTCACAGCCAAGGTCGTGCAGTTGAGTGATGTTCATGGTATTTACGCGCCAGCACAAACGGCAGATAGACTTCCCCGTAACCTTACTGTAGATCCTGTTATCGCGTGTTCGACCGTTGGCAAAACCATCCCCCCCCCCCCCCCCACCTTGCCCCCAGACCATCGCACGGTTACCATTCCACCCATATCTTCCGGCTGTCTCCGCCTGTCATCGGCAACACCGAGCTAACCTCCGTAACCGTACCATGCCAGTTCCACCGTCGAACATCGTCAGCCTGGATCAACACGCCCGTCTGGACACCGTCGTCGCCCAGGTCGGCACCGCGATTCTGGGCAAGGAACACGCCATCCGCCTGGCCCTGGCCTGCCTGCTGGCGCGAGGGCATCTGCTGATCGAGGACTTGCCCGGTATGGGCAAGACCATCCTGGCTCACGCCTTCGCCCAGACCCTGGGATTGCACTACCAGCGGATCCAGTTCACCAGCGACCTGCTGCCGGCCGATATCCTGGGCGCCGCCATCTATGAACGGCAGCAGGGCACCTTCGTGTTTCATCCCGGCCCGATCTTTGCCCAAGTGGTGCTGGCCGACGAAATCAACCGCGCCACCCCGAAGACCCAGAGCGCCCTGTTGGAAGCCATGGAGGAACACCAGGTCACCGTGGAGGGCGAGACCCGCGACCTGCCCTCCCCTTTCTTCGTCATCGCCACCCAGAATCCGATCGACCAGGTTGGCACCTTCCCCCTGCCGGAATCGCAACTGGATCGTTTTCTGATGCGGATCGAACTGGGATATCCCGATGTCGCCGCGGAACGGGTGTTATTGCAGGGTCGGGACCGCCGCGAATTGCTGGCGCAATTTCCAGTCTGCCTGCCTCCCGCCGAACTCATGGCCATCCAGTCGGTGGTGTCTACTATCCATGCGGCGCCGGCCCTGCTGGATTATCTGCAAGGTCTGCTGGCCTTTTCCCGTCAGTCCGGCCTATTCCGCAACGGCCTGTCGCCGCGGGCGGGACTGGCCCTGTTGCGCGCCGCCCGCGCCTGGGTGCTGCTCGACCGGCGGGAGCATGTACTGCCGGAAGATATCCAGACCGTGCTGCCGGCGGTGGTCGGCCACCGCCTGCATCCCGCCGACGCCTATCTGGAGCAATCCTCCAGCGCCTTGCTGGAGAAGCTGTTGCGGTCGGTCGGCGTGCCCGCCTGATTCCCATGCTTGCCCCCCTGCAGCAGCGGCTGGCGCGCTGGCTGTCCAACCGGATCCAGCCGCAACGCCAACCCATCTGCCTGGATCGCCGCCATATCTATATTCTCCCGACCAGTTACGGCTATGTGTTCGCGTCGATGCTGTTCGTGATGTTCCTGTGGGCGATTAACTATAGCAACAGCATGGGCTTTATCCTGACCTTTCTGCTGAGCGCCGTGGCTCTGAATACCATGTGGCGGAGCCATAACACATTGCTCAACCTGTGGTTGCGACCGGACGGCGCCGCTCCGGTATTCGCCGGTCAGGACGCCTGCTTCGGCTTTCGCCTGCTCAATCCCGACGCCCGCCCCCGCTACGGCGTCGGCCTGAGCCTGGAAAGCAATCCCCAAACCTGCCGGTATGTCGATGTCCCTCCTAACGGCGAGGCGACCATTACCTTGACGCTGGCGGCGACGCAACGCGGCCTGTTGCCGGCCGGCCGGCTGCGGATCTTCACCTGTATTCCCCTGGGGTTGTTTCAAGCCTGGAGCTGGCTGGAGTTCGAACAGGTTTGCCTGGTTTATCCCCGTCCCGAAGGCGGAGCGCCGCTGCCCTTGCGAGCCGCCGTCAGCGCCGGCGGCGATAACGACGGGCGCCACACCGGCAGCGAGGACTATACCGGGCTGCGCGGCTATGTGCCCGGCGATTCACCCCGCCATGTGGCCTGGAAAGCCAGCGCGCGCTCCAGCGATCTGCTGGTCAAACGCTTCACCGACCCGACCCGCGCCGAGATCTGGCTGGATTGGCGCCTGCTGACCCCACGCCCCACCGAAGTCCGTCTGTCCCAGCTTTGTCTGTGGGTGCTCAAGGCGGAAACCGAGGGGCGCGATTACGGTTTGCAACTGCCGGGGGTCGAATACCCGCCAGCCAGGGGTGAAGGGCACCGCCGCCGTTGTCTGGAAGCCCTGGCGTTGTACGATTCCGCGCGCGGGGAGCGGCGCTGATGCGATTACCGCGCCCGGGCGTTACGGCCCTGCCCGCCGACCCGGAGCCACTGTTGCCGAATGCCTGTTTCGTCTGGCTGGCGGCGGCCCTTGCCCTGGCCATGTTGCCCCATCTACTGCTGCATCTGCCGGCCTGGTTCTGGCTGGTATTTTCCGGCATGGTCACCTGGAGAGGCTTGGTGTGCACAGGACGCCTGCGCCTGCCATCCCGTTGGCCGCTGTCAGGCTTGACGCTGCTTATTATCAGCCTGGTAGCGCTCCAGTATAAAACCCTGTTCGGGCGCGATGCCGGCACGGCTCTGCTGGCCGCCATGGTGTCCTTGAAATTCCTGGAGCTGCGCACCTTGCGCGATGGCATGGTGCTGCTGTTCATGGGTTATCTGCTGGTCATGGCGGTGCTGCTGTATGACCAGAGCCTGCTGCTGGCGGCGGGTCTGACTCTGGTGCTGGCCGGGCTGCTGGCCGCCCACGCCGCCTTACAGTATCCCGCCACCCTGCCCGCCTTGGCGCTGCTGCGGTTGAGCTGCCGCCTGCTGGTGGAAGCCGTTCCGGTCATGCTGATTCTGTTCATTCTGTTTCCCCGTATTCCCGGTCCCTTATGGGGCCTGCCGAAAGATGCCTACCGGGGACTGACCGGCATGTCGGAGGAAATGGCGCCGGGATCCGTCAGCCGGCTCAGCCTTTCCGCCGAGGTGGCTTTCCGGGCGCGCTTTACTGGCGCCATGCCGCCCGCCGGGCAGCTTTACTGGCGCGGTCCGGTGTTGGACCGCTTTGACGGTCGCACCTGGCGCCGGTCGGAAGAGAGGCTGTATCGGCAGTTCAGCTATCGTACCGAAGGAGAGGCCGTGGACTATACGGTGATCCTGGAGCCCCATGGTCAGCGCTGGCTGCCGGCCCTGGATCTGCCGGCCAGCCTGCCCAGTGAGACCGAGGTGAGCGCCACCTTTCAATTGGTGCGCAGGCAACCGGTGCAGGAAGTGCTGCGCTACGAGATGCGCTCCTATCCTTACTATAACACCGGTCCCCTGCAACTGCAGGGGCAGACCCAATTGCCGGCGGGAATCGATCCGCGCGCCCGCGCTCTGGCGGACGAGTGGCGCTCGCGTCCCCTGGCTCCAGGCGAGATCGTTCTGGCCGCCCTGAACCTGTTTCGGCGGGAACCGTTCCATTACACCCTCGAGCCGCCGTTGTTGCCGGAACAAAACTCCATCGACGCGTTTCTGTTCGACACCCGACGGGGGTTTTGCGAGCACTATGCCGGCAGCTTCGTGTTTCTGCTGCGGGCCGCCGGCATTCCCGCCAGAGTCGTGCTGGGCTATCAGGGCGGCGAGCACAATGGACTGGGCGGCTATCTGATCGTGCGCCAATCCGATGCCCATGCCTGGGCGGAAGTCTGGCTGGAGGGACAGGGTTGGGTCAGGGTCGATCCCACCGCGGCGGTGGCGCCGGAACGAGTGGAACGGGGACTTTACGCGGCACTGGATGACCCGGATTCCCTGCCGCTGCTGGCCCGGCGGGGTCAGACCTGGCTGCAGCCGCTGATTCTGGGCTGGGACTATCTGGATAATGCCTGGAATGAATGGGTGCTGGCTTACGGGCCGGAGCAGCAGAAACAATGGCTTTCCGGGTTGGGATTCGGGCCGGTGGACTGGCAGGATATGGTTCTGGCCATGGTGGCGGCGCTGACCGGCGTCGGTCTGGTGGTGATAGGCTTGCAAGCGCTGAGCCGCCGTACGGCAACCGACCCGGTGGCGTTGGCCTATCGGCGTTTCTGCGCCAAGCTGGCCCGCGCGGGTCTGGTACGGGCCGGGCATGAGGGACCACTGGCGTTCACCGGGCGGGTGGCCGTCAGCCGCCCCGAACTGGCGGCCCGGGTCCGGCTGATCGGGCGGCTTTATGCCAGTCTGCGCTACGGGCCTCGCCAGGAACAGGAAGCGGTTCGGCGGTTGCAACGGCTGGTGAGGAAATTAAAGGTTTAGAGGGGCAAGCTCCGCTCACTGGACCGGATAGCCATTGAGCACCGCCGCGCAGGTGGTCGGCAACACCGGTTCCCGCCGTTCCAGCGGCATTTGCCGCGTGCGCAACCCCAGGGCGATCTGCTGCACCTCCCAGGCCCAGCGGTCCAGATCTTCATCGCAGCCATCCCCCGGCGGCAACGGTTTCTGCGGTTCGCACAGCGGACTGTCGGCAGGGCAGCGCAGGCGCACATGAAAATGTTCGTCATGTCCCCACCAGGGTCGGAGCTTGCGCAACCACGTCCGCTCCGCGCCTTCGCTGTGGCAGACCGCCTGCTTGATGATGGGATTGACGAAAATGCGCTCCACCACCGGATTATCGGCCGCCAGCTTCAAGGTATCCCGCAGACGTGGCGACCACCGAGTCGGATTCAGCCGGCCTGCCGTCGCGTCGATGACCGGCAGCATCGGCAGGGTCTCGGTCTCCCGGAAGGACAGGATCTGCCCGCGCGGCGCCTGGGCAAACCAGATATCCACATCCAGACCGCTCTGATGGCTGCCATGGCCGAACGCCATCGGGCCGCCACGCGGCTGGGCCATATCGCCGATCAAGATACGCTCGCCGCGCGCCGCCTCCTGTCGGCCGAGCGCCTGCAAGAAGGCGATCAGGCTGGGATGGCCGTAAAAACGGTTGCGGCTGGGTCGCATCACCTGAAAACCCTCGCCCTGCAAGGGCAGCATCGTCGCACCGGACAGGCAACCGGCGCTGTAAAAACCGATCACCTGGGGCCGGCCCGGCAGGGCCGCATCGACTTCGCCCCAGGTGTTGCCGGCCAGCGCCGGCGGCAACCAGAGCGTCAGGATCAACAGAAGGGCTATCGTGATCGTTGTCATCGCCATCGTTTCAAAGCTAGGTTTAGGGCCATGGGAATGGGAAAATAGCAATCAGGGTCAACGCCCGTGCTAGGATATTGATAAACGATTATGGCATCGATCTGCTTGAAAATTCCATGCCGGGTCACACCCTGCCACCACCGCTCCAACCAGCCGGAGATGACAATGAACACGCTAACGGCAAAAGACATTATGAACACCGAAATTCTGCTGGCGCAGGCGGATTGGTCCCTGGATCGGCTGGCCGAATTCTTCATCGATAATTATATTTCAGGCGCGCCGGTGATATCCCGGGATGAAGAACTGATCGGCGTGGTTTCCCTGACCGATATCGTGCGCTATGCCAGTTTTCACAGCCAGGAGACGCAGCGGGATGATGTCCATGAGTATTATCTGCGCGGCCTGGAAAACCGCTATGCCCAGGAGGACATCGCCGCGCTCGGCCTTAGCCTTAAGCCTGAACCGCTGGGGACAGTCCGGGACATCATGACGCCGTTGATCTTCGACGTGCCGGAGGATGCGCCGCTCAAGAGCATCGCCGACACCATGGTGCGGGGGCATATCCACCGGCTGTTCGTCACCCGGGGCAAACAGGTGGTCGGGATTATAACCGCTCTGGATATGCTGCGGACGATTCGGGATTATTGCTAAACTTCCTCTCGTAGCGGCATGATGACTTCCGGCGCGAACGGATCGTCCACTACCGGCTACGACCCCTCGGCAGTCGCCAGTTCGATCCCTTCCCGCGCCACCTCCGCCAGGAAATCGATCTGCTCCGGAGTGATCACATAAGGCGGCATAAAATAGATGACGTTACCCAGGGGCCGCAACAGTGCGCCCCGTTTCAGAGCGTGTTGATAAACCCGCAAGCCACGCCGCTCCTGCCAGGGATAGGGTTCCCGACTGCGCTTGTCTTTGATCAGTTCGATCGCCAGAATCATGCCGGTCTGGCGCACTTCCATTACCCGCGGATGATCTTTTAACGACTCGGTCGCCTGTTTCATGCGGCGGGCCAGGCGTCGATTATTTTCCAGCACGGGATCGCTGGCGAAGATATCCAGCGTCGCCAGGGCCGCGCGACAGGCCAGCGGATTGCCGGTATAGCTGTGGGAATGCAGAAAGGCGGTCAGGTTCTGATAATCATCGTAGAAAGCCTGATAGATTGAATCGGTCGTCAGCACCGCGCACAGCGGCAGATAACCGCCGGTCAGGCCTTTGGACAGCGCCATGAAATCGGGTGTGACGCCGGCCTGCTCACAGGCGAACAGCGTGCCGGTGCGACCGAAGCCGACGGCGATTTCATCGGCGATCAGATGCACCTCGTACTGATTGCAGGCTTCCCGCAACAGCCGCAGATAGATGGGATCGTACATCCGCATCCCGCCGGCGCATTGCACCAGGGGCTCCACGATCACCGCCGCCGTTTCTTGCGCGTGCCGCTCCAGCGCCTGCCGCATGGCCGTAAAGCGGCGGCAGGCGCAATCGGCGGCGGATTCACCCGGTTCCCGATACCAGGCATCGGGGGATGACACGGTGATGACTTCCATTATCAGCGGCTTATACGTTTCCTTGTACAGCGCCACATCGCCCACCGCCAGCGCCCCCAGGGTTTCGCCGTGATAGCTGTTGCTCAGGGTGATAAAGCGTGTCTTTTGGGGCTTGCCGCTGTTGCGCCAGTAGTGATAGCTCATTTTGAGCGCCACCTCGATGCCGGCGGAACCGTTGTCGGCGAAGAACACCCGGTCGAGTCCGGGCGGCGTCAGTTGCACCAAGCGCTCGGATAACTCGATCGCCGGCCGATGGGTAAAGCCGGCCAGAATGACATGCTCCAGGGTATCGAGCTGCTGTTTGAGCGCCGCGTTGATGCGCGGATTGGCATGGCCGAACAGATTGACCCACCAGGAACTGATCGCGTCCAGATAACGCTTGCCCTCGAAGTCTTCCAGCCATACGCCCTCACCCCGGCGGATAGGCAGCAGTGGCAACCATTCATGGTCTTTCATCTGGGTGCAGGGGTGCCAGAGCACGGCCAGATCGCGTTGCATCAAGGCGGCGTTTTCAGTCATCATGGGAGCGGCTTCATGGGTCGGCAGTGAGCAGGGAAAGGGGTGTGGACCGGCGGCGGAGCGCCGGCATTCCCACCATTCTAAATTAGCCTATCGCGACTGTTAACGATGCCTGAAAATAACCAGCCTTTTTCCCTGCCGGCGGATTATCTCGACCGTGGCAAAGCCCTGGCCTGGGCTTTTTACGACTGGGCCAATTCCACCTTCGCCACCACGGTCATGGCCGGTTTCTTTCCGGTGTTTTTCAAGCAATACTGGAGCGCCGACGTTGCGGCCTCGACCAGCAGCTTCTGGCTGGGGATGGCGAATTCCCTGCCCAGCCTGGTCATCATGCTGTTATCGCCGCCGCTGGGCGCAATTGCCGACCGGGGTAGCGCAAAAAAACGCTTATTACTGTTCTTCACCTTGCTGGGTATTCTGGCCACCGCCGCCCTGTATGGGGTGGCGCGGGGGCAATGGCCCCTGGCCTGCCTGTTGTACGGTGTCGGTGTCATCGGCTTTTCCGGCGCCACCGCCTTTTACGACGCCCTGATCGTGGTCGTCGCCGGCGAGCGTAAACTCGATATTGTCTCCGCCCTGGGATTTGCGCTGGGCTATCTGGGCGGCGGCCTGCTGTTCGCCGTCAATGTGCTGATGACGCTGTATCCGCAGGCTTTCGGCCTGCCGGATACCGCTACCGCCGTGCGGCTTTCCTTCCTCATGGTGGCGGTCTGGTGGGCGGTGTTTTCCCTGCCGCTGTTGCTGTACGTGCCGGAACCGCCAAATCCCGAGCGCATGGGGGGGCGGGCGGCAGTGCGCGCCGGCCTGCTGCAATTGCGGCAGACCCTGGCCGATATCCGCCGGCTGCGCGTGGTGGGACTGTTTCTGCTGGCCTACTGGCTGTATATCGACGGCGTCGATACCATCGTCCGGATGGCGGTCGATTATGGTCTGGCGCTGGGCTTTGCCGCCGACGACCTGATCGTAGCCCTGCTGATCACCCAGTTTGTCGGCTTTCCGGCGGCGATTGTTTTCGGCAAGCTGGGTGAACGCTGGGGCGCGCGCCAGGGTATTTTTATCGGCATCGGCGCCTATACCCTGATTACTCTCTGCGGCTACTTCATCAGCAAACCCTGGCACTTCTACGCCCTGGCGATAGCCATCGGCCTGGTGCAGGGCGGTATCCAGTCCTTAAGCCGGTCGTTCTATGCCCGTCTTATCCCGGCGGAAAAATCGGGCGAATTTTTCGGTTTCTATAATATGCTGGGTAAGTTCGCCGCGGTCATCGGTCCGTTACTGATGGGCTGGGTCAGCCTGATGACCGGCAGTCCACGGGCTTCCATCCTGTCGTTGCTGCTGTTGTTCATCGGCGGCGCGCTGCTGCTGGCGCGGGTGGACGAAGAAGAAGGCAGGCGGATGGGCAGAACCTTGTGAGAAAAATTATTCGTAGGTCGGGTTAGCGTAGCGTAACCCGACAGGCCGGGCTGTCTGAACCGCAGATTAACGCGGATGAAGAGATTACACAGATGACACAGATGGTGTTGGTGTATCTATCTGCGTAATCCTGTCATCAGCGTACATCTGCGGTTCAGACATCTGTCGGCATTGACGCAGATCAATATGGGTTTAAAGAGAAGCTATACAGTTTGATAGTCGTACAGATGTGAAAACTCGACTCTGACCGATCTCGGTCAGGCGTTCTTTACCGGACAACGAGAGGCTTGTTATGACAACAGAACACGATCTTAAACCAGACGAAAATCAGGAACCCGAAGCCGAGGAAGAGGCGCTGTCCAGTCGGCGTGATTTTCTCCTCAGCCTGGGCAGATGGTCTAAAGCGGTGATTGCCGGCGCTCTTCTGGGCGGTAGTCTGCTAGAGTCTGGGCGGGATGCCATAGCGGGTACAGCCTGGGTCAATCACGGCGGTGGCTGGGTCAACCACAGCGGTGGCGGTTGGGCCAATCACGGCGGCGGCGGTTGGGTCAATCACGGCGGCGGCTGGGCCAATCATGGCGGTGGCTGGGCCAACCGCAGCGGTGGTACCGGCTGGGTCAACCGCAGCGGTGGTACCGGCTGGAGCAATCACGGCCGTAGTTGGGCCAATCGCCACGGTGGCGGCGGTTGGGCCAACCGGTAGTTATCACCCGACGCCAAGCGTGAATGGCCACAGTCATCTATAACGTGCCGGCGGCGCTGCTGGCGGACTATCATGGCCGGCCAGCGATCGCGCGAGGCCAGAATCCGGCGGCTCTGCCAACCGTGCTGGCAGCCGCCGACTGGGAAAATCTGGTCTACCTCCAACTGCCGTTATCGCCCGCCACCGTCGATGAACTGGCGCAATGGCGGGAACCGGTCCCTTTAGACTTGGTGCTAACGGAGCCGGTCCAGCACTACCCGCTGCTGTATCGATGCTCGCCCCTGCTCGACCACTGTTCAATACGGGTTTCCATCCCGGTGACACCGGGTTTTAGCAAGGCGGTCAAACTGGCCGTCAGCTTGCAGTTCGCCGTCAAGCTGGAAATCACCCCGCCTGAGCCGGTTCTGATCGAGGAACTGGCTCAGGTCTTGAAGCTCTACCTGCATCGCTCCACGGTCGCGCAGCCAATCGAACCGTTTCACAGCAGTCTGTTGGCATTTTTTCACCAGCAGCCCGTTAATTTATGGACAATTCAGGAAGAAGATCCGGCTATGTTCCGCCATGTCACCGAACCGGGTGAAGAGCGGCTTCCAGGCCGGCTGTCCGACATTCCGGCACAGGCCGACAGCGGCGCTTTTGCAGAAGCGTGGCGGCGGCAATTGCTGGCCGAGAACAGCGAATGCGGCGGCTGTCCTTTTCTCGAGTACTGCGGCGGCTACTTTAAATGGCCTGAGCGCGCCTTCCGCTGCGACGGTGTAAAAATGCTGTTCGGTATGTTGCAACAGGCAGCGACCGAATTGCGCCAGGATTTGGCCACCTTTTCCGCCGCACAGGGAGATGACGCGCCATGACCGCCGGCCATCTGGCACTGATTCTTTTATCTACCCTCAAGTGCAATGCCGCCTGCGAGTATTGCTTCGAGCACAAGACGGATGACCGTTTGAGTCTGGACCGGCTGCGTATTATGATCGATAAGGTGCTCGATTATATGGAGGCCAAAACGATCGGCGCCCTGACGATCTACTGGCAGGGAGGGGAAGCCATGCTATTACCTCCGAACTGGTACGAGCGGGCTTACGACTCGATTGCCGAGGCGGCGGCAGGC
>CAIMUS010000029.1 GCA_903844665.1 uncultured Pseudomonadota bacterium
ACGGGTTAAACGGTCACGGTGCGCCAGGATCAGCGTCTTGACTTCCCGCCGTCCGATCGCGTCCATCAGCGCCACAAACCGCTGGCGCTTGAAGTTCAACCCGCCGCCGACCTCTTCAACGAACTCGACGCCAGCCAGCCCTTTCGCCACAACGAACTCTTCCAGCACCTTGCGCTGATTCGCCAAATCCGGTTTTTGTGCCGCGCTGGACACGCGGCAGTAGGCGACCAGACTGGTCGGATCTTTCCCGCCGCTGCGCTGCACACCCAGGAATTCCAGAATCTGCGATTCGGTGTAAAGGCGACGATTGCTATCCGTTCGCGCAACCGGGATCAATCGCCCTTCGCGCTCCCAGCGTTGCAAGGTCTTGACCGAGACGCCCAGCCGCTTCGCTGCTTTGCCAGTACTAATAGTGTTTTCCATGACCACTATTATGAACTATTGCGCACTAAACGCAATACCAGAGTTAAGCTCCAGCCAGGGTTGATTTTTCAGGACGGTGGTTCGACCACCGCTTGGTAATGGCGAGCGCCAGGGTGCATTATAGTGGGAATGACGGCGCCGTCGCCTGAGATAAAGTTAGTTCGGCTTAAAACCGATAATGGCTAATCATGGCCCCGGAGGTACACCGACGATGGCTTGTGTTGAACTGGAAATCGGCCTGCATCGCAGGTATGGTGACAGTTACGCTGTTGAAATGCGTCTCGGCCAGCCTGGCAACGACGCTGACATCAACCCATTAGGCAGTGAGGACGTGGCGCTGGTGCAGTTCGACATGAACCGCCTGCGTGAACTCGTCCTTGACCCGCTGGCTTACGGTAACTGTTTAGGCGGCAGTTTGTTTGCCAACCCGGATGTCCGGACAGCTTTTGCTCAGGCGCGCAGCGTTGCCAGTAATAAGAATATGCCCTTGCGCCTGCGGCTTTTCATCGGACCTAGTGCGCTGGAATTACATGACTTGCGCTGGGAAACCCTACGCGATCCCCAGGATGGTTCTTCATTGTTTACTAGCGATCGTATATGGTTTTCCCGCTATCTTAGCAGTTCTGATTGGCGGCCTGTTTGGCGACGCGCCAAGACTAAGCTGCGCGCGCTGGTGGTCATCGCCAATCCGAGCGATATAAGCCATTATCAGCTGACGGCGGTGAACGTGACAGACGAGCTGGCACGCGCCAAAACGGGCTTAGGGGATATTCCTGTTAGGGGACTGGCATCTGCCGGCAAAGCGACTTTAAGCAACCTGATCACTCATCTGCGGGAAGGCTACGATATCCTTTACCTGATCTGCCATGGGGCATTGATTAAAGACGAACCGTGGCTGTGGCTGGAGGATGAGAATGGTCGCACCCAGAGGGTGGCCGGTAACGACTTAGTGATCCGGCTAAGGGAGTTACAACAGGGTCCCCTGTTGGTGGTACTGGCCTCCTGTCAAAGTGCGGGTGGCGGTGCCGAAGCCGGCACTGGCGACACGGGCGCCCTGGCGGCGATGGGGCCTCGCATGGCTGAGGCTGGGGTCCCGGCAGTCCTGGCCATGCAAGGCAAGGTTGCCGTACATACGGTAGCCCAATTCATGCGTGCCTTCTTCCGGGAACTGCAAAAAGATGGGCAAATCGATCGGGCGGTGGCGGTAGCCCGAGGTGAGGTTCTGCAAAGGCACGACCAAAGTGAGGTTCGGCAAATGACCGATTGGTGGATGCCGGTCCTGTTCATGCGTCTCAAGAGTGGACGCATCTGGTACAAGCCTGATTTCGTTGAGACACCGGGAGGAATGGATAAATGGCGGGCCCTGCTCAGTAGCATTCGCTGTGGCCGATGTATTCCTATCCTCGGCCCCAGTCTGACTGAGCCTTTGTTCGGCTCCCGTCGTGAAATTGCACAGTACCTGGCTGAAACCTATCACTTCCCGCTGGCGCCCTATCAGCGGGAGGATTTGCCCCAGGTGGCCCAGTATCTGTCCATAGATCAAAGTAAGAGTTTTCTCCGCAGCGAATTGTTGCAATACCTACGCGAGGAGATACTCCGTCACCACGAGAGCGAGCTACCGGAGGCAATGCGAAGTTATTGGGGAGACCGTTTACATGACCCTCAGGGCAGTCCATCTCTGGATAAACTGATTTCGGCAGTAGGGGAAAAGCGTCGCGAACGCGATCCAGCGGAGCCGCACGGGGTGTTGGCCCGTCTACCTTTGCCTATCTACATCACTACGGATCCTAGCAATCTGTTGCCTGATGCCCTGGAGGCTGTTGGCAAAAAACCTCAAATCGAACTTTGTCCCTGGAATGAAGACTCAAAGCAGCGTAAAAAGCCTAATGATCAGCCCGACCCCAAGCGACCCCTGGTTTACCACCTGTTTGGCCGCCTTGAGCAACCAGAGTCACTGGTTCTCACCGAAGACGACTACTTCAACTTCCTGGTTGGTGTAACCAGGAACAAGGATTTACTCCCACCTTCTGTACACAAGGCACTGACCCAGACGGCTCTTCTTTTTTTGGGCTTCCAGTTAGATGACTGGGACTTCAAAATGCTGTTTCATAGCATTAGAGGCTTACAGAAGCGAGATGGGACACAGAACTGGCAGGGAGAATATGCTCAGCAGAGCGATCTGGAAGGGGGTCGTATTCTGGAACCGGCACGTGCCCGAAAATACCTGGAAAGCTATTATCAGAATGAAGACATCAGTATCTATTGGGGCAGCCTGGAGGACTTCGCACGAGAACTGCTTCAACATTGGAATAAGACTGTTCCTTGACTGCTGGTTGACTGACAAAACTCAGCTATAGTACCCCCGTCATAGCAAGAAATCCTTGTTAGAACAGTAGGTTAGATTTTCATAATGGATCACTCTCCTCATACTTGATAACATGCTGATATTACAAAACTTTTTTAAGTTTTGTCAGTCAACCAGCCCTTGACCGTTAGATCGTTAGGTTCTAACTCTGTGGTCCTTGCACTTTTTGGTATACGGGCGAGTGCACCTGCTTCTACTTTGTCACATTACAAGATAAGCGCTTGATGTGTCATTTTTACAATTTTTTACTAATCCCTGTCAAATTAATAAGTTATACTTAAATCTGACAAAGTAGAGCTATGGCTAGCACCGAAAATCTAGCTTGACAAGTGGAATTCACGGCTACAAGTGCTATACTTGTGCTGGAGGAAGTGAAGTAGATATCAAGAATTTTACCGAGGGGGTGGTGCGCCATGATAACTTATCCCGAACTTGAAATTGGTTTACATCGGCAGGGGACCGATGAATACGCTGTTGAGATGCGCTTCAGAAAGAAGCCTGAAGACGTTACGCAGGGTGATGATACACCACCCCCCGTAGTGCGGTTCGACATCGACAACATACGTGCGGCTGGTCATGACGTTTTGACTTATGGCCAACGTTTAAGCAATAGCTTGTTTGCTCAACCGGCAATCCAGGAGGCTCTGGCCAGCGCACGCGGTAGTGCTCAGGATCGGTGTTTACGTTTGCGGCTATTCATCGGACCTGGTGCACCACCGGAACTACATGCTTTATGGTGGGAAACGTTGTGCGATCCCCAAGATAGCTCTTCTTTTTTGATCGCTCGCAAAGATATCCTGTTTTCCCGCTATCTTAACAATTTTGACTGGCAGTTAGTGCGCCTGCGCCCCCGTCCCCTGACGGGCCTTCGCGCTCTGGTCATGATTGCGAACCCAAGCGATGTAACTGATTGCTCACCGGAAGACCGGTTACTGGCGCCTTTGGATGTAAAGGCCGAGTTAGAGCAGGCCAAAGCTAACTTGGGTAGCATCCCCGTTACAGGAGTTATATCGCCTGGAAGTGCTACTTTACCCAACCTAAGTGCTCATTTAAGCAAAGATTATGATATCCTGTACCTGATCTGTCACGGGGTATTTCTTGAAGGTCACAAACCTTGGCTATGGTTAGAAAATGAAACAGGTAGAACTCAGAAAGTAGCTTACAGAGATTTGCTTAACGTGTTACGGGAACTGGGGCAAGAAGGCCCTCGATTAGTGGTATTAGTTTCCCCCCAAAGTACGAGTAGTAGTGCTGAAGCTCACAGTGATGATAAGGGCGCACTGGCTGCACTGGGCTCACGCCTGTTGCAAGCCGGTGTACCCGCGGTGTTAGCCATGCAGCACAATGTCACCATGCAAACAGTGACTCAATTCATGCCTGTCTTCTTCCGGGAACTGCAAGAAGATGGGCAGATTGATCAAGCGATGGCGAAAGCCCGAAGTCAAGTACAGGGAAGACCCGATTGGTGGGTGCCAGTTCTCATGGTGCGCCTTAAAAGCGGACGCATCTGGTACAAACCCGGCTTCCAACCTGAGGCGGCGGGAAAGTGGCCAGCTTTGCTCCAAAACATTCGCGATCAGGAGTGTACCCCTATACTTGGCCCTGGCCTGACCGAACCTCTGCTAGGTACTCACCGTGAGATCGCTCAGCGCTGGGCCAAGACCTATAATTTCCCCCTCGCGCCTCACCAGCGGGATGAACTGCCCCAGGTGGCACAGTATCTTTCTACGTGTTTGCAGCCTGTGTTTCCTCTTAAGGAACTGCTGAAATACTTAGGCAAGGAGATGCAGCGGCGCTACAAGAGCGAACTGTCGGCGGAAATGCTGAACCCCTATGGCGGCGATTTACATGATCCACAGCATGGTCTGTCTCTAGACAAACTGATTTCAGCGGTAGGAGCCCAGTATCGGAAACGCAATGAGGCTGAACCGCACAAAGTGCTGGCCACTCTACCCTTGCCTCTCTATATCACCACGGACTTCAGTAATCTGTTGGCTGATGCCCTGAAGGATGCTGGCAGGAAACCTGAGGTTGAACTCTGCTCCTGGAATGAAGAGATAAAAAAGCAGCCTTCCATCTTTAAGACCAAGGGCCAAGATTATAGGCCTACCCCGGATCGCCCCCTGGTCTATCACCTGTTTGGTCGCCTCGATGTGCCAGGGTCAATCGTTCTGACTGAAGATGACTACTTCGACTACTTGACTGGGGTAACCAGGAACAAAAACCTGATTCCAAATTTTATACGCAGAGCACTGGTCGATACAAGCCTTCTTTTCTTGGGCTTTCAATTAGAAGAATGGAACTTCCGAGTGCTTTTTAGTAGCATTATGAGTCAGGAGGGTCGGGAGATGCGCCAAAACTATATCCATGTAGCCGCCCAGATCGACCCAGAAGAGGGCCGGATTCTGGAACCGGCACGTGCTCGCCAATACTTGGAGAGTTACTTCCAACGCGCGCTTATCAGTATCTACTGGGGTAGCCCAGAAGATTTCACACGTGAGCTATCCCAGAAATACTAGAAGAGAGATATCCCATGACTACCTTGTCCCAAATCTCTTCCAACAATCCCTATTGGGCCCTCGCTCCTTTAAAAAAGGAGAAAAGCTTTATGGTCGGGATTATGAAATTGCTGAGTTGCTTGATTTGCTCATCGCTGAACGCATTGTTCTTTTGTACTCTCCTTCGGGCGCGGGTAAGACTTCTTTGATTCAGGCTGCTCTCATTCCTGAGTTGGAAAAGAAAAAATTCCTTCGCGTGTTACCAGTGATGCGTGTTGTCGAACCACCACCCTCAGATCTAGAATTACCTGTAACCTTTAACCGCTATATATTCAGTCTGCTGCTCCACCTGGAGGAACCACTATCTGCCGGGGATCGGATACCATTAACTGAATTGGTAAATATGGAACTGGTGGACTATCTGGTTCAGCGTGCAGAAAGAGAAGCAACTACAGATAAAAAGACCGTTGAAGTACTGATTTTTGATCAATTTGAAGAAATCCTGACGTCAGATCCTACTGATTTGGAAATTAAAGAAGTGTTTTTTGCCCAGTTAGGTGAGGCACTAAACAATAAGGAACGATGGTCACTCTTTGCTATAGCAGAAGAATATTGGGGTGGTCTAGAACCTTATTCACGCCTGATTCCTACCCGATTTGATACTACCTTCCGCCTGGCATTACTGAATGAAGCAGCGGCTTTCCAGGCCATTCAAGAACCAGCCAGACGGACTGGTATAGAATTCGAGGATGTTGCAGTAAGGCAGTTGGTTGACGATCTGCGTAAGATACGAGTACTGGGTTCAAAGGGAATTCCTGAAGACCGACTGGGTCCCTATGTCGAGCCGGTACAACTCCAGGTAGTCTGTCAACGTATCTGGGAAAATCCAAGGCTCAACGAATCGAAGATTAGTGTGGGGGATGTACAGCGGTTTGGAGATGTAAACAAAGCCTTGGCTGCTTTCTACGAGGACGCCGTTCATGCTGCGGCCATAACCGCAGGGATCTCGGAAGGCCAGATTCGGGAGTGGTGCGAGCAGAAACTGATCACGCCGTTGCGAACACGCGGTATGGTCTTACAAGAGTACGATAATATCGGAGATCTTCCCAAGGCCGCCGTTCAAGTACTGGAGCGTCAACATTTGATTCGATCTGAAGAATGGGCCGGCGCGCGCTGGTACGAACTGACTCACGATCGCTTCATCATGCCAATTCAAGAGTCTAACCGACCAGTAGAATTAAAACCTATTCAAGAAACACTCTCTGCGACTGCTTTAAACGAGTGGATTAGGAATATGTCTGATCACTTAAGCAGGCAGCGAAGGCGGCAGTCCCAGCGCACGCTTCCATTAAGCAGTAAGTATGAAGAATTTGTGGATTGGCACAATGCTGAACTCCTTTTTGCTTGCCAGGTTCTGGATGGAAATATCAATTTTGCTTTCCAAAATAGCCCACAACTGTATTCTCTTTTAGAAAAAATCTGGTTAACAGAAGTTAAGCAGTTCAAAGCATACTTCATTTGGGAAGACAGAAGAAATGACTGGAAGCCAGGGCATGATGAGGAGAATTACTATGAAGCCTGTAAACAGATACGTCGGATGTTAGTAGATAAACCTACCATCAAGGCTCATCGAAAAACTTTCGCGGAAGCCAGAGCTTATTTGGAAACACGTTACCTGACTGATGGAAAAATTGATAAAAGCAAATCTGATGCAAGCAATATGATACGATTGAAGGCAAACCGAATTACTGGTAAAGCAGATTCTGAGAAAAACGAGCAGCGTGCTGAAGCATATGCGAAGATGTTCTACGAAAACATTATTCCTGCGGTGATAGAAGATAATCCCGAAAATGTGTTGTTGGCGCTAAAAGCCTTTCAATTTAGTAAAGCACCCGAAAATCGTTTCCTCATCATTAATTGTTTTGAGGTAGCATTAGCTATTTATTTTCTAAAGTCAGAAATAATTTTAGATCTCTGGGAAAAATCCAAATTGATCTCAGAACCACCTACTATCAGTACCTTAACAGTACAATCATGGCCTAGGGACTTTACGGAAGATCTTGAAGGCAGGTTCCGATATGACAGAGATAATAGGCAAGTTACTTTTGACGGCGTGATGACACAACTGCAAAAGGATGCACTGCTAACAAAACTTACGGGTGATGAAGATAAAAAAGTTATCGAAACACTTTTTGAGCAAAGCCGTTGGCTCCCTCAGGAAACGACGTTATAGCTTCATCCAATCTGGAGATACTTACATCGACGGCAGTACCACCTCACACCTTAACCATCAAGGAGTCAATGGCATGAGTAACTCACAGTACCTGGTATTCAATGGCATCAACGGCGCCAATGGCGATTACCTGTTGCCTCCTATGACATCCCAACAGATTTCAAAAATCGTTCAGGGTGAACCCCAGGCGGCTGAGCGCATCAAGAAATTGAGGTGGTCGGATCATATCAAAGAACTTAAATGGTGGTTTCAACGCGTCACCCAGGCGATCCTTGGCCCGATAGAGGGAATTGATCCTAAGAACCTGGCGGAAACCGGCTGGGGAATTATCTTCGCTGCTGATGCCGATCCGGCCATTAGGGAGGCTTTAAGGGAATTGTTGGAGCATCGACGTGAACAGGCCAGCCGGCATCATGAACACTACTACCGGGAATACGTAGGAGAAAAAGCGTACCGTCCAGGCGAGTCGAAACGGGATTTCCTGACCCGTCAGGGCGCGGGTCCAGGCCCGGCTGATCCGGACAAGGTGCCTTACTATCTGCTCATTGTCGGTGATCCAGAGACGATTCCCTTTTCTTTTCAATATCAACTGGACGTGCAGTACGCTGTAGGCCGTATTCACTTTGACACCCCTGAAGAATATGCCCATTACGCCCACAGCGTGGTTGTGGCTGAGACTAGCCAACTCCAGCAACCTCGTCAAGCTGCCTTTTTCGGCGTACAGAACCCTGATGACCCGGCCACCCAACTCAGCGCCACTGAATTGGTCAAGCCGTTGGCAGAATGGGTAGCTCAAAACCAGCCAGGTTGGTCAGTGCAAACCTTGCTGGAAAACAAAGCCGACAAAGCACATCTATGTGACCTGTTGGGTGGTAATAGCACACCTGCCTTATTGTTTACCGCCAGCCACGGAATGGGTTTTCCCCAAGATGATCCACGCCAACTCCTTCACCAAGGCGCATTGTTGTGTCAGGACTGGCCCGGACCCCAGAAATGGCGCAAAGTGATTCCTGATGATTTCTATGTGGGAGCCAACGATATAGGTGATGATGCCCGACTGCTTGGCCTGTTGACTTTCCACTTTGCCTGTTATAGCTCCGGCACGCCACGCCTGGATGACTTTGCTCACTGGGACTTGCGGAACGTCCGAGTGGCTATCGCCCCGCACGCCTTTGTTGCCCGCCTGCCTCAACGGCTATTGGGGCATCCCAAAGGAGGCGCTCTGGCAGTGATCGGTCACGTGGAACGGGCCTGGGGTTATTCTTTCAGGTGGGAGGGGGCAGGAGCGCAATTGCAAACTTTTACGAGCACCCTCAAGCGGCTGCTGGAAGGTCACCCTGTCGGTTCAGCGATGGAATACTTTAACGAACGCTATGCCGAACTTTCCTCCGACTTGAGCATTGAATTGGAAGATCTAAAATTTGGCACGATAGCTGATGACTGGGCCTTGGCCGGGATGTGGACAGCCAATAATGACGCCCGCAGCTATGTTATTTTGGGTGACCCGGCAGTGCGACTACCTGTTATTTAAACGGGCGTAACCAGTCGAGCGCTATGCATCGATCATCGATGGCTTATGACGCCAAAAGCAGAGCAGAGCAGAGCCAAAGAAAACTTTGCGACTTTGCGGCTTTGCGAGAGAAAACCTTGTTTCCGATAAAGTCTAAAGGCTATGACTCCTCCCGCCGATGGCGTGATTATCCATACCGATGGAGCCTGCTCGGGCAATCCCGGCCCGGGCGGCTGGGCGGCGCTGTTGCGCTGGCGCAACCATGAAAAAATCCTGTCCGGAAGCAGCCCGGCCACCACCAATAACGTGATGGAGCTGACCGCCGTCATTCACGCCCTGGAGACCCTGAAGCGGCCGATGCGGGTGGCGCTGTACACCGACAGCCGCTATGTCATGGACGGCATTACCCGCTGGATTCATAAGTGGAAACGCAACGGCTGGCAAACAGCCGATGAACAGGCGGTTAAAAACGAGCCGCTGTGGCGGCGGCTGGATGCCGCCTGCGCCCGTCACAGCATCGACTGGCACTGGGTCAAGGGCCACAGTGGCCACCCCGAAAACACCCGCGTCGACCAGTTGGCCAGAATGGCTTTACGACAAGCACAAGGTTGATTCTCATGCCCACCCGTCAGATCGTGTTGGATACCGAAACCACCGGGCTCGATCCCGCGCAAGGACACCGTATCATCGAAATCGGCGGCGTGGAACTGGTCGACCGCCGATTGACCGGCCGGCGCTTCCAGCGCTATCTACAGCCCGACCGACCGATCGATCCGGGGGCTGTCCTGGTGCACGGCATCAGTACCGAATTCCTGGCCGATAAGCCCCGCTTTGTGGAGGTTGCCGCGGAGCTGCTGGAGTTCATCAGCGGCGCCGAACTGATCATTCATAACGCCCCGTTCGATATCGGCTTCCTGGAGCAGGAATTCCGTCAAGCCGGACAGTCGGTCCGCATCAGGGAACTCTGCCGCGTACTGGATACCTTGGAACTGGCCCGGCAGCGTCATCCCGGCCAGAAGAACAGCCTGGACGCCCTGTGCAAACGCTATGCCATCGACAACAGCCACCGTGCGCTGCACGGCGCCCTGCTCGATGCCGACATCCTGGCCGACCTGTATCTGACTATGACCCGCGAACAGGTGACCCTGGGATTGGCCGACACCGCGGCGGCCGGGAACCGGCAGACCTACCTGGCAAGCGGGCGCTCTCCTCCGCCCCGTCGGCCTCTGACCATCCTGCGCGCCACGCCGGAAGAACGCCTTTCGCATCAGCGTTATCTGGAACTGCTGGAGCGGAGCGGCGACGGCCCTTGCCTGTGGCGAACCCTGGCGCCGGCCGCCCACCCTACAGCCGATAATACTCCCGATACCAGTCTACGAAGCGAGCCACCCCCACCTCGATAGGGGTGGCGGGCCGATAGCCGGTATCACGGATTAGATCTTCCACATCGGCATAGGTATCCGGCACGTCGCCGGGCTGCAAGGGCAGCAGATTTTTCTGCGCCTTGCGCCCCAGGCAATCCTCCAATACCTCGATATAACGCAATAACTCCACCGGCCGATGACAACCGATGTTATACAGCCGATAGGGGGCCTGGCTGCTGGCGGGGTCGGGCGCAGCGCCGGACCAGTGGGGATCCGGCGCCGGAATTCGATCCACTACCCGCACGATGCCTTCCACGATATCATCGATATAGGTGAAATCACGCCGGTGGTTGCCGTAATTGAAGACCTCGATCGGCTGTCCCGCCAGGATATTGCGGGTAAATTGAAACAAGGCCATATCCGGCCGTCCCCAGGGGCCATAGACAGTAAAGAAGCGCAACCCCGTCACGGGCAGGCCATAAAGATGGCTGTAGGCATGCGCCATCAGTTCGTTGGCTTTCTTGGTGGCCGCATACAGGCTGAGCGGATGGTCGACGTTGTCATGCACCGAAAACGGCATCCGGGTGTTGGCGCCATACACCGAACTGGTGGAGGCGTACACCAGGCTCTCCACCCGATGGTGGCGGCATCCCTCGAGAATATTGATAAAGCCCTGCAGATTGCTGTCGATATACGCATGTGGATTTTGCAAGGAATAACGCACCCCGGCCTGGGCCGCGAGATTGATCACTCGCTGCGGCCGCTGCCGGGCAAACACGGCGGCGACCCCGGCCCGGTCCTCCAGATCGACCCGCGCTTCCACAAACTGCGGCCAGACCTGGAGGCGGGCCAGTCGGGCCAATTTCAGGGTGACGTCGTAATAGTCGTTGAGATTATCCAGCCCGATGACCTCGTCACCGCGTTCCAACAGCCGCAGCGCCAACGCGGCGCCGATAAAACCGGCGCTGCCGGTAAGCAAGATTTTCATCAGGTAATCCTTGCTCCCCTGGATTGCGTCTGGCCGGAGCAGCGGTGGGCGCGTGCCGACATTCTGCTGTCCCGTCCTGGTTGCGCTTTACAGCCTGCCGTCCACCACCGCGGCGGGCAGCACATATTTGACGTCGAACAGCACCGAATTGGGCTTGCCGAAAGCGCGGATTTTCTCCGCCCCCCAGTCCTTGAACTGTCGATGGGCGACCGCGAGGATAATCGCATCATAACTGCCGACCTGGGGTTCCGCGATAGGTCGGATACCATACTCATGCCAGGCCTCATCGGCATCGACCCAGGGATCGAATACCTCGACGGTGGCGTTGTAGCTCTTGAATTCGTCGATGATATCGATCACCCGGGTATTGCGCAGGTCCGGGCAGTTCTCCTTGAAGGTCAGCCCCAGCACCAGCACATGGGCATCGACCACCGCGATGCGCCGTTGGGTCATCAGCTTGACCACCTGTTGCGCCACATAGACGCCCATGTTGTCGTTGATACGGCGACCGGCCAGGATGATCTCCGGATGGTACCCGATGGCCTGCGCCTTATGGGTCAGATAGTAGGGATCGACCCCGATACAATGGCCTCCCACCAGACCGGGCCGAAAGGGCAGGAAATTCCATTTGGTCCCGGCCGCTTCCAGCACCTCCTCCGTCCCTATGCCCAGCCGGTTGAAAATCAGGGCCAGCTCGTTGATCAGGGCGATATTGACATCCCGCTGGGTGTTTTCGATGACTTTGGCGGCCTCGGCCACCTGGATGCTGGAGGCTTTGAAAGTGCCGGCTTTGATGATGCGGGCATAGACGGCATCCACCAAGTCAGCCACCTCCGGCGTGGAGCCCGAAGTCACCTTGCGAATGGTCGTGACCCGGTGCTCTTTATCGCCCGGGTTGATGCGCTCCGGGCTATAGCCGACGAAAAAATCCTGATTGAACCGTAAACCCGATTCCCGTTCCAGAATCGGCACACAGACTTCTTCGGTGGCGCCGGGATAGACCGTCGATTCATAGACCACGACGGTGTCAGGTCGCAGCACCCTGCCTACGATCTCGCTGGCCGACACCAATGGACTGAGATCGGGGCGCTTGTATTCGTCGATAGGGGTAGGCACGGTAACGATATAGAAGTTACACTCGGCCAGTTGCTTCGGGTCGCTGCTATAGCGTAACTGCCCGGCCTGCTTGAGCGTTGCGCTGTCCACTTCCAGCGTATTGTCGCAACCGGCCTGCAATTCCCGAATCCGGGCTGCATTGATATCGAAGCCCAGGGTTGGAAATTGTTTGCCGAATTCAGCGGCCAGCGGCAGGCCGACATATCCCAAACCGACGATACCGATTTGAAGGTGATTGAGATCAAGCATCGATCGAGGCTCCCAGATCATCAGGCGTTTAAGGTTCAACTGACTATTAAGGCTGCACGGAGACATGAGAACTCAGCGCTGTCATGGCGCGCCACCCCGGCGCACAGCCTGGGATGGCGCGGCTCAGAACTCATGGCGGCCAGAGGCTGCATTATAGTAACCATGCAACAAAATAGCATCCGGCTTGCCGGTTCAGGCTGGTGGAAAAGCGCGTTACGGAGTAAGCTTTCCCGCTGTTGTCGAGCCTGCCACTCCCTGCCACTCCCTGCCGATCCATGACCGATGGCTTGTCGCTAAGGTATATTGACTTACCCGATCTTACCCGATCGATCGCATGAACGATTGGCGCAAGACGACATCCATGGCGCCAGCCCTGCTATTTGTGAGCTTTACCCTCATGCCGAAACCCAGGTCCGTACTGCAAGGAGCTCCGATGATACGTCTGTTCAGGCATTATGTACCGCGTGCTCTGCTGATCCTGGCATTCGCGGAAGTATTTATCCTGATAGGCTCTATCTATCTGGGCAGATCATTAAGCCTGCATGCTTATGGAATGTCGCAGACCGAGTTGCATAATGCGCTGCCTACCGCCCTGGTCTTCACCGCGGTCATGATCGTCATCATGACCGCCATGGGGCTGTACGAGCGTCACTTCTGGAACGGTAAAGCCGATATGATCCTGCGGGTGGCGGTCAGCTTTTTCCTGGGCCTGTTTGCCATGACCCTGATCTTTTATATGCTGCCGAATCTTTACCTGGGACGCGGGGAGTTCGGTCAGGGATTTACGCTGGCGCTGGCGGGAGTCATTCTGGTGCGCTTCGGCTTTCTGCATCTGTCCGACCGTGATATTCTGAAACGACGGGTATTGGTGCTGGGCACGGGCGCCAAAGCCGCTCAGATCGAGCACCTGCCCGGTGATATCATGCGCGCCATCAAGGTCATCGGCTATGTACGCCTGCCCGCCGAGCAGAACGTCGTCGACCCCGCCAGAATACTACCGGTCACCGGCACGCTGAATGAGTTGACCGAGCGCTATCAGATCGATGAGATCCTGGTGACTACGGACGACCGGCACAACGGGCTGCCGGTCGATGAGATTCTGGAATGCAAGATCAGCGGCGTCCATGTGGCCGACCTGTTGATGTTTTTCGAGCGGGAAACGGGAAAGATCCGACTGGATGCGTTGCAGCCGGGCAATATGGTCTTCTCCGACGGCTTCGATCAGGCGGTGCTGAAAACTACCAGCAAACGGCTGTTCGATATCCTCACCTGCCTGTTATTGCTGTCATTCACCTGGCCCGTCATGCTCCTGACCGCCCTGGCTATCTGGATCGAGTCCGGTGGTCGTGGACCTGTTTTTTATCTGCAGGAGCGGGTGGGAAAAAATGAACGCCTGTTCAAGGTCATCAAATTCCGCAGCATGCGAACCGATGCCGAACAGGACGGTATAGCGCGCTGGGCGCAGGCTAACGACAACCGCATCACCCGGGTCGGTTCGTTTATCCGCAAGACCCGTGTCGACGAACTGCCGCAACTGTTCAACGTCCTGTGGGGACAGATGAGCTTCGTCGGCCCCCGGCCGGAGCGGCCCCAGTTCGTCAAGGAACTGGTCCGTTCGATCCCCTTCTATTCCATCCGGCATCGGGTCAATCCGGGCATCACCGGCTGGGCCCAGATTTGCTATCCCTATGGAGCTTCCGAGGAAGACGCCCGCGAAAAGCTGCAATACGATCTGTATTACATAAAGAATTATAGTCTGTTCCTGGATTTTATGGTTTTATTACAGACAGCCCACGTGATCCTATGGGGTAAAGGCGCACGGTAACCATGTCTTTCGGAGTCATCAGCTATGGCATAGGCGCCGGCGGTTTCCTGGCGCTGTTTTTGCTGTTGCTTACCAGTTGGCGCGGCCGATTACAAGGCGCCCTGCTGGTCATGGCGGTCTTCACCAACCTGTTATGGGCGGCGGTGGCGGCTTACTATGCGTCGACCGGCTTCGAGATGGGCGCAGCCTGGTATGCCCTGTTCGAAATCGCCCGTAATATTGCCTGGCTGGCTTTCCTGCTGCAACTGCTCACGCCTGTGGTGACGGCTGAAGCGCCGCTGGCGAACCTGCTCCGCTGGCGCTATTACCTCCTGGCCCTGATGGCCGGCTTGCTGCTGGTGGCGGACTTCTGGCCGCGTCCGCCCGGTAACGGTGGGTTCAGCCTCGCTATCGGCAGCTTTGCCCATCTCGGCCTGGCAATCACCGGCTTGACGTTGATCGAACAATTATTTCGCAATACCCGACCGGAACGGCGCTGGGCGACCAAGTTCTTGTATCTCGGCATCGGGACCCTGTTCGCTTACGATTTTTTCCTGTACTCGGACGCCTTGCTGTTCAGGCAGATGGACCTCCAGGTGTGGTACGCCAGGGGCCTGATCGATGCCCTGGTGGTGCCTCTGATCGCCGTCTCCGCCGCCCGCAATCCGGCTTGGTCGCTGGATATATTCGTTTCCCGCCGGATTGTCATTCATTCCGTAACCATTCTCGGCGCGGGGCTGTATTTACTGATCATGGCGGGGGTTGGCTATTATATTCGCCTGTACGGCGGCAGCTGGGGTACGGCGCTGCAACTTATTTTCCTGGTGGGCGCCGGCTTACTGTTGCTGGCCCTGCTGTTTTCCGGGCAGTTGCGGGCCGCCACCAAGCTGTTTCTCAGCCGGCATTTCTTCAATTACAAATACGACTATCGGGAGGAATGGCTGAAATTTATCACCACCCTTTCCACCGACGAAGCAGACAGGCCGTTGCGGGAACGCCCCATTCACGCCATTGCCGCCATTCTGCACAGTACCGGCGGCATGCTCTGGACCCGCGGGGAAACGCCACACTTCCACCTGATCGCCAGTTGGAACATGGGAGAACAGGGCAATTATTTGGCGCCTGTCGATTCTCCGCTGGTGACTTTCCTGGAACAGCGGCAGTGGCTTATCGAACTGGACGCCTACCCCACCGAACCGGAGCTTTATGCCGGTCTGGTGCTGCCGGAATGGCTGCAGCAACTGCCGCAAGCCTGGCTGGTGCTGCCGTTGCTTCAGGAGAGCGGCCTGGTGGGGTTTATGATATTGGCCAGGCCACTCGCCCGCCATCGGCTTACCTGGGAAGACCACGATCTGCTGTTGACCGCCGGCCGGCAGGCGGCGAGTTATCTGGCCTTGCTGGATGCGACGGAGGCATTGCTGGACGCCCGTCAGTTCGAAGCGTTCAACCGGCTCTCCGCGTATGTCGTGCATGACCTCAAAAATATCGCCGCCCAGTTGTCCCTGTTGGTGGCCAATGCCGCCCGCCATAAACATAAGCCCGCTTTTGTGGAGGATGCCATTCGCACCGTGGAAAACGCCACCAACCGAATGAATGCTCTGCTGACGCAGTTGCGCAAAGGCTCCTCCCCAAACCGCGACGCCAGCAGCGTCTTCGATCTGGTGGAGGTCGTGCAGGAAGTCATCCGGGCACGCTCGGCCCGCCGGCCGGCGCCGGTGTTGGCCGGCGCCGATCCTGGATTGCGCCTGTGCGCCAGCCGGGAACGCTTTGCCGTCGTGTTGGAACACCTTGTCCAAAACGCACAGGAAGCCACCGCCAGCGATGGCCGGGTCGAGCTAACGGCCCACCGTGCCGGCGCCATGGTGGCACTTGCCATCACCGATAACGGCAGTGGTATGGATGCACGTTTTGTCCGCGAACGGCTGTTTCGACCTTTCAGCACTACCAAAGGCAACGCCGGCATGGGGATCGGCGTTTACGAGAGCCGCGAATTCGTCCAGGCGCTGGGGGGCACCATCGAGGTTACCAGCACGCCGGACGCCGGAACGACCTTTCTGCTGCGGCTGCCCTTGACGGAGGTGAGCCCCGCCTCCCGACTGCTGGAAACAGAGGCTGTGCCTTGATCCAGGCAAACCGAAAACTGTTGATCGTCGAGGACGATCCCGGCCTGCAAAGCCAGTTGCGGTGGTGTTTCGAGGACTATGAGGTCATCACCGCCGCCGACCGGGAAACGGCGCTGGCCGCGGTCCGCCAGCAGGCGCCACCGGTGGTGACGCTGGACCTGGGTTTGCCGCCCGATCCCGCCAATGCCTCGGAAGGGCTGGCGGCATTGGAGGCTATTCTGACGCAGGCGCCGGGCACCAAGGTGATCGTGGTGACGGGCAATGATGACCGGGACAATGCTCTGCAGGCGGTGGCGCTGGGCGCCTACGATTTCTATCAGAAGCCGGTGGATGCGGATATCCTCAAGCTGATCGTCGACCGCGCCTATAATCTGTACGAACTGGAGCAGGAAAACCGCAATCTGGCGCATCAACAAGTGAGCGGCAGTGGCCTGCAAGGCGTCATCGCCGTCAATCCGGTGATGCTTGCTATCTGCCGCACCATCGAGAAAATCGCCCCCTCCAATGTCACCGTGCTGCTGCTGGGCGAAAGCGGCACGGGCAAGGAATTGCTGGCCCGCGGCCTGCATCAGTTCAGTCCGCGCGTCGACCATAACTTCGTGGCGATCAACTGCGCCGCCATTCCGGAAAACCTGTTGGAAAGTGAACTTTTCGGCTCTGAAAAAGGCGCCTTCACGGGCGCGATCAAACAAACCAAGGGTAAAATCGAGTATGCCGAGGGCGGCACTTTTTTCCTGGACGAGGTGGGCGATCTGTCGGCGCCGTTGCAGGCCAAACTGCTGCGGTTTCTGCAGGAACGGGTGATTGAACGCATCGGCGGCCGGGAGACTATCCCGGTCGATGTCCGGGTGATCTGCGCCACCCATCGGGATCTGCAGTCCTTGATCGGCGAGGGACTGTTCCGGGAAGACCTGTACTACCGCATCAGCGAAATCACTATTCCGATTCCCCCCTTGCGGGAACGGCGGGAGGATATCATCGTGCTGGCGTGCGCCCTGCTGAATTCCCTCAATCGCAAGCAGAATCGGTCCTTGCGCGGTTTCAGCAAAGACGCCATTGTTGCCATGGAAGCCTATGGTTGGCCTGGCAATGTTCGCGAACTGGAAAACAAGATCAAGCGCGCCGTGGTGATGTGCGAAGGCGCTCATATCACCGCCAGGGATCTGGAACTGGACGAGGTGCCTTACGATATGGCCCCCTTCAAGCTGCGTTATGTACGGGAAGCGGCGGAGCGGCATGCCCTGTTGAGGGCCATGAGCTATACTGATGGCAATTTATCCCACGCGGCCGATTTACTGGGTATTACCCGGCCTACCCTGTATGCGTTACTCAATAAATATCGACTGAAGATTTAAGGCCATCCGGCTTTACCCTATCCATCACCATCGAACCATGAGGAATTAGCAGCGATGCAAAAAGGCAAGCAACGGCAAAGGCTACTTTACCTGTCTGTGTTGGTGGCGCTGCTGGCTTTGAGCGGGCCGCTGGCGGTTGCCGCCGATAAGGCCGAGACCTACCTGGAGGAGGCGCGCGGCTTGCTCCAGCAGGGCAAGGTCAACGCCGCCGTCATCCAGCTTAAAAACGCCTTGCAGCAAAATCCCAAAAACAGTCAGGCGCGTTTCCTGTTGGGACAGGCTTATATCCAGGGCGGCGACGGCGCCGCGGCGGAGAAGGAATTACAGCAGGCCAAGGAACTGGGTCTGGCGCGGCAGGAATGGCTGGCGCCCTTGGGCCAGGCATATCTGCTGCAAGGGAAATTCGAGCGTCTCCTTCAGGATATCAACCTCGACCCCGGCGATCCGCCCGACCTGCGCAGCGATGTGCTCAGTCTGCGCGGTTCGGCGGCGCTGGCCCTGAACCGAACCGACCAGGCCAAGAGCGATTTTGCCCAAGCGCTGAGCCTGAATCCGGCCAATACCAAGGCCCTGCTCGGCCAGGCCAACCTGGCGGTACAAGCCAAGGATCTGGCCCAGGCGATGACGGCGGTCGATAAGGCTCTGGCCATTAAGCCCGATGGCGTCGATGCCTTGATCATGAAGGGTGAACTGCAACGCCTGCAAAAAAATTACCCGGAATCGGTAGCCGCGTTCCAACGCGTCCTGGAATTGCAACCGAACAATCTCCTGGCCCGTATCGGCCGGGTTCAGAGTTGGCTCGCTCAAGGTGAGGTGGACAAAGCGTTGACGGATGTGGAAAGCCTCAAAAAAACCTATCCCAATGCGCCTATCGTCAACTATCTGTATGGTTTTATGCAGTTGCAGAAGAATAATCTGCCGGCGGCGCAGGATGCCCTGCAACAGGTGATGAAAGTCGCTCCCGAGCATACACCGAGTCAGTTCCTGCTGGGCATGTTGAATTACCAGCAGGGTAACCTGCAGCAGGCTCAGGACTATCTGTCGCGGGTCCTCCAGCAGCAACCGGCCAATCTGCAAGCCCGCAAGCTGCTGGCGGCGACGGAGATGAAGCTGAATAATCCGCAACGGGCGATTGAGCTACTGTCTACGGGGCTGACGCAGACGCCGCAGGACGCCGGTTTACTGGCGCTGTTGGGCAGCGCCTACATGCAGAACCGGGACTTCGATAAAGGGACCGAATACCTGCAGAAGGCTGCGGAACTGGCGCCCGATGTATCCGCCATTCGCACCCAGTTGGCCCTGTCGCATCTGGCGGGAGGAGATCTGGAGCAGGCGGAGACCCAATTGGAAAAAGCGGTTGACCTTGGCCAGGGTCTGCTCCAGGCGGATATCCTGCTGATTTACACCCAGTTGCGGCAACGGGAATTCGACAAAGCGATCGACGCCGCCAGGAAACTCACCGAGAAACGAAAGGATGACCCACTGGCGTACAACCTGCTGGGAGGCGCTTATATGGCCAAGGGGGACGATCAGTCGGCGCGCCAGGCTTTCGAGCAGGCGCTCAAGCTGAAACCGGACTATGTCAACGCCCAGATCAATCTGGGCCGGCTGGATCTCAAGGCCGGCAATAAAGAGGCCGCCCGGCGTCGCTACCAGGATCTGCTTGCCAAAGATCCCGGTAATGCCGCCGCGTTGCAGGAACTGATCAATCTCGCCAATCAGGAGGGCCATCCCGAGGAGGTCTTGCCGTTGTTGGAAAAAGCCGCGGCGCGCAACCCTAAAGCGCCAGGCATCGGTCTGGCCCTGGCGGAGCAATATCTGCGGCGCGGCGACAGCCTCAAGGCGCTGAATGTGCTACGGCCGCTGGATTCCGCCAATCCCAATAATCCCATGGTTCTGCGCGCCCTTGGCCAGACCCTGCTGGCGACAGGCGCAACCGACGATGCGCTGGCGGATTTCCGCAAACTGACCGAGCTGCAACCCCAATCCCCGGAGCCCTGGCTCTGGTTGGCCCAGGCGCAGATGCAGTTGAAAAATCCCAAGGCGGCGACCGAAGCCATCGATAAAAGCCTGGCGATCAAGGGGGACTACCTGCCTGCCCTGGAATTCAAAACGCGCCTCCTGCTGGCCGATAACCGGCCTGAGGACGCCTTGAAAACCGCCCAGGCGATCCAGCAACAGGCCGCGGCCAATCCCTTGGGGTATCAGTTGGAGGGGCTGATTTACGGCCAGCAGGAAAATTATGCCAAGGCGGCGGCGGCCTTGCAAACGGCTTATAGTAAAGCGCCCAGCGCGGCGCTGGCCCTGGGTCTGGCCAGCGCCCAATGGGAGGGCCACAATCAGGAAGCGGGACTGAACACACTGCGGCAATGGCTGGCGACCAACCCCCAGGATGCCGGGGTCAGAACCCAACTGGGCATCTATCTGGAGTTGCTTAACCAGCCGGGCCAGGCTATCGCCGAATATGAACAGGTCCTTAAACAGACGCCGGAAAATATCATTGTGCTCAATAACCTGGCGGGACTTTATGGCAGTCGGGGGGACGCCCGGGGGATTCAATACGCCGAACAGGCGCTAGCGCTGGCGCAGAAAAAGCCCGCATTGGCCACGCGCCTGCCGGAAATCAAGGATACCCTGGGCTGGGCCCTGGTGCAGAACAATCAGGTGCAGCGGGGGCTGGATCTCCTCAAGGAGGCCGCCGTGCAGGCGCCCCAGGTTGCCGAAATCCGCTATCATCTGGCAACTGCCTATCACAAGGCCGGACAGACCCAGGAAGCCCGCCAGGAACTGGAAAAACTGCTAAAGACCAGCAAGGATTTTCCCAGTGTCAAGGAAGCGCAGGACTTGCTGAAGAGCCTGCGGCAACAGCCATAACCGCTCATCACTGCGGGTAGAAACCCGGCCCGGACCGGCGGCAACGCCGCCGAATCCGGGCCGGTTTGCGCCGGTCCGCCTGGAAAGATCAGCCGAAATTAACTACAGTGGAGATGAACAATGGGCGAGATCGTTGTCGAGGTACGGTTGGAAAACGCCATCGAGCGCGCCTTGCAGCGACGCGGCGCCTTGCCGGAGAGCCAGGTACGACAACTGACGGTGCAGGCGGTGGTCGATACGGGTGCGGTCATGCTTATGTTGCCGCAGGATGTCGTGCATAAGCTGGGGCTCACTGAACAGCGTACCGTCCTGGTTCGCTATGCCGACGAACGCACCGAAGAACGACCGATCGCCGAAATCGTGACCCTGACCATCGGCGACCGGACTATGACGACTGAGTGCATCGTGGGTCCGCCGCTCAGCGAATCGTTGATCGGGCAGATCGTATTAGAACGCTTGGATTTGCTGGTGGATTGCCAAAACCGGCAGTTAACACCTCGGCCGGAATCGCCGTACTACCCATTGCTGAAATTGAAGTAACCCGTCATGCCTGCAATGAGCGGGCGGAAACCAGGCTCGGATCGGTGGCAATACTGCCGGTCCGAGCCGGTTTGTGTCGATCCCCTGGGAAATCAGCCGAATTGCCGGCGAAAGCGCCACAAGCCCAAGGCGAACAGTAGGCAGCCTAACAAGGTCATAGCTAGCACCGAGTCCCACAGTGCGGCCAGCCCTGCCCCACGCAACAGGATGCCGAACGTGATTTCGATGAAGTGCCGCAGGGGGAAAACGTTGGTCAGATACTGCAGCCACAGCGGCATGCTTTCCAAGGGTGTTCGGTCGCCGGAGAGTATATTGATGGGTATCACCATGAGGAGGACGAGCATGCCCACCTGGGCCGAGTTGCGGGCAAACGTGGCCGCCACCAATCCCAAGCCGGCGGTGGTGAACGCATACAGCGCTGTCAGCGCAAAAAACAGCGGTGCACTACCCTTAATGGGGACGCCAAAAAAAGGCTGCATGACTCCGAACAAACTGACGGCGGTACCCACCAGCGTCACCAGAATCATCGCCAGCACTTTGGAGAACATGACCTGAAACGGCGTGAGGGGTGATACCAGCAATTGCTCGATATTGCCCCGTTCCTTTTCCCGCACCAGCGCTGCCGCCGGCAGTAGCAGGCACGCCACTGTGATCATGGTCAACAGCTGGGCAAGGGTACCGTACCAGGCCTCGTCCAGTGTGGGGTTATACCAGATCCGGCGCTGGTTCTGGATGATCGGCACAGAGCCCGGTTCCAGACCGGCGCGCAACAGTTGCTGCGATGCCCATTCCCGACTGAAATCGGCCATAATGCGGGCGCTGTAGCTGGAGGCGAGAAAACCGGGAGTCGCCTTGCTGGTATCGATCAGCAATTGCACCTTGGCCGCACGCTCCCCCTGGCCCAGGGTGGCGGCGAAACGCTCCGGTATATCCAGAAACAGCATGGCATCGCCCTGATCGAGCAGATACAGGCCCTGGTTTGCATCGGTCACCGTGCCAACCAGGCTAAAATAGGGCGGTTGAAAACGATAGATCAGTTCGCGGGAAGCCGCGCTGTGATCGGCATCGTGTACCACCAGCTTGGATTGGTTTAATTCTGTGTTGATGGCCCCGGCAGCGATCACGATGTCCAGGGTAAAGATATAAATGATATAGATAAGCAGCGCCCGATCCCGACTCAATTGTCGCAGTTCTTTGATAGTCATGACCTGCAGCTGGCGTAACCATACATAGACGAACTGAAGTGGGTGCAGCGACTCGTTCATGTCCGTGTCCTCTTGTGAAACAGAAAATAGCAAGCTCCCAGCAACCCTGCCGAGTAAGCAACGAATAGCGTGACTTCGGGCCATAAGGCCGCCAGCCCCAGATTCTTGAGGAAGGCGCCTTGGATCACGGTGTTGTAGTACATTGCCGGGAACAAATGGGCGATAACATAATTAGATCCGGTTAGCGCAGCAATCGGCGTCAGCATCCCGGAAAATTGAATGCCGATGATGAAACCGAGCACCACGGTAATCATCAGCGCCGCTATCTGGGTACGCACCATCAAGGAGATCAGCAGCCCCATGCTGCTGTTACAGATGACGTAAAACAGGGTGGCAAAAAAGAAAAACAGCAGGTTTCCCTTAAACGGGGCGCCAAAATAGAAGGTTACCATTAACCAGAGGATGACAGCATTAATAAAGGAAATCAGGATATTGGGCAACAGCTTTCCAGCCAGAAATTCGGCGCCGCTGATGGTGGAAGCGTAGATGTTGTAAATGGCGCCCGTTTCCTTTTCCCGTACCACGCTCAAGGCAGTCAGCATCGGAGCGGTCAGCAGCAGGATAAACATGATTAATGAGGGTGCTACATCCCACAGGATGCGTACCTCCTGATTGTAGAGGTAACGCACTTCCAGTTTGATCGGCTGTATGATGGTCTGAGCGCGTTCGAGTGAAATGCCCAGGTGGCGGGCGATATAACTCATTTGCAGTTCGCCGCTGGCTGCACTGTTGATGCCATCGGCATAACCCTGGATGATCCGGGCAGGCCCGGTATTGGCGCCGTCCACCAGGGTCTGGATGGCGACGGCACGGCCCGCCATCAGATCCTCTTGAAAGTGCTCTGGGATAACAATGGCAACCCGGATTTTGCCACCGGTCAGCAACCCATCCGCCTCCTGCAGGCTGTGCAGATAACCCTTGAAATTGAAATAGCGCGACTCGATATAGTGCTGTGCATAATCGCGGCTCAGCGCACTGTGGTCATAATCCACGAATGCCAGAGGGACGTTTTCCACATCGGGGGTTATCCCGTAACCGAATACCAGCATCAACACGATGGGTAGGCCGAACGCCAGTAAGAAAAAAATACGGTCACGCAGGATTTCACGCCACTCTTTGTAAGCCACAGCCAGCAACCGTTTGAGGTTCATTATCCGGTTCCGGTGGCGACTGCGGATTCCTGCCGCTCCAGGGTGGTGACCCAGTACACGAAGACATCCTCCATAGAGAGCGGGCGGGGCATGATCGAAGCGACTTCGATATGGGCGGCGGAGAGTAAAGCTGGAATGCGTCGCCTGTCACTGTCGGGCTGGCGGGAGAACAGGTGGAGGCGTCGGCCGAACAGGGTGGTTTCTTTATAACCCTGTTCTAACAGCCGCTCCATGGCCAGCGTTGGCTGGTCGGTAGTCAGTTCCAGCAGCCCGCCCACCTCGGCTTCCACCTGCCGTTTCATCTCGGCGGGCGAGGCGTCCGCCACGATTCTGCCGGCGAACATCAGCGCCAGGTGATCGCAGTGTTCTGCTTCGGACATGTAATGGGTGGTGATCAGGATCGCCACCCCTTCGTTCCGTGACAGGTCAAACAGAATATCCCAGAAGTGGCGGCGGCCGATGGGATCGACCCCGGAAGTGGGTTCATCCAGAAACAATACCTGGGGACGATGTACCAGGGCGCAACCCAATGCCAGACGCTGCCGTAAACCCATGGGCAGGCTGCCTGCCTGATCGTTTTCATGGCCATCCAATCCCCCCATATCAAGAATCCATTCGGTCCGCTTGCGGGTATCGGCCATACTCAGGCCATAAATACCTGCATAGAGACGGATATTTTCCACCACCGTCAGATCCTGATAGAGAGAGAAAGCTTGGGAAACATAGCCGATACGCTGTTTGATCGCCATACCCGCCCGGTGCATGTCCGCGCCGGCCACATGGCCGGCGCCCTGGGAAGGGCGCAAAATGCCGGTAAGCATTTTGATCACGGTGGTTTTACCGGCGCCGTTGGCGCCCAGCAAACCGAAAATCTCTCCCTGCCTGACCCGGAAGCTGACATCGTCAACGGCGCGGAAAGCGCCAAAATCCCGGGTTAGTTCCAGCGCTTCGATAGCGACCCCGTTTCCGCTCCGCACGTTGGCGGCAGTCTCTGCCGAAGCCGCTTTGATAGGATGATGCCGCGCCAACTGCTGCTGGTGCAGCAGCGCAATGAAGACATCTTCCAACTCCGGCTCGTCGGCATAGATCGTTCGCACCGGTATGCCGGCCAGAACCTGTTGCACCTGCTGAATCGCGGTAGGGGGATCAGCCTCATTGACAAACACCCGCATCCAACTGCCCAATGCTTCCACCTGCGGGAAACGCGCCTTAAGCCCAGCCAGAGCCTCCATCTGCCGTTCTGGCTGTAACACCACCAGACTGCCCGGCGCCAGCGCCTGGATGGTATCCGGTTCGCCTTCAGCCAGGACGCGGCCTTCATACAGCAGGGACAGGCGATGAAACCGGCTGGCCTCGTCCAGATAGGCGGTGGAGACCAGCGCTGTAATGCCTTGTTCGTGCAGGAGTTGGGCAAGAATGGCCCAGAAGTCGCGGCGCGACACGGGATCGACGCCGGTGGTCGGTTCATCCAGAATAATCAACTGCGGCTCGTGGATCAGCGTGCAGATGAGACCGAGCTTTTGTTTCATGCCGCCCGACAGGTTCTTCATGGGCCGGTCGCGGAACTTGAGCAGTCGCGTCGTGGCCAGCAGGCGTTGCTTGCGCCCGGCAAGCTCGGCTTCCGACACCAAGCGCAAACGCGCAAAAAAATCGATATTTTCTTCCACCGAGAGATCGGGATACAGGTTCAATCCCAACCCCTGGGGCAGGAACCCGATGCGGCCCTTGATCCGTTCGGCAGCCGCCTCGGAATCGAGGTTAATCCCGAACACTTCGACCGTGCCGGCATCGAAGGTCAGCACGCCGGCCACGGCCTTCATCAGACTGCTTTTGCCGGCGCCGTCCGGACCGATCAGGCCGTAAATCTCACCCGGTCGAATGGTGAGATCGACTCCCTGCACGGCCGGATGCTTATAGTACCGCTTATGAAAATCGATAACCTGGACAACCGGTTTTTGCCCGCTCTGTGTCACCAGCGCGGTTTGGCCCATGGTGCATCCTCTTGCCAGCGGATCACCGCGTCGACCGGCAACCCTGGAGTCAGGCTATGGTCAGGGTTGTTGTCGAGGTACAGCTTCATCGCGTACACCAGCTTGGTGCGCTCATCCGGGGTCTGCACCTCCTTGGGGGTAAACTCCGCCCGTGAGGCGATGTAACGCAGCTTTGCAGAGAACGGCTGGTCCGGAAAGGCATCGGTATAGATTTGTGCCGGTAAGCCCAGACGCACCTTGCCGATTTGCACCTCCGGAAGGTAAGCCTTCAGATACAGCTTATCCAGATCCACCAACTCGAACAGCGGCATACCGACGTTGACCACTTCACCCAGATCGGCAAACCGGGTCGTCACGGTGCCGGCGGCGGGACTGACGATAGTCAGGTCGTTCAGGGCGGTTTGCACCTCCGCCAGCCGGGCATCCGCTTCCCGCACCGCAGCCTCGGAGGCCGTCGAATCAGCCTCCAGGGTATTGATCCGCGCCGGTCCCAGACGGGCATCGCGCAGTGCTTGCCGAGCCTGTAGCAGCCCCGCTCGCGCCCCTTCCAGTTCTCGATCGGCCACCTTCCAGGCGAGTTCCGCCTGCTCTGCAGTTTTGGCATCGACTGTCTTGGCTTCCGCCAGGGTACGGAAACGTTGTGCATCCCGACGGGCCTGTTCCTCCGCCGCCCGGGCTTTCTCCAGCAAGGCTTCCGCCGCTTTGACGCCGGCCTCGGCGGTCGCGATATTGGTTGGCACCTCCTGCCGCAGGACATTCAGAGAGGATCGCGCTGACTCCATGCGCGCCTTGGCCATCTCCCAGCCGGCGCGCGCCTGCGCCAGCCGGGCGCGGGCGGTCTCATCGTCCAGTCGGGCCATCACTTGGCCGGCGGTGACGACATCGCCTTCCCGGGCCAGCAGGGTGACGATGCGGCCAGGCACTTTGCTGGCGACGATCACTTTATCTCCTTCCAGCCGGCCGTTGGTTTGGACCAGCCCGGCGGGAAAGACGCTCGCCCTCGCCAGATAGTAATAAGCAAAGGTTCCAGCAACGATGAGAAATGCCATGATCAGCACCATGGCGAACACCCGTTTAACAGGCAGTTTCATAACTAATACCAAATTCTCAATGGGTTTGAGTTTTTAGGAGCATGTAGGGGCGGTTCGCGAACCGCCCCTACTAATACCAAATTCTCAATGGGTTTGAGTTTTTAGGAGTTACGCAGCATGTAGGGGCGGTTCGCGAACCGCCCCTACTAATACCAAATTCTCAATAGGTTTGAGTTTTTAGGAGTTACGCAGCATGTAGGGGCGGTTCGCGAACCGCCCCTACCCGGCGCCGCGATTAGACCGAAGTGCGTAACTCGTAGTTTTATACATTCTATCACCTGACCCGCATTCCCGGCTCGGCGCCGGCATCGACGCCGAGCAGATAAATGCCACTGTCGGCATTGGCGGCCAGCACCATGCCCTCGGACACCCCGAAGCGCATTTTACGGGGGGCCAGATTGGCGACCATGACGGTCAGGCGGCCTTGCAGCTCCTCCGGGCGATAGGCGGATTTGATGCCGGCGAACACCCGCCGGGTTTCCCCACCGAGATCGAGGGTCAGTTGCACCAGCTTGTCGGCCCCCTCCACCGCCGCTGCCTCGACGATACGCGCCACCCGCAGGTCGACTTTCATAAACTCGTCCAGCGTGATGGGCGGGGCAATAGGCTGGCTTGCCAGCAGACCGGCAGGACCGGCGGGCGCACGAGTCACCGCCAGATTCTCCTGCGACGCCGCCAGCATGGCGGCAATCTGGCCGTTCTCGACCCGCTGCATGAGTGGCGTGAAGGGCGCAATGGCGTGATCCAGCAGCGGCTGCTGCAGATCGTCCCAGCACAGCGGCGGAACTTGCAGGAAGGCTTCCACCTGGGCGGCAACCTGCGGCAGCACCGGCTTCAGATAGAGCATCAGCACGCGGAACAGGTTCAGGCCCATACTGCAAACCGCTTGTACCTGTCCGTCCTGACCGTCCTGCCTGGCCAGCACCCAGGGTTTGCGCTCATCGATGTATTGATTGGCGCGGTCAGCCAACGCCATGATCTCGCGCATGGCGCGGCTGAATTCCCGCCGTTCGTACGCCTGGGCGATGGCGGCGCCGGCGGTGACGAAATCCTGGTACAGTTCAGGCTCCGCCAGACTGACCGCCAGGCGGCCGCCAAAGCGGCGGGAGATGAAACCGGCGCTGCGGCTGGCGATATTGACCAGCTTGCCCACCAGATCGCTGTTGACCCGTTGCTGAAAATCCTCCAGATTCAGGTCCAGGTCGTCGATGCGGTCGTTCAGTTTGGTGGCGAAGTAATAGCGCAGGTACTCCGGCCGCAACTGCTCCAGGTAGGTGCGGGCTTTGATGAATGTGCCCCGCGATTTGGACATCTTCAGGCCGTTGACCGTCAGGAAACCGTGGCAGAACACCGCGCCGGGCTTGCGAAAACCCGCCCCGTCCAGCATGGCGGGCCAGAACAGGGTATGGAAATAGGCGATATCCTTGCCGATGAAATGGTACAGTTCGGCCTCGCTGTCGTGACGCCAGAACTCGTCGAAGTCCAGACCGGTACGGGCGCAGTAATTTTTAAAACTGGCCATATAGCCGATAGGCGCATCCAGCCAGACATAAAAATATTTACCCGGCGCATCCGGCATCTCGAAGCCCCAATAAGGAGCATCGCGGGAGATATCCCACTCCTGTAAGCCTGCCTTAAACCACTCCTCCAGCTTGTTGGCCATTTGTTCCTGGACGTGTTCACCCCGGACCCAGCCTTTGAGCATATCCTCGAAATCGCCCAGCTTGAAGAAATAATGCAGTGATTCCTTTTCTATGGGAACGGCGCCGGACAGTGCCGAGCGGGGATTCTTCAGGTCGGTGGGCGAGTAGGTGGCGCCGCAGACCTCACAACTGTCGCCGTACTGATCCGCCGCGCCGCAGCGTGGACATTCACCCTTGATAAAGCGGTCCGGCAGAAACAACTGTTTGACCGGATCATAAGCCTGGGTGATGACGCGCTGGACGATATGGCCGCCTTCGCTCAAGCGGTGGTAGATCAGCTCGGCGAAGTGGCGGTTTTCCGGGGAATGGGTGGTGTAATAATTGTCGAAGCGCACCAGGAAATCGGCAAAATCGGCGCGATGTTCGGCGCCGATGCGCTCGATCAGTTGCTCCGGCGATACCCCGTCCTGCTGGGCGCGCAGCATGATGGGAGTGCCATGGGCATCGTCGGCGCAGACATAAATGCACTGATGGCCCCGCAGCTTTTGGAAGCGCACCCAGATATCGGTTTGGATATACTCCACCATGTGGCCCAGGTGAAGGGGGCCGTTGGCATAGGGCAGGGCGCTGGTGACCAGGATTTTACGACTATGAGTTGCCATACAGTCAGTTACTTTGCAAATCGGTATATGTTACGGGCACAGTGTCATTTTAACCAACATTTTTGCCGTGGCAGCTTAACACCTATCAGTTGGTAGGGCGCAATAGCGTAGCGTATTGCGCCGTTATGCTGCTGCCCCTCATACGGCGCATTACGCTCCGCTCCGCTCCGCTAATGCGCCCTACGGTCTGTGATCCCAGGGTTGGAAGCAAAC
>CAIMUS010000030.1 GCA_903844665.1 uncultured Pseudomonadota bacterium
CACCCCAGTGCGGCATTTGGGGCCGCACTGGGGTGCGGCGCTCCCAGGGATATCACTGCGTAGGTCCGGTTCTCAATTAGCTGAACTATACTTATTTTTATCCCACCATAACGCTTACAGCAGGAGTACCTCATGACGAACCACCACTCTGTCGCCAATACGCCCGATTTCAGCCGGCGTGGATTCCTGATAGCCGCCGTCGCCGGCGCCTCCCTGTTAGCCGTGCGCGGCCTTCGCCCGGCCTTCGCACAGGCGACGCCACCCATTGCCACGTCAGGCATCACCCTGCCACCCCTGCCCTATCCCGAAGACGCCCTGGCGCCGGTGATTTCCGCCAATACCATGAGCTTTCATTACGGCAAGCACCATAAAGCGTATGTCGATAATCTGAACAAGCTGATCGCCGGCACCGATCTGGCCAATGCGCCGCTGGAGAAAATTATTACCACGACGGCGGGCGTGGCCGATAAGCAAGGCATTTTCAATAACGCCGCCCAAACCTGGAATCACACCTTCCATTGGAAGAGTCTGAAACCGAACGGCGGCGGCAAGCCGGGCGGTGAACTGGGGCAGAAAATCGACGCCACCTTCGGCAATTACGATAACTTCAAGAAGGAATTGATGACTGCCGCCGCCACTCAGTTCGGCAGCGGTTGGGCCTGGCTGGTGATCGATAATGGGACTTTGAAAGTCGTCAAAACTCCGAATGCCGACCTGCCGCTGGTTCACGGCCAGAAACCGCTGCTCACCATCGACATGTGGGAGCATGCCTATTATCTGGATTACCAGAACCGCCGCGCCGATTATGTCAATGCGGTGATCGACAAGCTGTTGAACTGGGATTTCGCCAGCGAGAATCTGGCCAAGGGCTGACACAGAGTGGAGCCGGCTTCCAGCCGGCGCGGTTACCGTTGGCGTCCTGTGCCCGACCTAACTGGTTGAATTAGCCTCAGGTAGAGATCAAGCGGATGGTCCAGTAATCGTCGGCCAGATTGGGATCGATCAAGTAAGCATAGGGCAGCGTGAAATAGCCATGCATGCCCCACTGGGTCCCCCAGGAATTTCTCACCAGAAACCACTGGTGACTATCGTCATAACCGACCGCCAGCACGGCATGCCCCCCCAAGACCTTCTCATTGTGTCGGGGCATCGGCGCATGGCCGGTTTGGGCCACCGTCTGGCTTTCGAAGCTCTCGTAGACCGTGAACCCGAAGACGAATGGGTAGCCGTCGGCCAGACAGCCTTTCATCTGGGTGAGGTTGTGACTCAACCGGGTGTAGCTCACCGCCCGATCCTTGAGCGCGTCCTGATAGGACTGGGCCGGCGGCTTCACGGCGAACTTGCTGATATCATAGGGCCACTCCTTTTCCGGGCAGGCGCCCTGCTGGGCCACGCTTTTAATGCCATCCCGGATTTGAGCGCCACTGTCCGAGTTTACCGTCCCTTCCATCACGCGCTCGTTGTAATAAATGAACAACCGCGAAGGGACGAAGTCCGGCAGATGCTGCTTCATCCGGTCGAACTCGATGGCGGCTGCAATCGCGTTCGCCGTGCAACTGCCCAGCTCGCCCTGATCATAGACGGCAGGGCATTGTTTGCTCAGATCGACCTGGGTGGGGAGTTTCTTCAAGATCGCCGTGGGGGCGGCATACAGGTGATCCCGATGGTCGGGCAGATCGGGGGTCCAACCATAGCGTTTTATCTTGTAAGCCATTTTCTGCACTCCTGGTAATCAAGGAATTGACACGCCGAATCACGCCAGCTTTGTTGCGAAAGCTAAAATCGGCTGAGATCGAGCTTAGTTCGCCCGGATGCCGGACGCAACTAAAGCGTGTAATTTATCAAGCAATTTTTATGCCTATGATAATAAACTGTCTGGCGAAAATCTTATAGTGGTCTCCATGACGGCGGTAACGGTTGTTTTCAGCCACTCCGAGAGTCACGGAGGTTGATTTGAGCCACTGGGAAAGCGTGTGCTTCTGTTTGTGGGAACTGGTAAAACCGATAGCAGGAATGTTCATGCCGCCTGCTGTGGCATGGCTGTGGGCACTGGCAGTGATCTACCCAGACTGACCCAGGCTTGCAGCCATGACGCCACGGCATCTTCCATTTCCTGGATGGCTTCGGTAGGCGTATCGCCAAACGCATTGCAACCGGGCAAATCGGGCGCTATCGCCATGTAGCCGCCGTCTTCGTCGCTCCAGAACACCTCAATCAAGTATCTATGTTTAGGTTGAGTCATGGCCATATTTCCCGATCATCGCAGCAAGTTGCCTTGCCTGGTAGGGTTTGATAAATCCGTCGCAGTTTTGAAAATTGAGCAGTAGCGCCAGCGATCGCGGCGAGGGCGCCGCTCCCATATCGGCCGCCGCCCGGAACCGCGGCGCCCCGGCAGGCGGAGCGCCGGGGCGCCGCGGTTCCGGGCGTTCCCGCCTGTCGGCCTGCCTGCTGTGCTCACGCCTGATCCCCCGTTAAACCGGGGGACGGGCACAGCGGAAACCGAGGCTAACATCGCGGGGGCCGGGGGAGAGCCGGAGGCGGTAAGCGGCGCGCATGCGGCGCGCGCTGTCGCGCCATGATCCGCCGCGAATGGCGCGCAACGCGCCGGAGTCGCTGTCCTCCCACACCGAACCGTCGGTCGGTGCGCCCCTGTAGTCTTCGTGCCAGGGGTCCTGGGTCCATTCCCAGATATTACCCAGCATATCGTACAGTCCCCACGGATTGGCCCACTTGAGTCCCACCGGGCGCGTCCCAGCCCGTTTGTGCGGGTATTGTTTTTCCGGCCAGCCTGAACTGTCGTAGCCGTTCGGCAAATCGAAGTCGACACCGCTATTGCCCCCATACCACGCAATCGAGTCGAGTGCCGGAGCGTTGCTCTCGCCCAGAATCGCCAAGTCGCCGGGGTAAATCGCCGTCTCGGTCCCGGCCCGGCAGGCGTATTCCCATTGCGCCTCGCTGGGCAGCGTCAGATTAAGGCCGGGTATCTGTGCGTTGATTTGCTTGAGGAAGTCCTGGACTTGGTCCCAACTTACCTGCTCCACCGGTCGGGTCGGGCTTTTGAATTGGCTCGGGTTTTCTCCCATCACGGCTTGCCACAGCGCCTGGGTACAGGGCATGTCGAACAGCCAAAAGCCCTGGCTGACGACAACCGGGTGTCGGGGACCTTCATCACCCCACCGGCCCGGCTCGTTCTCCGGCGAACCCATCAAAAATCGCCCCGGCGGAATCCAGCGCAGGCGTTGGGTGACCTCCAGCAAGGTGAATTCGACGAAAACGCCATAGCGATCCTGTCCCCAACCGCTGGCCCAGTCCGGCGGACAGCCGTTTGCCAGAGGGTGCCAGGCGGTGTCGATGACGGCTGTTGCAAACGTGTCGATCATTTTCAGGCAACTAACCTTAACTCCACTCGTTTGCCCGCACGCACTGCCAACGTAATGAGCATGTCAAGACTGAACTTATCCCATTTGCCACGCACCAGATCGGAAACTCGTGATTGCGAAATACCCAGCCGCTGCGCTGCTTCTGCTTGTGTCCAGCCTTGGTCACGGATCAGCAAACGCAGTTCCGCCATTAATTCTGCCCGTAGCGCCAACAGGGCGGCTTCATCCGGGGGGAACCCCAGATCTAAAAAGACATTCCCGCACGACTCTGTTATCTCGATTTCAGTGGTCATTGTTTACTCGTAAGCGTTCACCCCCCTCCCCCTAACCCCCTCCCCCTAACCCCCTCCCACAAGGGGAGGGGGAATACGCTAAGTAGCTGTTTTGCAATAACTCCCTCCCCCCTTGTGGGGGAGGGTTGGGGTGGGGGGTCTGAACGGTTACGTTTACTCTGGCTTATCAACTTAAGGCGGGACAATCCGCCCCTGGGAGCGCTGGCGTCCTCGCCGGCCTCCATACCCCAAAGCGCCGGAAACGCTTCGCAAGCTCCGCTTATTCCAGGCTACTCTGGACTGCCGGGTCAATCAGCCACGGATTGAACAGTGTCAGTCCGGTGATGGCTGTGAAGTCGCGGGTGTTGCGGGTGGCCAGCGCCAAACCGTGGCACAGCGCGATGGCGGCAATCTGGGCGTCTTCGACGCTGATCGGCCGCCCGGTACGATGGCAGTGCGCCGTCAACTCGGCATACCGTCGGGCGGCGGTGCTATCGAAGGACAAGCGGCGGTCGGCAAAGTCTTCGGTAAACATGGTCTTGGCGATTTCGGCCAGGTTAGTGCGGCGCTTACCGTTCGGAAGCAGGGCGATGCCGCGCAGGATTTCCGCTTCGGTAATGGCGCTGACAAATACGTCGTCCTTATCGTACCGATCCAGCCAAGCGAGTACTGTCGGGTCTGGGATCGGGCGCATCAATTCAGACAGTACGTTGGTATCGAGCAGGATCACGGGGTATCGTCAGCGTCTGGGAAGACCGGCGCCGGCGGGACGGGCGAGCGCGGGATGGCGGGCAACTCCAAGCCGCCCACGGCGGCGAAACGGCGGTGAATGCGACTGCCCAGCCCCGCTTCACCGCGAGCCGTGGGGAACAAGGCGCGGCGCAGAATGCCTTGTGCCTCTTCTTCCAGTGAGCGGCCATGTCGGGCGGCACGCTGGCTTAGGCGGGTTGTAAGGTCATCATCGAGGTGGTGGAGGATCAGGCTGGCCATGGTCATCTCTAGTGAAAGCGTTGGAGACAATGTAATCGTGAGCTTAACACCTATCAGTTGGTAGGGCGCAATAGCGTAGCGTATTGCGCCGTTATGCTGCTGCCCCTCATACGGCGCATTACGCTCCGCTCCGCTCCGCTAATGCGCCCTACGGTCTGTGATCCCAGGGTTGGAAGCAAAC
>CAIMUS010000031.1 GCA_903844665.1 uncultured Pseudomonadota bacterium
AATTGGCCGGCATCAGCACGGTATTGCGCGGCGGCGCGGTTGCATCGGCCTGGGGGTAATCCAGGGTATAATGCAGCCCCCGGCTTTCCTTGCGGGCCAGCGCACTGCGGATGATCAGATCGGCCACCATAGCCAGATTGCGCAGCTCGATCAGGTCGCTGCTGATCCGGAAATTACCGTAATACTCGTCGATTTCCCGCAACAGCAAATCCACCCGGCTCTTGGCGCGCTGCAAGCGCTTATCGGTACGGACGATACCGACATAGTTCCACATAAACCGCCGCAACTCCGCCCAGTTATGGCTTACCACCACCTCCTCGTCGGAATCGGTCACCCGGCTTTCGTCCCATTCCGGCAACAGCGGCGGCGCCGGCAGCCGTTCCAGCCGGGAGTGGATATCCTGGCCGGCCGCCGCGGCGAACACCAGGCATTCCAGCAGCGAATTGCTGGCCATGCGGTTGGCCCCGTGCAGGCCGGTAAACGCCACCTCACCGATGGCATATAACCGTTCCAGGTCGGTGCGTCCGCTCAGATCGGTCATCACGCCGCCACAGGTATAATGGGCGGCGGGCACCACCGGCAACGGCTCCCGGGCCATGTCGAAACCGAATTCCAGACATTTGGCGTAAACCGTGGGAAAATGGATCTTGCCGACACGTAATGCCCGCTGAGCGTGGCATAATGGCCAATGTATCTCTACCGGTTCAGGTTTGAATGGTGCGCCTCTACTCTCAGGCAACTTAATGAAAACCGATAGTCTGTTCTACCGGTTGTTTCAGGAACAACCGGGATTGGTGTTTGAACTCGCCGATTGGCCGGTGCCGGCCGGGGCGGTATACACCCTGCGTGCTGAAGAGGTGAAACAGACCAGCTTCCGGCTGGATGGGCTGTTACTGCCACCGCCGGAATTACCCGATCTGCCAGGGGTATTCGTCGAGACGCAGTTTCAACTGATTAACGACTTCTACAGCCGCTGGTTTGCCCAGATCTTCCTGTTTCTCTACCGGCAACAGTGGCAGGGACCGTGGCGGGCGGTGGTGATTTTTCCGAGCCGGAAGATGGATCCCCAGCCGCCGGTAGCCTATCAGCCGCTGCTGGACAGTCCCTGGGTCAAGCGGGTTTATCTCGAAGACTTGAAGGAACGTACCGACCTGACGCCGGGCTTGCAACTGATGCAATTGATCGTCGCGGAACCGGAATTAGCAGTGAGTCAGGCACAGACGCTGTTGCGGGTCCGGGGTGGCCCGGCAGCGGACCCGGACTGGCCGGGGTGGCTGGATTTGATCGAAACGATTGTGGTGTACAAGCTGCCGCGTTTATCGCGCAAGGAGATTCAACGCATGTTGCACTTACCCGAGGTCGAGTTGAAACAAACTCGCTTCTATCAAGACGTGTTCGCCGAAGGACGCACCGAAGGCCAGCAGCAAGAGGCGGCGGCGCTGGTGCTGCGGCTGTTAAGCCGCCGGTTCGGTGCGATGCCAGCAGAAGCGGAGAGCCGGATTCGGGCCTTGCCGGTGGCGGAGTTGGAGGCGTTAGGGGAGGCTCTGCTGGATTGGCGCACCCCTGCCGAACTCATGGTGTGGCTCCAGCGACAGGGATAGCAGTAGGAAAAGAGCATCCCAGGGATGAAAATCGGCGTCGGTGCGGGTACAACAGCAAGCCTTAGCAAATCGTAGGTCGAGTTAGCGGAGCGTAACCCGACATCTGGGCCAACGACCGCTGCTGCTGTACTTTCACGGCAACCTACGCGCTTGCTCGCGAATTTCCCCAGGTTGGCGCGCCTTTGCCCATCCTACAACTGTCTATCCGTCGGTTCAAAGGGGTACTTATGGCAGAAGTCCCAGTAAAAGCGCAGCCACCTCCTGTAGTGAGGACGCTGCTCGACGGTAACGCCCTTGCGCTCCAGTAACGTGTCGTACCGACGGCCCAGCTCAGGGGGGATGGCAAGCATGTCATGATATCCAGAAGCTGTTTATCTTGCGGTAGGTAATGATAAACAGACAGCCAGCGGTCGTGAAGCAGGTGTTCTTGCCAAATCGTGACTATTGATTAAAATTTCTTAAGACATTGATATAGAATAAAATTTAAAAAAATCTCATCGGCTTATTGCATAAAAACAACTGTTGAAGGCAACCCCCTACCGTTAACCGAGAATTCTTGCTTGACAGGTGATGGGGGATGATGGTGAGATAAACAGAACTGTTCAATCACTGGTTAGATCTCATGAGTAAGCGATCAAACACTGGCTTAGACTCACAGTGCTATACGTATTTGATTGATGCAATGGCGGGTTTGGACGAGCCAACCGATGACCTCGCCGAACAGCGAATCGCGCTGTTTCGGACACTTCTGTATCGGGAGAGCGGCCTCTTCATCTCGCCCACGGTGCGCATGGAATACAAACGTATTCGCGATGGTGTTCGTGCCTCATTTCATGAGGAGTGGACGACGCTTTTCCCTGAAACTCAACCTATTAATCCTTCGCGCATCGACGCCCGAACAAATGAGCTCCGAGCACTTCATGATGATCCTGATGACTGTCGCATCTTGGCAGAAGCAGAGGATTCAGGGTTGTCGGTACTGCTGTCGTTTGACTCCAAGTTTATTGCGCGCCTTGGCAGAGCGAGTGCAGTAGCCATCCGCCGGCCGCTCGATTATTGGCTATCGCTGCATATTCCGCGAGGTTCAATGCCGGTCATGTCTCCGCGCTCCGACAATCCGATGGCCTCTCAAACCTGGTGGCGATGGATCTAACATGCTCATCAAATTCATTCGCTCCGCTCATTCGACCGCGCAAAAGCTACGCACTTGCGCGGCGCTTTATGCGCGGCGTTACATCTTTCCAGAGGAAAGCTATGAAAGAATCCAGCCAACCGAAGTGGCGCATCTTCACAGGCGATGATACGCCAGCGCGTAGCGCGTAGGTTGGGGTGAGGGACGAACCCCAACATTTCATCGTAGGAATTACGTTGGGGTTCCTTCGTCACCCCAACCTACAGCGCTGATTTGAATGGTGGGCCGCGCCCACCCTACAAGACTGGGACTGTGTAAATGGTTAGCGCTTTATTTAGGTGATATTTAATTCTACTTTGTCAGATTAGAAATCATTAAAATCATAGAGTTACGTTTTGAAGGCCCAATTTCGCACGTTCCTTCGGAAGAACGAGAAGCCGTCGGTAGCAGAGTTTGCTGGTCCTTAACTACAATTTCAAGTAAAATCATTGACTTAAATCTGACAAAGTAGAATTAAGATAGGCGTTCTGTAAATCGTTTGGCTCCTTTTGTCGGCTTGCCGCTAAAATTTCATTAGTATCTTGAGGTTTCTTTTCAACGCTTGAATTAATAATGTCGGGATTGTTCATTTTTAAAAAGCCTGTTGGTTAGTCAGATTGCTCTTTTTTCGGTCCTTCATTTTCGACTATTAAATCGATGCGTTTTATATAACGAGTGTTGATAAGAGAAATAGCTGTACCGTCGCCGGGGAGACGGTCTATTATTAAATATGTTTCGCCATTTTCTAACCATTTAGAATGAATCCACCAATGGTGGTTCTCTATTATTTCTCCGTCTGTTAAAGTAATGCGGAATTTATATACCCAATAGTAATTTGGGTCATAGCGCTTTGGGTTATTCTCTAGCTCTTCTTCTAGGCGATGTGCACAGTCCAAAAGCAAACTTTGGTAAATATCAATTATAGTGTCTTGTGGCCGAATACGCCGAATATTTGCACAAAGTCTATCTACAAGTGTTTCTAACTCTTCAAAATCAATGCTCATTTTATTTAACCTCCGTTATCTCATCGCTGTTGCTGTTGATCTGCTGGACTTCATTACAGTTCCGGTTCTATAATCAAAAATATCTTGATCTGTTGTTCTCCAGAAATTGCCGACTTTAAAACCTTTTAGACGACCATCACATAACATAGTTCGGATTGTTCGCTCTTTAACTTTCAAGATTTCACTTGCTCGTCGTGTTGTGTAGATTTGTGATGGGGTCAGGCTTGCATAGTTGATGATATAGCATTCCTTTACGATTTGTGGATTAAATATTTTCGACAATGCCAATACCCATAAAAATATTTTCCATTATTTTTCAAAAAGTTATTTAATTTTAGTAAAATAAAATTGGATTTTAAAAATTCTACAACCTGTAAAGGAACGCTATATGATGGGGTCAGGCTTGCATAGTTGATGATATGCGTTTAGCCTTGACCTAACCAATCGCTCCAGCCGATGCCGCTGACGCGGCACGGCTGAGATTCACCGTTAGGCCTCGCAGCCCATGACCTCGCTTCCGCTTTCACCGATGCTTGTTCAGTACCTCGTCGGCCTGTGTTGCCTGAGATGGGATCCAGACGCGGTCGACGTGACTATCGGAGACATGGTGTACGACGCTGGTGCCGAGAAGGAACGTGACGTCGATGTGACCGTGACTGTTTCTGAGGGAGGTGCACCGTCATACGCGTTCAAGGCTTACGAAGTCAAACGCGAGAGCGCGCCGCTAGACGTATCTGACGTCGAGCAGCTTTGCATCAAGCTCATGGACATGCCGTCAGTCACACACCGCGGCATAGTGTCTTCTTCCGGCTACACCGCCGGTGCACAAACCAAAGCAGGGCGCCACGGTGTCGAGCTTTACGCCTTACGCGAGTGGACGCGGCCGCTGCAAGAGCAGTTTCCGGCACTCACGATGCAGGGCACCGCCGCTGAGTGCTTTCCTATGGAGAAGTGCCTGCTCTGTTGGCCAAACCACCAACTCGCCCTTGTCGCGCGGGAAGCCACGGGCAACTTCTCTGTTCAGGACGAGGCTGAAGTGTTCGACTCCCGAGGCGCGCCTCACGCGCGGTTCGCTAACTTCGGCGCCTACGAGCACGAGCTACTACTTCGGTCCACCGAGATCCTGCTCGCCCTAGAACCTGCCGTCTCAGTACTGCGGACGTTCTCGGTTCCGCTGTCTGCGCCGCATGGCGAAGTACCTGCCGGTCCGGCTTGGCCTCACACCCATACACTCGACGTTTCGGGAGATGGTGTCTACGTTAAGACTCCCTCAGGACTTCACAAGCTGGACGTCGTGACGATCAACGGCCAGCTTCAGTGGCAGCGAAGCATAGACAAGCCTGTCTACTACGTCATCGAACGCGTTTCGGATGGCACAGCGTTCGCGGGCGCCTTGATCAGCAAGGATCTCCGTGAAGGGCAAATGACAGGCCTTGTCTTCTCGCCAAAGACACGCGAGATTGGCATCCACTTCGTCCGGCTCGCAGAGAAGCACCACAATGCGATTCGAAAGCTCAAACTCAATCCCGCGCGAGGCGAGGCCTAACCCGCACTGCCATTGACTTAAGGAATTGTAGGGATAATTTTCTTTCTGAATCAGATTGTTACGAAATAAATTTGTAAGAGGTGATGATGTTGGGCAACGTTCTGCCTAGCCAGATGGTAAACTTAAAAGGGTTGTGATATCAAATTTCTCTAATGAAATTCGTATCACAATTCTGACTGAATTATCTTAATCAAGACAAAACGGTGATCATGATGAAAAAAAAGAGTGTATCGAAGCAAGTCGAGAATTAATCAATACTGATGTAACCGTTTAGCCCCCCCCTGCTTGCCTATCTGCAAAGGTAGGTATTGCTGTTTTCCCCTCCTTAGCCAAGGAGGGGAAAACCCAATATCTCCCCCTATTTGCGCAAGCGGGGAAGAGGGGGCTAAACGGTTACCGCGCTATTCATACTCTTGCACGATGCGGCACACTATCGGCTGTTCGCCAATCGCACCCTCAACGATGGCGTCGGCCGACTGTTCGGCAGACTGACCGGCATTTCGATGTGCACTTATCGCGTCGTGCACCGGCTGCACCACAACCACCTGTTCGGTCCGAGATGCCAGAACCACGATTAATCCGTTGGAGTTTATCGTCTGCTTGGTGTTTTACTATTTAGGCGATTCCAAGACGTTCGCCCTGGAAGCGATCCGTCGCTTTATGAAAGCGGCTCTCGATAAAGAGATCAGTCGGAGTGCATTTTGGGAGCGTCTGGCGGGTGACCGACTGAAAAATTATTTGCGCCATGTGGTGGCTGAATTAATAGTTACCTTAACGAGTCCTATCACCAGAGGTGGTCAACTACTGAAACAGTTGGGAGTGACTGATATTTGGTTGCTAAAGTTATTTGCTAATGAAATGTATGATCCAAATTACAAGAAGAGAGAGACATCATTAATGCGTATAAACAGATTATTGTCGGAAGGTGAGGTATAAAAAAATCCCGAACACCTATGGGGCAACGCTACGCTTTTGCCCGACCTGCGAATTGCTGTTAAATTCTTTCTTGGAAATCACCTTACTTCCCGCTTTCCAGCCAAGTCCGGGTCCCGGCAGTTCGCCGGGAAAAAAGTTATGGACGCAAACCCACGACCCGGACTAAGCTTAGTCGAGTCTAATCGAGAACCACGCCATGACCACCGTCAACATGCACGAAGCCAAAACCCATTTGTCCCGCTATGTCGAGCAGGCCGCCGCCAGCGAGGAAATCATCATCGCCAAGGCTGGCAAGCCGATGGCCAGGCTGGTGCCGCTGGAATCCAAAGAATTGCCGCCGCGCAAGCTGGGCTTGTTGGCGGGAAGGCTCAAGGTTCCAGATAACTTCGATGATCCGCTTCCGGACGACATATTGGACTTATTCTACAACGGCCCAATTTTTCCACCCGAGGCGGACCCAACGCCGGAGATGCGGTAAATGGCGCGCTACCGGCACGCCTTCTGACGGCTGACAGCTTGCTCACGCCTTATTCCGATTTGGTCCATCTGATAAAACCCGTTTGATGGTTAACCCGTCATCACCACTCAAGGTCTGTCCGGGAGTATCGTAGCAAGCGTGGGGTGCGTTCCACGCACCCCACGCTTGCGTGCCAGGCACGACACGTTTAGGGTGCGTGGAACGCACCCTAGTGTGCCCGGCATGGGCCAAGACTTGCAACCTGAAACGAGGTTGCCGGAGAGAGTGACGACAACCGTAGAGAAACGCAAGGGGGAAGCCGTGAGGCCAGCCTGAAAGAAGCGTGTATCAAAGGCACGATCGTAG
>CAIMUS010000032.1 GCA_903844665.1 uncultured Pseudomonadota bacterium
TCCCCGCCGGCCTCAGGGCATTCGACGCCAGTCAACAGCCGGCAAAATGCCGGCGCTACTAGGGAATCCCCGTAGGGGCGGTTCGCGAACCGCCCCTACCGGCTCAGCCTGTAAAGCGTCCCGACTTAAGTGGATACCCGAAAGGACTGGTGTAAGCTATTGATGATCAACGCATAGTGCTTGGCTGATTACGCCCAATTGAAAATACTATAAAACGTTTACCAGTCCGCCGTGAACGAAGAAAAAGTGGATTGCTTATAACGCGGGATGATTAACGGATCGGCGCTGGCGTCATAGAAGAGAAAGCTATAACCAAATTGAAATTTATTCTTAGAAAAACAATCAAGGGTGAAGCAGGGTGCGTGTTACACACCGTAATAACACGCTGTGAATTGAAAGAGGGGTTTTCACCGTAGGCCGGAATCAGGCCGCCAAGCCGGTTCCGGCACGCCCGCCTGAAATTTGTAACCACCGCGCATCAGAGAGCCGAAGCTGCTGGGCAACTACGCTTTTGCCCGACCGACGACCTACTGGACAGGCGATCCAAAGCAATTCACAATCGCGGCAACAACAGTCCAATCACGATCACAGGAGGATGCAACCCTGGCTGAACCAACCCAACCCCTGGAACAGCGCTATCAAGATATCCTACAAGCGCAAACCATCACCGAGGAAAGCCCCGGCACGATCCTGAAGGATTTCGCCACCCTGTTGGATTTCATCGGCTCCGAGGATATGGAAACGAGCGGCAAGTATCATTTTCTGCCGATGCGGCTCCTGCCCAAGCTGAACGCGCGCCTGAGCAAACCGGTTGCGCTCGACCTCAAGCGCCCGCAACAGAAATCCTATCCGCCTATCCACGGGCTTTACCTGCTGTTGCGCGCCAGCGGCTTGGCCTACGTGCAGCAGCGTGGTAAAAAGTCCTATCTGCAATTGGATGAACAGGGGTTGGCCTCCTGGCATAGCCTTAACCCGACCGAGCGCTATTTCACCCTGTTGGAAAGCTGGTTAGTGCGAGGCGATCCGCAAATTCTTGGCGAACGCGGCTACTTTGCCAGCGGCGGCATCCGAAACTGGCCGATATTTTTCCAACGGTTTCCCGACCGAAGCCTGCAAGTTGCCGGCAATCAAAAAGTCGAGTCGCTGTTGCCCTATGAACCAACGCTGTGCACTCTGGCCTTGCTGGAGTTATTTGGCATCGTCACCCTTGGGCACGCCAAGCCGGAACCGGGCAAAGGCTGGCAGGTTGCCCGTATCGAGCATACCGGGTTTGGTGATGCGATGACGCAGGTGTTGTTCGGGAAAGAATTAATTTCTCAGGTGTTATTCGCCAGGCAGGAAGACCAGCCGGCGGCTATACTCCATACCAAATTCGCTCCGTTTTTCCCCGAATGGCGGCATCATCTGGTGCTGTCAGAGCCCGAAAGTCTGGAAGGCGTCTACGTCTTCAAAGTTTCCCTGGGGTCGGTCTGGGCACGAATCGCCATTCCATCGGATGGCCTGCTGGAAGATCTCAGCGCCAGCATTCTGAATGCGTATGAATTCGACTTCGACCATCTGTACTGCTTTACCTACGTCAACCGCTTCGGTATTGCCGGGCACGTCAACCACCCAGACATGGACGAACCACAGTGGGCCGATGAGGTCACTATCGGCGAGCTGGGTTTAACCCCCGGCATGGTGATGACTTACCGGTACGATTTCGGCGACAACTGGCAATTCCAGGTACTGCTGGAACGTGTTGAGCCACCGAATAGCACCGTTAAGCAGGCCAAACTGCTCGATCTGCATGGCAAGCCACCCTCGCAGTACGGCGATGATGACGATGATGATGGCTGGTGGGATTGATGGGCTACCCACCTTAAGGCGGGCAATTCGACCCTGGGAGCGCCGGCGTCCCCGCCGGCTTGAGGGCATCGGCGCCAGTCAACAGCCGGCAAGATGCCGGCGCTCCCAGGTGAATCCCTCTGCGGTCAGCCTGCAAAGCGTCCCGGCCTAAATGGATACCCGGAATTATGAACACGCCATCGGTTCGCGGATAACAGCGAATCCTAGAAAAGTAGTACACTCAAAGACATATTGTCTACTCGATCGTTCCGAGGTCCGAAGCTCATGTCCTCCACAGCCAAGCTGCCGTTCAAAACCTTCTGGGATGCCGTCGAACAGCGTTTGACGACCTGTTCCGTCGAGGAACTGCGCGCCATACTGCGGGTCATGGCGCGGGAAACGCTGCCCAGTGAACGGCAGGCGTTTCTGGACAAACTGCAACCGGCGTCAGCCGGCGCCGACGCCGACGTGTTGCAAGCAGTGCAGCAGGAAGATTTGCTGGCCGATATCGACGACCTGGTGCAGGAACTGCAAAACGAAATGGATAATTGCGACGAGGATCGTTACGGCTGGCAGGATTGGGATGATGAGGACCTGCTGGGGCCTTATGCCGCGTTCGTGGACCCCTTGAGTATCCTGTTCGACCGCACCGAGGCTGTATTCGACCAGGGCAATCTGGCCCTGGCCCGCGGCGCCTATCAGAAGCTGTTCGCCGTCTTGAGCCTGGATGACGACTATGGCCGGGGGGTGAGAGCCGCCGACCTGGAGGAGGTCGATATCGACGCCGCCTGCGCCCGTTATCTGCGCGCCGTTTACGAGACTGAACCGCTGCCGCAACGTCCCGCCATCCTGTTCGGGCAACTGCTGGAAGTACATCCCTGGGGCAGCGGCCGCCTGCCCATGCTAAGCGATTTACTGGATGTCCTGCCACAACCGTTGCCCGATCGGCAGCAGTTCCTGAGCGATTGGATTGCGTTTCTGCGTACCCGCGAGGGCTACGAAGCCGATACCTGGCTACGGGAGGCGATCCGCCTTGCCAGCGGCGCTACCGGACTGGCGGAACTGGCGCGCAGCGAAGGCTTGCAGCGACCCCGCGCCTATCTGGACTGGTGCGCCGTTCTGACTCAGGAAGCACAGCCCCGACAGTTGCTGGAGGCCGCCCAGGAAGCTTTGCAGGCATTGCCCCCGGCCCTGCCCATCCGGGCGGCCATTGCCGACTATGTCTATCAGGCCGCCACTACCTTGCAGCAGTCGGAACTTATCACGATGGCGCGCTGGGAAGCGTTCCAGGCCAAGCCGACCTTACGGCGCCTGCTGGAACTCTGGGACGCCACGCCGCCGCCGTCACAGCCGCAGACCATGCGGGCCGCCGCCGATTATTTGCAGAATTGCCTGGCCCGGCCGCCGGCCTACCTGGAATCTCTGTACCGGCAGGCGGATGATCTGGAAATTCCGATCCGGGTGCACGAATCCGCCCTGGCCCATGCCTATCTGTTGACCGGCGACTGGCAGGCGGCCTACCAACTCAGTCTGCCGGCGAAAGTATTGGGCTGGAGCAGCAGCACCAATCCCCAGGGCCTGGTGGCGGCGTTCTTTCTGGCTCTGCTCTCCGGTAAAACGCCCGTCGCCCTGCCGGACAATCTCAGGCAGCTCTGGCTATGGAACCTGCACAACAGCGTCAGCTACAGCGATTGGAAGTTGACGCCGGAAGAGGTCCCTCCCGCCGAACGCCTCGAGCGGATTTACACCGAGTTGTTGCCGCGGTTGACCCTGGACATAGCCGCCCAGGAACAGTTATTAGCCTGGTGCCTGGAAACCGCCAGGCAGCGGGTCGAGGCTATCGTCAGCGGCCAGCACCGGGACAGTTATGACAAAGCCGCCGTCTTGATCAGCGCCTGCGCGGAAGTGCTCCGGCTGCGCGGCAACCGCCAGGATGGCAGCCTGCTGCTGGCGGAGATTCGCAACCGCTTTCCCCGCCATCGGGCGTTTCTCAAGGAACTGGGCGCCGCTGCGGGCAAAGGCATGCTGTAACGCCGCGCGCTGAAACGCGCCGTCAGATCATAAAAAAAGCCCCGTCGAGCGGGGCTTTTACCAATTCTCCATAGATTTCAGCGCTCAATGGTGCGCAGTGCGCACTACAAATGCGCTCAATGGTGCGCAGTGCGCACCCTACTCAATGGTGCGCACTGCGCACCCTACAAATGCTACAAATGCTCAGTCGTCGCCGCTGAAGATCCCTAACAACTGCAGCAGGTTGATAAACAGGTTATAAATATCGATGTACAGGGCGACGGTCGCCATAATGTAGTTGGTCTCGCCGCCATTGATGATCCGGCTGGTGTCATACAGGATAAAACCGGACATCAACAGCACGACCACGGCCGACAGCGTCATCGTCAACGCCGGAATCGCCAGAAAGATATTGGCGAGCATGGCCAGAATGACCACCAGCAGACCCACCGCCAGGAACCCGCCCATGAAGGTGAAATCCTTGCGGGTGACCAAGGCATAGCCTGACAGCCCCAGGAAAATAGCGCCGGTTCCACCCAGGGCGGTCATCACGATCTGCGGACCGTTAGGCAGCGCCAGATAGAGACTGAGAATCGGCCCCAGGGTGTAACCCATAAAGCCGGTCAGCGCGAATACCGCCGCCAGTCCCCAGGCGCTGTTGCTCAGTCTGGATGTCAGGAAGAACAGACCAAAAAACCCCGCCATGACGATAAACCAGGGCAGCGGTGGCGCATGGGTGACAACCGCCACGCCGGCCGTCAGGGCGCTGAACAGCAGCGTCATGGACAACAGCGCATAGGTATTGCGCAGGACTTTATTGGTGCTCAGCACGCCTTGGACGGGGCTAAGTACCGCGTAACTTCTCTCCGCCATCGAAAACCTCCGGTACAGGGTGTAAAGTTCGTGAAGCAATAGACCATACGAATGACCAGTAGTGCCGCCGCCACCGGATTCGGCAATAAAAAACCGCCGGCGCCCCAGTCGGGACGCCGGCGGCGGCAAGCCAACTTACATATTCGGGTATTCCGGTCCGTCGCCGCCTTCCGGTGGCACCCAGACGATATTCTGGGTGGGATCCTTGATATCGCAGGTCTTGCAGTGCACGCAGTTGGAGAAATTGATCTGCAAGCGCGGGTTACCGGTGTCTCTGCCGACGATCTCATACACACCCGCCGGGCAGTAACGCTCCTCCGGCGCATCGTAATCCTTCAGGTTGACTTTGACCGGCACCGCGGCGTCCGTGAGCGTCAGATGGGCCGGTTGATGCTCGCCATGATGGGTGTTGGCCAGGAACACCGACGATAAACGATCGAAGCTGATCTTGCCATCCGGCTTGGGATACTCGATCTTTTTGGATTCGCTGGCCTTTTTCAGGGTCTGGTTGTCGGCATGATGGAAGTGCATCGTCCATGGCGCTTTCCCACGGAAGACGTAGGTATCCAGGCCGGAATAGGCGAAGGCGAACAGGGTGCCGTACTGGAACGAAGGCCGGATATTGCGGGCCGTGTACAGCTCTTCCGCCAGCCAACTCGTTTTCCGATCCAGCAGCCGCCTGGGATACTCGACCAGTTCCTTGACCGCAGCGCCCTGTCCCAGCGCTTGGAAGGTCACCTCCGCCGCCGTCATGGCCGATTTCATGGCGTTGTGGATGCCCTTGATCTTGGGGGTGTTGAGGAAACCCGCCGAACAGCCGATCAGCATGCCGCCGGGGAAAGTCAGCTTCGGGATCGACTGCCAGCCGCCCTCGTTGAGTGCGCGGGCGCCGTACGCTTTGCGGGTGCCGCCCTCGAACAGGGGACGGATATCCGGATGGGTCTTGAAGCGCTGGAATTCCTCGAACGGGCTTAAGTAAGGATTGGTGTAATCCAGCCCGGCCACGAATCCGACCGCCACCTGGTTGTTGTCGATGTGATAGAGGAAAGAGCCGCCGTAAGTGTTCAAATCCAGCGGCCAGCCGACGGTATGGACAATCTTGCCCGGCTGGTGCTTGGCGGGATCGACTTCCCAGATTTCCTTGACGCCGATACCGTAGGTCTGCGGGTCGGACTTGGTCTTGCCGTAAATCGCCGGATCCAGATTTTCCCGGAGCTTGAAGCGGGTCTCCAGTTGCCGGGTCAGCGAACCGCGGCAACCTTCGGCGATCATCGTGTATTTGGCGCGCAGCTCCATCCCCAGTTCGGAACTGTCGGTCAGTTGCCGGTCTTTACTCAGCCCCTTGTCGCCGGTGATCACGCCTTGCACGCTGCCATCATCGCCGTAGATGAGCTGCGCCGCCGGAAAACCGGGATAGATTTCCACGCCCAGTTCTTCCGCCCGTTCCGCCAGCCAGCGACAGAAGTTGGCCTCGCTGATGATATAGTTGCCGTGATTGTGCATCTGCGGCGGCGTGGGCAGCTTATACGAGGTCTGGCTGGTCAGCAGCAGGAAGCTGTCGTCCGTCGCCGGAACGTTCAGCGGCGCGCCGCGCTCTTTCCAGTCAGGCAGCAATTCGTTGAGGGCGCGCGGCTCCAGCACCGCGCCGGACAGGATATGAGAACCTACCGCAGAACCTTTTTCGATTAAGCAGACGCCGATTTCCTGTTCTTTCTCGGCAGCCAGTTGCTTGAGTCGGATCGCCGCCGACAGGCCGGCAGGGCCGGCGCCGACGATGACGACATCGTACTCCATACTTTCACGTTCCACCGTATCCACCATTTTTTACCTCTCTTTGGGTTAGAGATGACATCGATGCAGGGAGTATTCGGAGGTGAACTCTATGCCCGGCATCCCGTCCGGCCGATCTACATGAAATAGTGAATTGTATTAGGACAACGCCAGGTAATCCAGCTAAACATCACATAGAAGTAGGGCAATCGCACACTAATATATTTAACAACCAATGCTTAGCGCGTAGGTTGGGGTGAGGAACGAACCCCAACATTTCATGGTGGGGGATTACTCATCGCTGCTAGCGCTGCACAGGTTCCTCCTCCTTGCGTTTGGCCAGCACCTCACGTACCGCCTTCGGTCCGCCACCTCTTACTACCGCGGCGTTTTTCCAGAATGCCTCTACCGCTTCAGAATCGTTGGGATCGTAGGGTTCGTCTTCGTCCACCACAATTTAGGGGACCTGCGACCGTCCGAAAGATGCAGGATCGACGATCGGGATTCCCCGGAATGGATTAAGCGTCAGCAAGTCTGCGTCACCGGATACAATCACATCCGCCCGGCCATTCAAGGCCAGTTCCAGAAACTTGTTGTCCTTGGCATCACGACACTCTGTAACCCGTTCCGTAATTACCACTAACTCTGCCGCCGCCAGCATCCTCCGCAGATTATCGAGAAAGAAGGACGGGATCAGGGGAGTAAAGCGAGGTCTTTGCAAGACTTCGATGATTTCCGCTTCCGTATCTTTAGATTTGAGAAGGCCACCGTACTGGTCAACCCAACGAACGACGATCCCCGGCCACGACGACTCCTTGAGCGCAGCACTCACGAAGACGTTGGCATCGACAACGATCCTCATCCCAAGTGCGACTGAACTTCTTCTCGCGCCTCATCGATCTCACGATCAATATCTGTGTCCGTCCAGCCTCTTGCAATAACCTGGGGCCGCGCTATCTGCCGCGCCTTGGAAATCCAGTCATCAGGTTCAATCGTGATCATCACGTGCTGTTCCGGGGGAATGCCCCGGCGCGCCAACTCAGCCGCGATCTGTCCGGCTGTACTTTCGATAAACTCAACCTGTTGTGTTTCCATCATCGCGACCCTCCAGCCGATTTTCATCGGGCTATTGTGGCACTCATTGGTGAAACAACCGAGTGTGTAGGTTGGCGAGCGTGTACAGGAAAAGTTCATAGTCTTCCGGGGTGCGGAAATGCTCACTCACACAGCCGCCTGGATTAATCCGACGAGACTGGGAGCATTGCGCTGAAGGCGCTGAACTTCGTTGCGATAGTCGGCTTGTCGTGATAGCCAGGTTCGGTAAACGCTCGCCCATTCTCCGAAATCCAACGTCCAACTATCGTCTTCAGGCTCTTCACCATTCATGTATGCCGGGTAGAACGTTTCGGAACGAAGACCATACTTGCGCTCGAATGCAAGCAGTTCCTCTTCCAACGCATGGATATCAGCCAGCAATTCACGGAGTTTCATATCGCACCTCCGACCCAATGGTACATACTTGTGGTTTGGTTGATGTCAATGATCCTGGGTGTCAGTATCGCATTAAGCCGCTCAACATCCAAATTCACTAAGTCTTGTAGGGTGTGCACTGACCCCTCACGCCTCACGCCTCACGCCTCACGCCTCACGCCTCACGCCTCACGCCTCACGCCTCACGCCTCACGCCTTACGCCTCACGCCTCACGCCTCACGCCTTTTCCAGCGTCTCGATCAGGAACAGGATTTCGGCGGCCATTCCGAAGTCCATATCCGGGGCGTCGGCGAGGGTGCGGTCACGGCTGCCGGCGACGATGGCTTGGAGGGCGCGGATGAAGCCGCCTAAGCCGGCGGCCTCGAAGCGGGGAGCCTGTTGCTGGAGGAGGGATGCGGCGGTGGCCGGATCGCCGGCGAGCAGGGACTGGGTCACGGCGAGGGCGATGCGGCCTGGCACGTCATGGTTCTCGCCGCCGTCGCGGCGGTAGGCGAGGTAGCCCGCGATGGCCTTGGCTCTGGCCTCCGCAGCGGCGGCGGGGTTGCCGGCGTCCGTCTCGATGTCGGCGAGAATGCTCCAGGCATTCCAAGCGGAACCCATGTGCCCGAGCCCTTCCTTGCATTCGATTGCCCGGTGGATCTCCTGCCACGCTTGGTCCAGGCGGCGGAGCTTGCGCAGGGTGTCGCCGAGGTTGTTCCTCGCGCGGCCTTCCTGCATTGCATCGCCGGTCTCAACATATTTGTCCGCCGCTTGCCGATAAAAGAGCACCGCTTCCTCGTAACGCCCGAGAGCTTCGTCATACAAACCGCCGAGCTGATTCAGTGTGTTTGCCTGCCAGGTGACATTTTCAAGCCGTACATTGATCGCGAGCGATTCGCGGTAGGCATCCTCCGCCGCTTCCGGCTGGCCCATCGCCTGATACACCATGCCGGTCTGATGCCAGATCACGGCAATTGTGTGCGGTTCGTCCAATTGCGTGAACCACTTGCGCGCTTCAGCATACGCCGCCAGCGCCTCCGGAAAGCGGCGTTGCTGCAGGCGGGCGGTCCCGATCTGACGCTTACTGACGGCAACACCCCGGCCATCACCGAGTTGCTTTTCGCGGCGAATAGTTTCTTCGTAAGCAGCCACTGCTTCGTCGAGTCGGCCCATTTCGAGAAGACAGTCGCCTCGTACCGAGAAGCAGTGGGCCGCCATCCGTTCCGCGGTTTTGTTGGCACGCGCCTTCGCGAAGGCCTCGAAGCGCTGGCGAGCCTCGTCCAGCACCGGCAATGCCTGTTCCGATCCACCGGCAGCCAGCAACACTTGGCCAAGTAGATTAAAAGCCATCGCCAGATCGTAATCGGCGTTGGGATACGCCTGCTCGCCTGCCTTGCGGGCGCGCTCGAGCAAAGCTTGTGCGCCGGCCAGCGCCTCGCGCAACTGCCCGCCAGCCTCCCGTTGCTCGATGTGGGTCCGCGCCGCCTCGAACCGCGCGTGATTCCAGGCGTCGCCCAGCGCCACCGCCGCGGCGTCGCGCGCCTGCCCCACGCGCTCCAGCAGCCGCGGCTTGCCGGCCATTGACAGCAGGCTGTAGAGCGAAGTGGCCAGAGCAATCGTCGCCTCCGCCTCCCCCGCGCGCTGCACCCGATCGAGCAGCGCAAACAGGTTCGGCAGCTCCAGCCCCGTCAGCGTCGCCGCAACTTCGGCGTTCTGGCTCTCCTGCTGATTGAGGAACCCAACATACCCACGCATCGCCTCGACCCAGCGGGCCGTCAGCGCCTCGCGCTCCGCCGCGTCCAGCCGCCCGCGCAGGTAGGGACAGAGTGCGGGATTGAGGGTGAGATGGTTGTAGCGATTCGGCGTCGCCAGCCCCGTCTCGACCAGTTCGTCCGCCAGCGCGGTCACGTCCGCCTGCTCCCATTGCATCATCACACGGAGCGCGTCCAGATCGACCCCGCCGTGAAACACCCCGAGCACGCGCGCCCGGTCCCGGTTCGCGGGTGACAGGCGGCGCAAGGACAGCTCGACGCTGGCGAAGACCGATTGCTCGCGGCTGCCGGGGAATTTCTTTTCCATCTCGGCCATCAGTTCGACGAGCGACTCACGAGTGGCATCGACGCCGCGGTGGCGTAGCGCCGGAGCCAGCAGTGCCAGCGTGCGGGCGTGGCAGTGGACGGCGTCCACGAGCTGCTCGATCTCCTCGCGGGCGGCATCAAGAGTGGTGCCGGCGTCCTCGCCGGTGCTCCCCACATTCACCACTCGCTCGACCAGCTTCACCGCATCCTCGCGGTCGAGTTGGTGCAGTTCGCGCCGGTGTCGTTCGGCATCGAACGGCGCGGGTAGCGCTTCGCGGCTGGTGAAGAGGAGGCGGGTGTCGCCTTTGGCGTTGAGCCGCGCGCAGAACTGGAGGATCGCGTCCAGTTCGCGCCGCGCGTCCTCGGAGAGGGCCTCGGGCGTTTCGTCGGCCAGAAAAGGCGGCAGGAGGATGCTTTCCATGTTGTCCACCACCAGCAGGGTCGCCTGCTCGGCCAGCACGCGCTCGACCTTCTGGATCGCAACCTCGAGGTCGCCGGCGGCTGAGAAGTCCTTCCCGACCAACTGCTTCCCAATGGCGTCGACCACCGCGCGCTGATTGCCGTGCGTCTCGACCGAGACGAACGCGGCGCGGCGCATCTGCTGCGAGCGGACCATCCAGCGGGCGAACTCGGCAGCGAGGGCGGTTTTGCCTTCGCCGCCCTGGCCGCGCACGACGGCGTAGCGAGACGCCCTCACCCCCGACCCCTCTCCCCCCAGGGGCGAGGGGAGAAGGAGCCGCTGCAGCGCGAGCAACTCCCGGCTGCGGCCGATGAAGCCGGTTTCCGGTTCCTTGGGCAGTTCGCCGAGGCGGGCCGCGAGCGCGGTCTGGAAGTCCGCCTGCGTCTGCCTGGTTGGCGCGGTTTTGAAGAGCTGCGGATCGTCCTTTTCCTGGAAGAGCACGGGCACGAACCAATCTTCGAGCCGCAGTTCGCCCGCGCCGAAGATGCGCCCGCGGAAGGTGTCGTCCTTGAGCCGGCGCTGGCCGGCAAGCATGGCGTCGCCCACGCGCTTGCCCCCGGCCAGCGCCTGGTAAAAGGCCGCGACGAACCGGCGCGCGGTCTCCACCAGCACGCTGTGACTCATGGCGACCACGGAGGCGACGCCGACCTTCAGCAGCTCGGAGGCGACGGACTCGGACGCTTTCTCGGCCTGCGCGGTCTGGCAGGCTTCGAGGAAGACCAGCGGGATGCGGTGATCGCGCAGCAGCGGGCCGAGTTCGCTGGTGAAGACGGTGACGTGGCGGCGCTGGTCGAGCTTGCCGATGTCCTGCGGATTCTCGAAGCACAGCCCGCCCAGGCCGACGGTGCGGTCATAGACGCCGTGGCCATCGAAGTGGACGACGTGGTAGGGCTTCTTTTCGCCGCGGGCGCGGTCGAGTTCCTCACGCAAGGCCGGCAGCGTGGGAGGGCTGAGAACGTGAATCTTGACCAGGCCGGGCAGCGATTCCATCGCCTCGACCAGCGGCAGCGCGCTCGCGCGGTGGTCGATGTAACCGCAGGCGTCGTCCTCCGGCCGCGCGGTGACGAGCAGGATGCGGATGGGGGTGGCGACGACGGGGACGCCGAACCCCTCAGTGCCGGGCAGCCGGCGGCGGACGCGGGTTGGCTTCGCGCCTTGGAAAAGGTAGGTCTTACCGTCGTGGATAAGCTCCCACGGCAGGCCGAGCAGGAGCGTGGCGACCTCCTGGGCAGACTTTAGTTGTTCCTCAGATGCCCCGGCTTCGAGCGTGGCGGCGATGTCCACGTAAACGGAGAATCGCCGACCAGCATGTCCGTCGATCGCTTTCCATGCCTCGTTGACGTTCGCGACGTGCGCCACGGGCATCGCGGCTTCGTGCAGGAGCTGCCCCCACTTCACGAGGTTCTCCTCCACCTTCCGCGCGCGGTCCCGGAAATAGTGGCTGGGCCAAACAGCGTATTTCTCCAGATACCAGCGCAACTCCTCCGCCTCGATGGGGCCGATGGGCGCGATAAGACGCCAGTTCTGCGCGCTATGGACGTCCGGCTGGCCCGACGTGGCCGGTTCATAGACCAGCCGGGCACGGGCGGAGGCGCGGCGGACGCCGTCCTTCTCGTCAAATTTCAAGTCGGTGAGTTCGAGTACCAGTTCCTCCAGCGGCTCGGCCTTGGGCTGCGGAGTGGAAGGAACGTCCGCCGGGAGCCGCTTGCCCACGGCGACGAGAATCGCGTTCATCGCCGCTTCGACACCGCCCGCGTCGCTGCTCACGGGGATGTAAACCGGCTCCTCGCCGAAGAACTCCTCCAGGACGCCGAGCTTGGCGCCATTCAGCGACAGCGGGATGACCGGGAACTGGTCCTTGCCGCGCTGTTCCCGCACGAGGAGCGCGTGACGCAATTCCTTGCCGACCCACTTCGATTGCAGCGCATCGGTGCTGACGACGACCGCATAGGCCGTGGCCCCATCAACGGCTTTCTTGATCTCCAGCCAGAGCGGATCGCCGCCGCGCAGCTCGCGCGAATCGATCCACCCCTCCTGTCCGTGATCGGCGAGCGTCTGCTGGAGTTTTCGCACGAACGCATCGTCCCGCGAGCTGTGGGAAATGAAGAGCTTGGTCATGGCTGAGGCCTCGGGACTGTTACAGTTATCGCTCAGGTCAGGCATTGTTGAGGTTCGTTCTGTTTGAATAACTTAATTTTTTCATGCTAATACTTTTGTAACACCACCTCTTCTTGAAAGGTGGCAGGCAGGCAAGGTTGCCGCTGACGGTATCCTCCGGTATGTTAATGGCTTAAGGAGAGGCATTCTCCCTTAACCGCCGCACCGGCTGATGATACCTACAAAGTTACCAGCCGGTAGTGCCCATCGTTGACAACGCCGGCACGTGACACCAGACTCATGCTCATGAAGGCGCAAGAACTGCTGAACGCACGCATCAAACAGGGTGATGACGCCTTCGCCGAACTGCGGGTCTGGCGTCTACCGAAGCCAGTTCGCGGCAGCACTCACCCGTTCAAATACCGTTTGGCCTTTGTGACAGCCGGTGTCTGCGTACTGCGCTTCGACAACGAAGCAGGCAAGGGTGATCACTGCCACATCGGTTCGGTCGAAACCCCATACATGTTCACATCGGTGGACAACTTGCTAGCCGATTTCTGGCGCCGCGTCGATGACTGGAGGCGATGACATGAACACGGTAACCGTTGGCGTAACCAGCCGCGAGGAGCTCAACGCCCGCTTTCGGCGCGCGATGAATGGCGAACCACAGGGGGCATTTCGCGGATTCGAGACGATCGAGGACCTTTGGGAGACGCTCACGCCGAAACGCTGGTCCATTCTGCAAACACTCACCGGCGCCGGACCGCTCGCTCTATGGGAGATCGCACGGCGGGTGGGGTGCAAGGTCGAGAGCGTCGAAGCGGATGTCCAGGCACTAGTGAACGCCGGCTTCCTGGAGAAACTCGATGACGGCAGGATCGAATTCCCATTCGATGCTGTCCATGTCGATTTCATGCTCCGGGCCGTATCCTGACTGGTGATGCGATTGAGCCGGCGTAGCCAGCGTAGGGCGCAATAGCGTTAGCGTATTGCGCCGAATGAACACCCGGTTGAATAGCATGCGCCCTTTCTTTAAATAGAACGTTGGCCTTGACCATCGTTTCTGTCAGCCCCTCCTTATGCATTGCTATCAATTTTGGCAAGCTGGCTCCCTTGTAGATTGCTATGGCCCAAACGATGACTGTGGCCGGAGGAACCTGGATTACCAGCAATTCCCGCTGCTCTAGAAATTTTAGTATAATCAGTGTATTATATATGAGGTCCAGGTAGGTCTGGCAAGGTATTTTGGCTTCAAATCCGATTGATTTTGGTGGCCATCATGGTAAAAGCAAACCTAATTCCACAATCAACTAAGCCGTTGCAATTAAATGAACACTTCTCAGCACCGGCCTTGTTAGGTCAAATCAGAGAGGATTTTGGGAAGATCCCTGATCATCGTAATGGTGGTCAACAGTTTTCCTTGCAGGATGTGTTGATGTCAGGCTTGGCGGTGTTCGGACTGAAATATCCCTCGTTATTAAAGTTTGATGAGCAACGTCATGAAGAGCGGGTCCGCGCGAATTTAAAAAGTCTCTATGGCGTCCCGCAAGCCCCCTGTGATAGCCAGCTGCGGACGGTGTTGGATGGGGTCTCACCGGCTGAGTTACGAGCACCCTTTATTCATATTCACCAGCAATTGCAATCGCAGGGAGTATTGGAAGAATATCGATATTTAGGCGGGTTTCTGGTCAACGCGGATGGGACGGGTCA
>CAIMUS010000033.1 GCA_903844665.1 uncultured Pseudomonadota bacterium
CTGTGCAGTATCAGCAGCAGCAAGCCAATACCGGCCCCGGCTTGCAGCAAACGAAAACTGGGCCAGTTGCCTCGTTGCCAGATCCTTTTCCATTGGAAAATATAGAACCCCAGTAAGGCAAGCGCCAGCACAATTCCTGCAAGACCCGCTTCCATAAAGCCCTCTAAATAATCATTATGGGCATGGTTGACAAAGCCATCGAACAGGATATCGGGCGGATGGAAGCGAGGATAGACTTCTGGAAACGTGCCAACCCCGCTCCCTAAGGGAAAGAAGTAAGCGGCGGCTTGGAGGGTGCTGGAAAAGATAGACCAGCGGCCGTCGTCGATGGCGCCCGCCAGAGTGAATCGGTTTAACACAGGCACCAGTCCAACCTCCACAGCCAGGCCCCAGCCGATAAAAGTGAGCGTTCCTATCAGGCCATAAACATTTTTCCCACCGAGGCGACGGGCGAAGACTGCTGTGCATAACGAAATGCCCAACATGACCAGGACAATACCGGAGCGGGAGCGGGTGAATATCAACCCCAGTAGAATAGCCACGCAGACGCTGCCATAAATGGCCGCCTGATTAAGCGGCAAAGCGGCGAGCTTGGCCAAACGCTGTCGTAATGTTCTGCGGCGATGATAGACCTCGGAATCCGGCGAAGAGCGCCCCACATTAGCCGTGAGTAAAGCCAATCCCACCGGCAGCGCCATTTCCAGCAGCCCGGCCAGATGGTCGCGGTTGGCATAGGTGCCTACCGCGCTGCTGCAACAATAAGGATTGCCAAGCCGGAACACGCTGTCGGAGCCGGCGCCATACTGCAACAGGCCGAGCAAAGCCTGCGCAGCCGCAACACCCAGGAATAATTTCAGCAGGGATTGCAGTTGTCGGGAGGACAATCCCACAGCAACCAGGAATACGGTTAAGGGTGGTAGCAAGGCCAACCAGGAAACCTCTGTTGCCCAGGGAACCAGCGAGGCGGCGCGCCAGTTGTCGAGCGCCTGACCGTCGCTGGCCTGGGTCAGGGCATGGGCATAGAAATCCCGCCCCGGCAACTGAGACCACAGGTTTGGCGGCAATGGTATCAACTGCAGCAGCGGGTAACAGAATAGCAAAATCAGGGTAAGCAGCAGGGGGAGGGAGAGATGATCCCTGAAGTCGGGGCGCCAAACCAGATACGCTAACAGGGCAAGCGCCCCGATTTCGAGGACTAACAGTGGCAGTGGACGGTTAGCGCCTCGAAAGAGCGGGGCAAATACCAAAAAGAAGGCTATTAGATAATAACCGGTTGAACTGCTAAGCCTTTGGATAGGTCATTCCCCTGAAAAATCGGTTGGCTTGACTGCTTACTGCGCGCTGATCGGACCGCCACCACCGCCGCCGCCATTACCACTGGTGGCGCCTACTGCGACCACGCCGGCAAAAGCTCCGGCAGCAATCAATGCTGGCACGGGTATGCCGGCAACAGCGGGGGCGGTCGATGCCGGAGCGGTAGTGGTTACCGGTCCCCCTCCCGCCTGGGCCAGCCGCACACCAGGATTCAACTGTGCGACGATCGCACCTTCGCTACACTGGTTCTTACCCTCGATGGTGAGTAAGCTGTTCGGACCCAAGGGAAGCACGCAGCCATCTTTATAAACCACCTGAGCCGAGCCGCCGGCCGGAATCAATATCCGATAGCCTCGCTCCAGCGGCATGCCTGCCTGGGCTTGAGTGAAAATTTTTCCTTTGTTGACCAGCACCTTACCTTCCATCTGGGTTAGCTTGGCCACAGGTTCAGCCGCTTGCGCATCGAGCCCGACCCCCAGCCCCAGCAAAAGGGCTAAGCTGCTTTCTAGCAAGGTATTTTTTCTCACGGCCTTATCTCCTCTGATCTAAGCTTTGCTTAATTACCCAAGCACAGATCTGAATTAAAACGGTGGAATGAGTGCTATCAATGATAGTTCGTCTTAAAACATAATACACCTTTCGTAAGCCTAGTCAACATGCATAATACTCATGTCATCGAACCATATCGACCCCTGGGCTTCGAAATCCAGAGCCGCCCGACCTATCAACACCAGTCGCAAAGTCTGTACCCGGCAACCCTTGGGGGGTACGGTAAACTCGACTGCAAACGGCTGCCACTCAGTCGTTCCCAGAAACCGCTCACTAGAGCCTAATGGCTTGGAATCGCTGGCGATACAGTCCACATTCCACTGCAATCCCCGCTCTGTTTTCAGGCTGTCCACCCGCACCCGGCCTTGCAATCGATAGCGCCCTGGATCCAGCAGAAGATGCTGATAAAGGTGGGAAAAGGGCACGCGCTGGCCTGAAAAAACAATATGTAGCGCCTTTCTTCCGCCGATGCCGTAGGTAGGCGCCGTCTCCACCACTACACCATTGACCTTGGATACAATCCAATCGAAGCCCTGATTGCCAAGCGGTAATTCGAAATCACCGTTATAGAGATAACCTAAGGCATTGAGTTGATTGGCCTCCAAGGTATTGACCCAGTTAAAGTAAAGCTCCAGCCACTGCCCTTCCTGTTGCAACCGGGCCAGATAAACCTGTTGCTGGCCGGCATCCGGGTTGCTCCCCTGCTGTAACTGCTCTTGATACAGCGCCTTAAGGGTATCCAGGGAGGGGGTATTCGCCGCAACATAACGGAAGAAGTCAGTCCACCAGACCGGCGGCTCGCGGTAAAAAGGCGCGAGCAGCGGGCGAATGCGTGGGTCTTCGGCAAATTTCAGCATTAAGGGGTAGAGGCTGGCGCCCAGGGCGGGGCGCAGGCTTAGAGCGACGTTGATACAGGCAAGCGCTTTTGACAATTGTCCCTGTTTTAACCAGAAGTCTGCGGCCCGCAGCTGCACGTCAGCATTCATAGGCGCCAGTTCGCTGGCGGTAGCTATCAGTGTGGCTGCCTTCTGCTTCTCCCCCTTCTGCTGTTGCAGGTCGGCGAGCGCAAGGTAGAGATTGGCATTCGCCGGATTGTGCAGTAAGGCTTGGCGCAACAACGGTTCCGCTCCGGCCGGGTCGGTGGCCAGCAAGGCATAGGCCCGATCGGCCAGCGCGGTCGGCTGGTCAGAATCCCAGGCCAGCGCCGTGGCCGTCGCCTGAGGCTCGCGTTGCCCGGCATAAAAGGCCGACAGACCGAAAGTAATCATGCGCCAAGTCAACAGCGCTGCCAGCAGGATGAAAAAACTCCACTTCAGGATCGGGTTCAGCGTAGCCATGCCTTAATCGCGAAAATTATAGATACCGCCACCCTACCCTAAGAGAACATAGGCCGCTTTAAACACAGTAAAGCAGGATCAGTCGTGATCGACTCAGGTGGTAGTAAGACGTTTCCTGGACGACTTCTCGTCATAGGAGTAGTAGTGGTAGTGGTAGTGATAACCGTAAGAATGATCGCGGGTATCCAGCTTGTTCACCATGGCGCCAAGGATATGCACCTGTGCGCTTCTCAGCCTCTTGATAGCATCCTGTAATACCGGACGCGGCGTATTGCCAGCCGCCATGACCAGCAGGGTGGCTTGCGCCATGTTGCCCAGTATCAGAGCATCGGCCAGTCCCAGAACCGGAGGGCAATCCAGGATAACCTGATCGAATTTTTCAGCGGCCAGGGAGAGTAGAGCAGCCATCTTGGGGGTCGAAAGCAATTCGACGGGATTGGGCGGCAAAGTACCGGATGGGATAGCGAACAGGTTGTCGAGCAAGACGGGCTGGGCAACCTCGACCGGCTGTGCATCGGCGGCTAAATAATTGGTCAACCCCAGATTATTGTCTAACTCGAGCAGGCGATGTAAGGAAGGATTACGCAGATCCGCATCGATCAACAGGACCTTTTTGCCAGCCTGCGCGAACGTGATTGCCAGTGTTAGCGCGGCTGTCGTTTTCCCTTCGCCGGGCTGGGCGCTGGTGATGGCCATTACCCGTGGTGCTCCATCGACCGTGGAGAACTGCAAGGCGGTACGGACTGAACGATAGGCCTCGGCAAAGGTTGACCGCGGCTCCTGGCATGCCAGTAAGGCTAAAGGCTGATCTTTCTGAGTGCGTCTGGTCGGCCGGTTTATTCGAGGAATCATCCCCAAGGTGGGAATACCGGTTAAACGTTCCAGTTCTTCCGGTTTGATGGTCTTATCCAGCGCATTGAGCAGGAAAGCCAACAAAACACCGCCAAAAAGTCCAAGGACAAAGGCAATCAGGATATTGAGGGCCAGCTTGGGCTTGAAAGGACTCTGAGGTATTTCCGCTTTATCGATGATAAAAATATTATTGGTGCCGACGCCACCGGCCACTCCGACTTCTTTATACCTTTGCAGCAAGCCATCGTACAATTGGCGATTAGTATCGACTTCACGTTTCAAAGTATTGAATTGGATACTGCGCTGCTGGGTTTCCATCAGTTCATTTTTTGCCTCATTCAATTTTGCTTGCAACAAGGATTCATTGGTTTTAGCCGACTCATATTTAGCACGAATCGAGGCGTGAATCTTGGCAGTCTCTTCATTAATTTTACTTTGAATTTGATTGAGCCTGCTGGTTAGCTGTTGCATCTTGGGATAACCAGGTTTCAACACGTTGAGTTCCTCCTGGTATTGTGCCTCGATATTAGCCTTGGTTTCCTGAAGCTTACTGATAAGGTTATTGTCCAATATCACGCTTAAACCCTGGCCATCAGTACGTTGCGCTTGCTGATAATCCGCCTCCGCCTTGATGCGATCGGCCTCTGCTTTGGCAAGGGCTGAATTAAGCTCTTCGACTGTTTTGTTAATGATGTTTTGCCGCTCATCGAGAGTAATAATAAGTCGATTACGGCTGGCATATTGCATCAAATCACGCTCGGAATCTTCCAGCTTCGCCTTGATTTGTTGGAGATGCTCTTCCAGGAATTTCCTGGCGTAGGAGGAGGCTTCGAACCGCCGTTCCAGACCCATATTAGTATAAATAGCGGCGAGTGTATTGACTATGCGCGTCGCCAGTTCCGGGTTGGGACTGTCATAAGAAATTTTGACTAAGCGGGAATCACGGACAGGTTCAATCAAGAGGTTACTTAAAAATTTTCCTACTAAATCCGGCTTGCGCTGTTCTGATTCTGTCGTTGTCTCTTCCTGCCGTTTTGTACTTTTGAACCAATCGAGCAGGGGTTGCCAAAGAGATGCCTGCTGCTGTTCACCCATAAGAATCGGGTTCTCGTCTAAATTGAGTAGATTAATAATACGCTGAGCCAGAGAGCGGCTTTTTAATAACTCATACTGAGTCTTATAAAAGCTATCATAGCTTTGATAAGCATTGGTTTCGCTTTCAACTTCATACTTTACAATCTTGGCAGGCTCGCTCTCAATTTGCAAGGTAAGGGTGGAGCGATAAATGGGAGTTATCAGAAAAGTGGCGGTAATCACAGTGACCAGGGTAATAAACAGGCAGATAAAAACCGTCCACTTGTGCTTGACCAAAATCCGCCAATAATCCAATAGGTCGAGTTCAAACTCATCATCTTGTTTCTCGGAAGAGGGCTCCAACAGATAGGGACTGGGTCGATGGTTCTGCCATTCGGTCAGCGCTTTACCAGACGCCCCTCCTGGTTCTTCCAAGACAATACTCTCGTTTCGCATAGTTTAGGCTCTTGATCAACTTTCGTCGATATTACCGCGTCCAGATGGGGTATGGTGGAATAAGAGTACGTAGTGTATCAATGACCTTATAAAAACCATAGGCTATTGTATTTGTCCGTACGGTGATAATATCGTCATTTTGTACAATAGGATCCGGTTTCTGGCCTTTGCTTATTTCGCTGAAATTGAATTCCAGCGTCTGTTTACCTCCCTTGGGCGGGCTGCGAAAAACGGTAACTTGATCGCTGGGGGATGCTTTATCGTCCAAATCCCCGGCAAGGGCGATAGCTTGCAGCAGTGTGGTTCGTCCTTTCAGCGGGTAAACGCCCGGTTTGGTGACAGCGCCGCTGACGGTAACCCGCTGGCTGGTGAACTCCTTGATAAAGACACTGACCTGGGGATTTTGCAGATAATCCTTGGCCAACAGTTCGGCGAGACGATTTTCCAATCCCGAACTCGTCAAGCCTGCCGCCTTGACTTCCCCGAGCAAGGGCAGGGAAATAACCCCCCCCGAGGAGACACGTACGGTCCGCGATAACTCGGGCACCCCAAATACCTGAATATCCAACAAATCCTCCGGGCCAATCCAGTAATCGCTATTGCCTCTAACCCCCTGGTCCACAGGCGCGGCGGCAGGTCCTCTGGTTACAGCGACCGGGATCGCCTGCGCAGTCGAGGGGGATGCCTGCGCGGGACGCTGCCCGGTTGCAGGGGTTATTTCCGCTTCTGTTCGCTCACCAGTATGAACAGCGGCAGCCTGCCCGGTCGGTAAAGACGGATCATTACTGGTCGCACAGCCGCCACCCAGGGCCGAATACAATAACAGAATCGGCAGAAATTTGGTTGAATTCATCATTTCATCGATCTCTCAATCAGTTCCAGCGCAATAGCCTATGCTTGGCTTATAGCAGGCGAGACCTATCCTGACTTCTCTCGATCTTGGCCACGGCTAGCCAGCGACACGGCGAAACCATCGTTTGAAAAAAGAACCGCGCCGGTAAGGCATCTCTGTCGCTGGAGCGTGGTTCTGCAAACCGGGAGGTGGGGTGAGCTGGGAAGGCTCCACGTTGGCCAGAATAGCTTGGGGACGGCCTTTAACCAGGCGAACGGCTTCCTCCGCGCCCAGATAGCGCTCCGCCACCTGAAAACCTTCCGAGAGAATGGGCGGGCGCCGTTCCACGTCATGCGCATCGGTAGCCAGGATGTGCACCAAGCCCTCATCCAGGAAGCGCTCTCCCCAGTAGCGGGCGGCTTTCCCGAACCGTCCGGTCAAACTGCCGGCGGTAACCTGCATCCAGACGCCGCTCCGGGCCAGTGAGCGGAACGTCTCATAATGGTGGGCTACCCAGGTCAACCGTTCCGGGTGGGTAATAATAGGGACATAACCCGCCACCTGCAAGGCAAATACCGATTCGGCAAACTGCGGTGGCGCCACGTGGTGAGGCGGCTCCAGCAAAAAGTAACGACTGCCGTGCAGGGGGGGGATGCGGCCGGCGCGCAAACCGGCCAGCAGATCGGGCACAAGGTGAGTATCCGCCCCACAGGTCAGATCCAAGGGAATATTCGCCGCCTCAAGCTCAGTCCGGAGCTCGATCAGGGCCCGCCCGATCCCCAGCGCCGTATTGTCATAAAGGCCGGGGTAGATGTGGGGAGTACAGGCGATAAGGGCAATTCCATCGGCGACCGCCAGCTTGGCCATTGCCAGGGCGGTTGCCATATCCGCCGCACCGTCATCTATAGCTGGCAATAAATGACAATGTAAATCAATCATTTAATATGCTTAGTCGACCAACTTTCAGACTGATTCATGCCTACCACCAGATGAATCGGCAGAATGGCTTGCTCTCCCAGAATGGCCGGAGTATTCCGGCTGTAACAGGTACGATGTATTTTTGGCTTCACACGTGTTTTGCCTATCGTTGTGATTGAGTTTGCGCCATATATAGTAGGTAGTATAACAGTAGGCAACGAACAAACCCATGAATCCATAAAACAGGAGAGTCTGCGGGAAATACAGGTATTTACCAAATAATCCGATGCTAATAAACCAGCATGCAAAAGAAATAATTATACCCAGTGTCTGGCGGGAACTATAACCTATCAATAGGAAAAGGTGATGTAGGTGATCTCTGCTCGAAGCAAAAGGCGATAAGCCTAATGCTACTCGGCGTAATAAGAGATTTACCGTGTCGAAGAGAGGAATAGCAAACAGCCATAAAGCTATGACCGGCGCTATGGTGTTGTGCGGTTTTTGGGAAAGCAAAATTAAAAGCCATGCTGCGGTGAGTCCCAAAAACATGCTCCCTGAGTCCCCCATAAATAATTTAGCCTGCTTTCTGTTGGGTAAGGGGAAATTGAAAACCAGAAACGGAGCCATTGTTGCTAGAAGAACGAATAAGATTAAGATGATGGCTTGCCAGGTTATCCGATGCTGTCAGTCCAACCAGGCAGAGAAACAGCAAGGCGACCAAGCTACCGGCAAGGCCATCCAACCCATCGATCATATTCATCGCATTGATGACACCCACGATAGCAATCATGGTAAACGGAATGGCAAGCCAGCGCTCCAAGACAATCTCACCAAAACCCAGGATATCGCCTAAATTCTCGATAATCACTCCACCTCCGACTATCATCACCAGAGCTGCAGCGCATTGAGCGACAAGCCTAATCCAGGCAGATAAGGGTTGACAATCATCCCAGGTCCCTATGATAATCAACAAAGAAGAGGCAATCCCGAAGCTGAGTTTGCTGGGGCAAGGAATATCAAGGAAAAGAACGGTAATCCAGAAACCGCCAAACATGGCTAATCCACCCACCAGTGGAATTTCTCCTTGATGTTTCTTATGCCCCTTGGGGCGGTCGATTAAACCGACTCTTACGGCTATTGGTTGTAATATATACAATAAAAATAATGTGCTGACGGCAGCCGTTAAAAAATAGAGTAGTTCTATCAGCATGTTTAAATTCCTCATAGAAGAACTATGTTCTTGAGCAACTCTGCTGTAATTGCTTTTCTTCTTGCGAAACCACTTCCTGAAGGGCAGCCAACATCTTTATTACTTGCTGCTATCAGGAAAAATGCATTGCAGCGATGCGGCTGGCATGAGCCATCTTTTCCAGTTGTTCCGAATACTGAGTTAAAATCCAAAATGGCTCCTGTCAGTGGAAATGGGCGTTCAGGTGAGACTATAATTCTTTAAAATCAAAATCTTAAACCCCTACTGCACTACACCACAAATTATCAGGCTTTCGTTCCTTAGCTTCCGGCGCCTTCGATGCAGAGCTTTACCTGGCGAGCGCCGCTATCTAGTGTCTGACCGAAAACTTCTTTCGGGAGCGCCAACTTTGTAGGTTGGGCACAGGACGTGCCCAACAAACTGGAGCATTGTCGGGCCATGCTGGATAGGCTGTTGGGTACGTCCTGTACCCAACCTACGGGTTTTCGGCCA
>CAIMUS010000034.1 GCA_903844665.1 uncultured Pseudomonadota bacterium
GGTATCTGCTGGTGACCAAAGGCGCGCTGCCGAATGTGCTCGCCGTCTGTTCAGCGGCGGAAACGGAAGAGGGAATCAGCGTCGATATCGCCACAGTGCGGGACCGAATCCAGCAGCATTTTGAGGAGTTTAGTAATAAGGGCTTTCGTACGCTGGGCGTCGCTTACAAAAATATGGGATCCGGGTCACGTATCGGCAAAGACGACGAAACCGGGATGACGTTTTTAGGATTCCTGGTGCTGTTCGATCCACCCAAACCTCATATCATCGAGACCATTGCCAGCCTGAAAAACCTCGGTGTTTCACTGAAGGTCATCACGGGAGACAACCATCTGGTCGCCGCCAACGTCAGTCGACAGATGGGCTTATCGAATACAACAATCCTCACAGGGCCGGATCTCCACCAGTTGAGCGATGCCGCGTTACTCAACCGGGTGGCTGATGTAGACGTCTTTGCCGAAATCGAGCCCAATCAGAAAGAACGCATCATTGTCGCTCTCAGGAAGGCTGGCAATGTCGTGGGGTATATGGGCGACGGTATCAATGACGCCTCGGCGCTGCATGCCGCCGATGTCGGCATTTCCGTCGAGAGCGCTGTGGATGTGGCCAAAGATGCGGCCGATATCGTTTTACTCGAACACGATCTGGGCGTTCTGGTGCAGGGTGTGCGTGAAGGGAGGACAACTTTTGCGAACACGCTGAAGTACGTATTCATGGCGACCAGCGCCAATTTCGGCAACATGTTCAGCATGGCCGGAGTGTCCCTGTTGCTGCCGTTTCTCCCCCTGCTGCCCAAGCAGATTTTGCTCATGAATCTACTGACCGACTTCCCGGAGATGACCATCGCGACCGACCGGGTGGATAACGAAATGATCGACCATCCGCGGCGCTGGGACATTCAGGTCATTCGCCGGTTTATGCTGACCTTCGGCCTGGTGAGTTCGGTGTTCGACTACCTCACCTTCGGGGTACTTCTGTTCATCCTGCATGCGACTCAGGATCAATTCAGAACCGGCTGGTTTCTGGAGTCCGTTATTTCAGCGTCACTGATTGTGCTGGTTATTCGAAGTCGAAAACTTTTCTTCAAGAGCAGACCCTCGAAGTATCTGTTAACGGCCACTCTGTCGATTGTTATCGTGACACTGATTTTGCCCTTCACCCCACTGGGTGTGATATTGGGATTCAGCCCGCTACCCATTTCGTTCCTTGTGCTCCTAGGGATAATTATCCTGTTTTACATGATCACAGCGGAGTTGGCGAAAATAGTGTTCTACAAGAAGGTGAAATTGTGAAGGGAAACGGGCGTAACCAGTCGTCCGCTCACCTGTAGGAGCGAGCTTGCTCGCGAACACCGGGTTGCCGCCAACCGTTCCATTCGCGAGCAAGCTCGCTCCTACAGGCGCTATGAACGAAGCTAATGTGGAACCCATCGATGCACGTGTTCCTGCCGTCATGACGGCTACCTTCCCGCCCATCCCGCCCGCCAGCGAGCGCCCGAATCCAAGCCTATTTTTTAGGTTTACGGATATTCAGTTTCTGCATCCGGGAACGCAAGGTGCTGGGCTTGAGGTCCAGGATGGCCGCCGCCCCCTGGGGCCCCTCGGTCACCCAACCGGTTTCTTCCAGAATCTTGAGAATATAGGCGCGTTCCATCGCCGCCAATGAGCCTGCCGCCTCCGCCAGTTCCAAGTCTCCCTTATCCTCCAGGCGCAGATCCAGCGCCTCGTCCACGTCCAGCAGGATGCCCTGCGCCAGGATGACGGCGCGTTCGATGACATTTTGCAACTCGCGCACATTGCCCGGCCAGGGATAACGCTGCAAGCGCTCCCTGGCCTTGGGCGTCATCTCCCGCACCGGCTTGCCCATCTTCTTGGCAAACCCGTCCAGAAAATGACGGGCCAGCAACAGGATATCGGTCTGCCGCTCGCGCAAGGCCGGCATACGGATCGGAAACACGTTCAGACGGTAGTAAAGATCGGTGCGGAAAGCGCCGTCCCTGACCATGGCGGCCAGGTCGCGGTTGGTGGCGGCGATGACCCGGACATCGACCTTCAACGTGCGGTTGCCGCCCACCCGCTCGAATTCCTGCTCTTGCAGCACCCGCAGCAGCTTGGCCTGGGCGCCGGGGGTCAGTTCGCCCACCTCGTCCAGAAACAGCGTGCCGCCGTCGGCCACCTCGAAGCGGCCCTTGCGCTGGGCGGTGGCGCCGGTAAATGCACCCTTCTCATGGCCGAACAGTTCGCTCTCCACCAGCTCGCCGGGCAGCGCGGCGCAGTTGACATTGACCAGCAGCTTGCCCCGCCGCCGGCTCAGGTCGTGGATCGCCCGGGCGACGGCGCCCTTGCCGGTGCCGGTCTCGCCGGTCAATAACACGGTGGCGTCGGTTTCGGCCACCTGTTCCACGGCGGCGAACACGCTCTGCATGGCCGGCGAGTCGCCGATGATGGCGCCGAAGCCCCGCCCGGTCTTGACTTCCTGTTGCAGGTAGATGTTTTCCAGTTGCAACTGTTTCAGCAGGGTTTCCGTCTGCCGCCGTTCCGTCAGGTCCCGCAGGATGATGGTGTAATAGCTCTGCCCCGCCACGGCCAGCGGTGACAGGGTGGCTTCGACCGGGAATTCTTCGCCGTCGTAGCGCCGGGCGGCCAGCCCCTCGGGCGCCCATAGTTGCTGGCTGCTGACCGTGGCGGGAGAGACCGCCAGGCAATAGCCTTTGAGCAAATTGCCGAAACGCTTGGATAACAGTTGCTCGAACGGCTGGCCGATCATCTGGTCCGCCCGACAGCGGAACACTTTCTCGGCGGCGGCGTTGAACAGAGTAATGCGCTGTTCGGCGTCGATAGTGATGATGGCATCCATGGCGCTGGCCAGAATACCGGCCAGACGCTCCTCGCTCTTGCGCAGCGACTGTTCGGCCTGCCGGCGCTCCAGCTCGACCCGGGCGCGGGCAGCGAAGATCTTCAGCAGCGCGATGCCGCGGAATTCCTTGATCATCGGTTGATCGTGGAATACGGCCAGGTGGCCTATTTCTTCGCCCGCTTCGTCTACCAGAGGCACACCGAAGTAACTTTCGATGCCCATCTCCCGCAACTCCCGATTGCGGGGAAACATGTCATAGACGCGTTCGGTGTAGTAGACCGTGTCGCCCCGGATGACGACTTCGCATGGGGTGCCGTCCAGATCGAATTCGATATTGTCAATTAACTTACCGTTAAACCAGAACGCCAGGGTGCGCACCCGCGTCTTGACCGGCAGCAGTTCGCATACAAAGGCGTAACGCACGTTCAGCGCCTGGGCCAGTTCACGCACCAGGGCAGAGAAGAACCCGTCACCCGTGACCATGGCGGTGCCCTCGACGATGGCGCGCAGCGCCAGCTCCATGGAGGGATGTTCGGGCACCGAACGAACCACGGCGATCAGGCAGGACTGGCCGGCGAGGGTCGCGACAGCGGCGGAAATCTCCACTGGAATTTTGGCGCCGGTCTGAGTCACCCAGATTTGCTCGCTCACCCTGTCGGCCTGTTGCGCGGCGGCTGTCGAGTGGTCATGGCGCAGTTCGTCCAGACCTTCGGGCTGGATGGTGGAGATCGGCGCGGCCAGCAGCTCCCGATAGGCATAGCCCAGCAGCCGGCAGGCGCTGGGATTGGCGTCGAGAATACGGTCGCCGGCCGGGTCCAGAACCAGAATGGCGTCGTTGGCGGTTTCAAATAGCGCGCGGAAATAGGTCTCCTCCCGCCGTCCAGGCGGTCCGCCGGCGCTCTGTTCTATCGGCTCTGCTATTGCCTTCATGAGCTATCCTCCTCATGGGTCGGGTGCCAGGCCATCGCGGCGACCCGGAGGGGCTCGGGACGCGACGGCTTACCAGTCGCCTGTCTCGATATAGAGTTTGGCGAGCAGGGCGACTTGTAAAAGAATAGACTTTAGCAGGGCATATTGCATCCGTTCCACTTCTTTATCGCTGCGCCCGCCGGCGGCCAGGAAAGGGCGCACCGTGGCGACCACCGGGTAAACCAGAGCGATGAGGTAACGAAAATGGGGCAAAGTCTCGGCGGAAGCCCGGTTTGCCGACGCCTCCGGCGCCGGCGGCCGGGCATGAAGCTGCCTGAGCCAGGGCGGGTCCCGCGGCAGAGTGCAGGTTTCGAACAGCCAGCGCCGGAAGCGCTGGCGGGCGGTTTCGGCGCTGGTTCCGAAGCCGTCATTACCGACGGAACCCATAAGCACCCCGGCCAGGGGAGGACAGGCCGCCACCACGCCCAGCACCACGTCCAGATAATCGTCCGTCTGTCCTTTCAAAATCCGCCAGACCTGGCGCAGGGTGTGCTCGTCATCCTGGGAGAACAGGCTGATGCGCAGCAACAGTTCCACCTCCTCGCGCTCAGGCAGCCAGGGTCGATCGCCGCCGTTGCAACCACCATCACCGGCAAGCGGATTCAGGTCCATGGGGAAACTCCGCGCCGATGTTAAGGGTGGCCGTCAGCGAACCCGGCGGCTGAGCAGATAATCCAGGGACAACTTGCCGGGACCGTGGCAGAAGGTGAGCAGCAGCAGGATACCCCAGACCTTATGATCGTCCAGGCCGGCCGGCTGCAAATCCGGATAAGACAGGGCGGCGATAATGTTAAAGATAAATAGCGCCAGGGCGGCATAACGCCCCGCCAGACCGAGGAGCAGAAACACCGGCAGGATGAGTTCCGCCGCGGTGCCCAGATAGGCGGCGAGGGTCGGGGACAGCAAGGGAACATGATACTCGTAGCGGAACAGGGTGAAGGTACTGTCGGTGGGAAACAGGCTGAGCGGATAGCTGAAGGTATGGCCGAACCAGGTCGCGCTGCCGGTCAGCGTCTTGGTCAGGCCGGAGTTGAAAAAGGCGGCGGCCACCCACCAGCGGGCCAGCAGGTCGGCAAGGGGCATGAGCCACTGCGCCAGGGTGTCGATAAGCGTGTCGACTGTTCCAATCGACCGGGCGGCTCTGGTGGCATCGGGCCGGTTGCTCAGGCCGGGTAAGACATTGGCGGTAGTAGACATGGCTATCTCCTCGAGGTGGGTTGAAAGTTACCGGGAAAAATCGACCAGGGCGCCCTGCTGTACGTGCTTGCTGAACAACGCCGGCAGATCCGTATCCGGTTGTACGGCCAGCGCCCGTTCGCAGGCGGTGGCGAAATCCTGTTGTTCAGCCAGGGCCTGCAACAGTGCGAATTCGCCCGCCGGCAGGGGTTGCAGTTCGATCTCCAGGTTTTCCCGCCGGATGAGCAGCAGCCGGATTCCACCTTCGGTCAAGTCCACTGTCGGATCGCCGACGAAATCCGCCTGATTGACCTGCCAGATGCGCAGGATGGGGAAGGCCGAAACCAGCAGGCGGGCGGCGGGATGCAGGGTGAATGTCAGTTCGCCGTGCCGTTCCGCCGGCGCCACCGCCAACGCCGCCAGGTCCAGCGGCGGATGATGGGCGGCATGAAACACCTGGTGATAGGCCCATTCCAGCCGGGCCACATCGGGCAGGTAGGTCAGTGCCGCAGCAGGCTCGAACGTCGCCAGAAATTCAGGCAAAGATCCACCGAAATCATGCAGATTGCCCGAGGTGGAGGGATGCAGGGGAATATACCGGGCCGCCGCGTAGCGGAAGAAATCCTCGCCCACCAACCGTTGCGTCACCGGGTAGACCGCTTTGAGCGCCTCTGTCAGGCTGAGGAACACATTATTACGGTAAACCTGCAAGCGCCGCCCGCCGCCCAGGCCGGACGCCCGGATGCAGTGGCCGAAAGCGGTATCGACGCCGTCCAGCACGGCCTGGGCAAAGTCCGCTTGCAGTTCACGCAGCCGCGCCATGGCGTTCCTCCCCGACAATCGCATCCGCCCGCCGGGCTTCGTCCACCAGCACTTCCAGCGCGGGCAGGTCGGTATCCCATTCGATCAGCGTCGGGATCGGCCCGAAGCGCCGAACCGCCTGGCGGTAGAGCGCCCATACCTGGGGATAAACCCGCTGGTTGTGGGTATCGATCAGAATCTCCCTCTGCCCGAACCGGTTTACCGTAAAGCCCGCCAGGTGGATTTCCCGAACGGCCGCCGCGGGAATGGCCTGGAGATAGACGCCGGGATCGAAGCCGTGATTGCAGGCGCTGACATAGATATTATTGACGTCCAGCAGCAGGCCGCAGCCACTGCGCTCGGTCAGCGCGGCGATGAATTCCCACTCCGGGAGGGTCGATTCCGTATATTGCAGATAGCTCGACACGTTCTCGATCAGGATCTGCCGTTCGAGGTAATCCTGAACCTGGGAAACCCGCCTCACCATATGCGCCAGCGCCTCTTCCGTATAGGGGAGCGGCAGCAGGTCGTTAAGATAGCGCCCGCCGACCGAACTCCAGGACAGATGTTCCGACACCAGCACCGGCTCGAAGCGCCGGATCAGCGTCTTGAGCCGGTCGAGATGCCGGCTATTCAGCGCATCCGTCGAGCCGATGGATAGCCCGATGCCATGCAGGCTTAAGGGATAGTGGGCGCGAATCCGTTCCAGGTAGTACAGCGGTTTGCCGCCGGCTCCGAAATAATTCTCGCTGTGCGCCTCCAGCCAACCCACCGGCGGCCGGGTCTCCAGGACTTCGAGGTAGTGCGGGGCCCGCAGGCCGATTCCGGCTTGCGCCGGAATCGTGCCGGGGCCAAGCCTGTATCGCGCCGGCTTGGCAACCATCAGAGCAGGTTCATCAGGCTTTCGGCTTGAGGCTGCCGCCGACGATCTTTTCGCAAGTCCCCTTGGGCACATAAACCCAGGAGTCTCCCTGGCCGTCCTTGGAAGCCTGGCCGGCGCAGGCATGAGCGCTGGTCTGGCAATCGTTTTTGCCCGCTTTGACGATGCCGTAACACTTCTCGGTTTGCTGGTCGGCGGCGACCGCGGAACCGGCGCTGGCCAACAGACCCAGAGCAAAGGCGCTGGCGATAGCGGAATTGACGATGGTTTTGGTAGTCATGGCAAAGTTCTCCTGTAAACAAAACAATAGGTTGTCGAGTCAGTTCGAGCTGCACCACTGGCGGGTATGTCCGGCTTCAGCCGCTGGACCCGCGAACGGCGCTGTGATTTCCCACGTCGCCACCACAGCGCAGCTTGCTACACTGCTTTGGCGGTTGCGGAGGCACCGTCAGACAACGAGTCTTCCAAATCGGTTTATCGGGGAAAGCGGCGTTGTCCTTCATGATCGCTCACCTGAAACTACAGCAAACCGCGTGCCAATCCCGGATGTATTGATAAATACTCTTGAAATTAATTACTTATCTAATAGCGGAGGGATGGAGTGAAGGTCGGGCAGGAGAAGGAAAGCCACGTTATCTCGCGCTTCCCACGAAATAGCGTGGCTCGGAGCGTCAGCGTGGGCAAGAAAAGCGGCTACTCACTTAAGGCGGGACAATTCGACCCTGGGCTATCGACTTAAGGCGGGACAGATAGGTAGGGTGGGCAGCTTGTCTGCCCACGCGGGTTATCTGGGTAGAAAGCTAAGGTGGGCAGACAAGCTGCCCACCCTACAACTGGCTAAAGTGTCCCAGCTTAAGTGGATACCCCTACACAGCAAGGGCGGAATAGCTTACCCTATACTCCAACTTAGGGAAATTTCGCCCCACTGTCCAAAGCGCATAAAGAGCCAATCAGGTGATAGTATGTCGCTGTATAATAGGTCCCAACAGCGGAGACAACGCCATGAACAACCGCCTTACCCTAAAATCCACCCGCAGACCAGATCAAGCCGCCGATCCGGAAGACCGCTACTCCCAGGCGTCCGGCAAGCGGCAGCCGCAGGAACTGCAAACCGCGTTCTTGACCGACATGCTGGATAGGACGGTCACAGTTTACCTGGTCAGCGGCATCAAGTTGACCGGCAAGCTGAAACAGTTCGATCAATTCACGCTGCAACTGCAAGGCGCGGACGGCATCGACTCGTTGATTTTCAAGCACGCCACCAGCACCCTTATCCCAGGCGCACCCGCCATCATAAGGGAGCGTCGGTCGCCCTTCGGGAAAAGGCCCGAGTGGACCGGGTGACAGCCAGCCGCCGGCTGCACACCACCGGTCAAGGAGAGAAATTAATGACAGGCGGGCGCAACAGCGCAAGCAAGACCTGGACGATCTGGCGCGGCTCGAGGCGCCACCCGACTGAGCGCACCGCCTGGGCGAGTCGGTCGGCGCTTCGGTAGCTGTTCGATACCGGTAAGAGCGGACTCTACCGATCGTCCAGGCGCTTATCGGTTTGCAGCCGCCGGACCAGTGCTCTGAAGGCTTGCAACTGCTGTTCCTTGCCTTGATTGGAATCGAACTGGAAATAGCGATCGGTTTCCACCCGCCGGTAGCCGATCAAATCCAGCGACAGCAGTTGGTAAATGTTGCGCCATTCGCCTTCCACCCGCACGGCGAGTTGGGGATTGATGATGTAATGGCCGCGCTTGAGACGGCGGAACAGCTTGCGGTTGTATTTGTCGGCGCGATCGACCTCGTTTTTCGACAGGATGCTGGAGATATAGGCCCGCTGTTTCCGCCGTTCCGGCACGAGGCTGGTGGGGAAGTGCGCCAGCACCTCCACGAAATCCGTACTGCTGAAGGCTCCGCTGCCGAACTGCGTCACGTTATCGCCCAGGCGGGTGTAGAACAGGGCGATCATCAGGTTGAACATAAGGAACTCCATCAGGCGATTGTCCAGCTTGACCAACCGCCCGTCCACCTGGATCACCATGCTGTCCGGTTCCAGCTTGTCGTAAACCCCCACGAGCTTTTTGGCGGCGTACTTGAGATGACTGCAGGCCTGTTCCAACACGATCTGGAAGGCATTGAAGCCGACATTATTGACCTGCCCGGTATCCGCCCCCAGTTCCACCAGTTTCGCCACCAGTTCCTCGTTGCCCAGGCGGGCGGCGATCATCAGCGGGGTCAGATTGAACGGATTGCGGAAGTCCACACCGTATTGATCCACCTGGCGCAGCACCGCCGTGGGGTGTTTCAGTTCATACGCCAGGAAATACTTCTGATTGAGCGATTTGATCGCCTTTTCCGGTTGCCCGGCCGGACCGAAACCCGCCTTGACCAGGGCGTTCAAACGATTGCGGTCCTGGTACACCAAGGCGTACTCGAACAGCGGCAGTTTGGCCTTCTTGTCGCCCTTTTCCAGGGCCTGCCGTTCCAGCGCCGCCAGGGTCTCTCCCTTGAGCACCTGCCAGGGCACGGTTTTCAGTTTGAGGATCTGACTGCGGATTTCTTCGGCCTGCTCCTGCTTGCCCTGCAACTCCAGCTTGTGCGCCTCCTGCCGCCATTCCTCCAGGCTGGAGCCTTGTTCCGCCAGCGCGAGCGGGCCTTCCCAGGGTTTCAGCCCCAGCAACTCGAACAACCGCTGCCTGGGATGGGTCTCGACCAGGTAGATGTTCTGCACCGCCCGGGTGACCGCCACATACAGCGCGTTGATATGGAACTTGTAAATCTCCAGCGATTTATCGCTTTTATCCCTGGCGCGCGCATAGCTCAGTTCATTCTCGACCAGATCCTCGTGACTGACGCCCCGGCTGATTTCCCGAAACCGTTCCGCGTCGTCGGAAGTGAAGTTGTAGAGGATGATGTTGTCGTATTCCAGCCCTTTGGCCTCCTGGATGGAGAACACCAGAGGCGTCTGGAAATGCGCCTTGGCTCCCGCCTTCTGATCCGGATGCATGACGATGATCGCAAAGCGGGTGGACTGACGGGTTTTCTGATTCAGCTCGCGGGTCAGCGCCGGATCGTCCGCCAGCAACAGCACCGTACCCTGGTTGTGGGCGTTGCTGTGCACCAGGTAATTGCTCTCCCGGTCGATGGAGCCGAACCGGGCGCTCTTGAGCTTCAGAATCCGGTTGGCGACTTCGGTGACTTCCGGCGAGTTGCGGTAACTGGTATGCAAAATCCGGATCAGATCGGCCGGCGCCGTATGGCCCTCCTGCTGGTAGAAGAAGGTTTTGAGTTTGGACCAGGAGAAGAAATTGGGATGGACGATCTGGTTGGAATCGCCGCAGAGGATGAAATGGGACGGCTCGCGCAGGGATTTGAGGATGAGCTGCAACTGGATATTGGTCAAATCCTGCACCTCGTCCACCACCACGAAATCGTAGCGCGGCTCCACCAGGGTTAAATAGTGATAGCTCAGAATATTGGCATCGTAATAACCCTGTTCCTGCATGAATTCCAGGTACTTGATAAACAGGCCGTAGACCTGTTCCCGCTCGGCCGGGGAAAAGATGGACTGTTTGATGCCCAGCTTCAGATAATCTTCCTTGCTCAGATAGGGGCTGTCGGTGGGCGGCCCGGTGATCACCCCCTTGAATTCCTCGAACAACTGATACGGGTCTTTGATCCCGCTGGCGGTGCGATGGCGGGCGAACCACTGGGCGAATTCGCGAAACGGCATTTCCCGACCTGGCGGCACCCGAATGCTGGCCAGGTAATCTTCGAAGGATAGAAAGTTGACTTCCTGGTCTTCGTTGTCGTAATCCAGGGCGTAATACAGATTGCGCGAGTTATGCACCAGATAGGGCGAGCGGGTCACGTAGAGCAACTCACCGGTCGCCTCCTTCATCTTCTCCAGGGTCAGCGCGGTCTTGCCGCTGCCCGCCGCGCCGATCACGATGAGCGGCGGCGGCAAGGTGTAGACCGACTGCTGGGCCTCGTCGAAGGAGATCACCTTATCCAGCAGGTTGAAGGTGGGCCGGCTGGAATTGAGATAGATCAGCGGCTCGACCGGCGCCTGCCTTGGACTGTCCAGCACCGGCAGCTTGGCCTCATCGATGACTCCGCCGCGGCGCAGGAAGCGGGACTTGTCATAGGCATGCTGGGCAATCCACTCCAGCACCAGCAGATAAACCTGATCCTGGTAGTGGTAGAGGGAAAACAGCAGGCGGTTGCTCTTATCCAGGCGGGCGCGGTAGAGATTATCGCCCACTTTCTTGACCTCGGCCGAACGGAAGTCGCCGGCTTCGAGGTAGGCCCGCAGTTTCTCGAAGTTCGGAATGGTGGCTGGATCCAGCCGGTTATACAGCATAATTTGCATGATGGCGTAGCTCTGAACGGCGTCTCGACGGTCAGGTTGGATCATAACCGATCGAGGGGGAGCTTTCCCAAAAAGCTGGTTCCAGCGGCAAGTGTAGAGTGGGGAGGTATGGGCGGCCCGCCGTCAACCGGCCACAGCGGGCGGCGGTAACAGCACGCTCACCAAGCCGCTGTCGTTCTGAAAGACAGCCTCCCGACAGCTACCGCGAAGCAGTCGCTGCACTTA
>CAIMUS010000035.1 GCA_903844665.1 uncultured Pseudomonadota bacterium
CCCAAGGGCGCTACGGGGAAGCGGAACCGCTCTATCAGCGGGCGCTGGCGGCCCGTGAGAAAGTGCTCGGCCCCGAACACCCGGATACCCTGCAAAGTGTCAACAACCTCGCGGCTTTATATGACTCCCAAGGGCGCTACGGGGAAGCGGAACCGCTCTATCAGCGGGCACTGGCGACCCGTGAGAAAGTGCTTGGCCCCGCGCACCCGGCTACCCTGACCAGTGTCAACAACTTCGCGGCTTTATATCAAGCTCAAGGGCGCTACGGGGAAGCGGGACCGCTCTTTCAGCGGGCGCTGACGGCCCGTAAGAAAGTGCTCGGCCCCGCGCACCCGGATACCCTGCGCAGTGTCAACAACCTCGCGGCTTTATATGAAGCCCAAGGGCGCTACGGGGAAGCGGAACCGCTCTATCAGCGGGCGCTGGCGGCCCGTGAGAAAGTGTTTGGCCCCGCGCACCCGGATACCCTGCAAAGTGTCAACAACCTCGCGGAGTTATATCAAGCCCAAGGGCGCTACGGGGAAGCGGAACCGTTACTTCAGCGGGCGCTGGCGGCCAGTGAGAAAGTGCTCGGCCCCGCGCACCCGTTTACGCTGACGGTACAACTCAATTACACGGTCACACTGGTCAATCTAAAACAGCCGAAACGCGCACTGCAAATGCTGGAACGCATGGAGCCGCGCCTGCTGGGGCTCGCTGCGCTGCAGTTGCGTTCTACCCAGCAGGAGGGAGTTCGGCGGCTGTTTCTTTTCAAGCAATCGAACTTTCAGGATGTGGTTCTCACATTAGCCTTGAGCAATCCCGAACCGGACTATGTCGATCTCGCCGCCAAGGTTATGCTGCGCTGGAAGCAGATTCAGGGTGAGGAAGAAGCCTCCCTGGCGCGTCTGGTGCGCCGCAGTGAGAAGGATTCCGAAATAGGCGAATTGGCAAAGCAAATCGCCGATCTGCGGCGCGACCTCAGCCATCTCGCCAATCTGCCGAAGCCGGATGCTGACTTACAGCGTAAGAAACTGAACGAACTGGAAGCCAAGGAAATACGGCTGGCCCAAATCAGCGGCGAATTCAATCGCCATTTGCAGGTGCGCAACGCTGACGTTGACAAAGTGCGCCACTATCTACCGCAGGATGGCGGTGCGCTGCTGGAACTACGCCTGTACGAGCCGGTTGACTTCAAGACTGGAAAAGGTGGCGAACCGCATTGGGCGGCTTTACTGCTGTCGGCGGCCGGCGAGATGTCATTGCACGATCTGGGACCGGTGGCGGCAACACGGAAACTGGCGCAGAAACTGTGGGAAACCCATGCACATGCAGATGCCGCCGCCCTGTACAATAACTTGTTCAGCAAGCTGGACGAGAAGCTGAAACGCTACGACCCGCTCTACATCGCGCCGGATGGTTTCCTCAGCCTGCTTGCCTTCGCCCAACTGGTGACGCCGGACGGTCAATACTGGGTTCAACGCCAGACTTTGCGCCAGGTCAGCGTCGGGCGGCACCTGATTCCTAGAGATAGTCGCAATCCGAATAAACTCAAGGGCCTGCTGGCATTGGGTGAAGTGGATTATGAGCGATTCAGTCCTGCTGAACCTTCAGCGCCGAAAGAAAAGCAGGCGCAAACAGATCAAAACGTGTCGGTCGTTAAGCGTGCGCTAAGGAAAGGGGTTGGCCAATTCGGGGTGCTCAAGGAAACCGGTAATGAAGTTACAGAGGTGGAAAATAGGTACTGGAACGATTCGAACATCCCTTCGCAGGTCTGGCGTGGTGTTGACGCCTCTGAGCCCCGTTTGAAAGCTCTCACTACACCACCTAGTGTACTGCACCTGGCGACACATGGTTTTTATCTCAATGACAATGAAAAGCTGATCGAGAATACGGCTAACCGGCCGCTGGTGCTTTCCGGTCTCGCCCTGGCGGGCGCCAATCAGGGACTCAAAGGTAAAGCCGGTCCCGATGGCGAAGACGGGATTCTGTACGCCCTGGAAGTGCAGGATCTCAACCTGGAAGATACCGAACTGGTCACGCTGTCGGCCTGCGATACCGGCGTCGGCACGCTGGATTACTCCGAAGGCGTGTACGGCCTGGTGCGGGCGTTTCATACCGCCGGCGCTCGCAATGTGCTGATGTCACTCTGGCCACTGGGCGACCGCTCGGCGCGCGACTTCATGGCGCGGTTCTATCGCACCTGGCTGAACGGCCCGAAACCCAAGGATCTGGCGGTGGCGTTACGCGACACGCAGCTTTCGTTCATCAACGACAAAAACGAGCCACTTCGCAATCCCGAAGTCTGGGCGCCGTTCGTGCTGGTGGAAGGACCGTAGGTTCTTTCTGGCAGGTTGGCACGGTCTGCACCGTGCCCTACCGTGCTATAGTCAACATTCCGATAGCGTAGAGAGGTTTGGTCATGGAACAGTCAGTGGTCATGTTACCTACAGCACTCAAGAAACAGATCAAATTGCTGTCCAGGGAAAAAGGCGTGTCCGTTGCCGAGTTGCTTTGGCAAGCATTGGCGGAAGTATCACCCCAAACCGAACTCGACCGGCTGCAAACCAAATTGGTAACTGCTGCCGCGGCTCTGGATGAAGCCGAAAAGAATGTACAGGAAACCTTGCGGTTCCTGGCTTCCAGAACGAGCTAAGGAGCAACGATGTCCGGCATCGGGGAAATCATGAAGGCGCTCAAGGATGCCATCCTGCTGACCGAGCGCGTGCAGAAACTGGCTGAAGATACGACCGCGCTGGCGCGCGCCATCCGCGAGGAGGCTCAGCACAACCGCCGGGAAGTCGCCGAGTTAAGGGATCGGGTAACCCGGCTTGAAGCACGCCTCGATACCCTGCTCGACATTATCAAAATCAGGGCTACGATACCAACATCGATCACCCATGATGTGCAGCCGACTCTAATGAACCCGCACCGACGACAGGATAACGAGCCGTCCCTGAACGGCGATTCCGAACCATCCGGCAAAACATAGTTCGCATAGGACCGTAGCCCGGCTGGAGCGGAACTGGCGGGGCGCAATCCGGGTTCCTCCCCCGAACCTCGGATTCCGGCCTTCGGCCTGCATCCGCTCTACCTCTACTCCCTGGCTTATGGCATAAGGTGCGTACCGTGCACCCTATGACCGCCTTGATAGATCAACTTCTCATGATTATGATTATTCCATGATTACGACAGTCACCCAGAAAAATAGGGTTACCATACCGGCTGAAATTGCCCGGAAACTCGGCATCAAACCGGGCTATAAGCTCGACTGGCAAGCGGTAGAGGGGAAGGACGAAATTGTGGTCAAGATCATTCCGGATCGCGGCGAACTGGCGCGCCGGTTGTGCGGCATGGGCGCCGATCTGGCGCCGGGGCGCGATATCATCGCCGAACTGGATGATGAGCGCGAACAGGAAGACCGCGAGCGGATGCAGGAACTGGGAGGATGACCTATCTCCTGGATACCTCGGCGCTGCTGGCGCTTTATCTGAAGGAACCGGAAGCAGACCAGGTGTTGGCGCTGTTCGATGATCCGCAGCGCGACATCCTGCTTTCTTCGCTATCTATATTCCAATGGCGCATTTTCAACCGGAGGCGACCGTCATGCACGCCAACCCACTTGAAGCCCCTGTGCAAACCGTTATCTACCCCGACAGCGACGGCAAACCGATGGCCGATAACACCCTACAATTCCGCTGGATCGTGACGATTGTCGGCAATCTGGAGACCCTGTATGCCGACGACCCTAATGTCTTCATCGCCGGTGATCTGCTGTGGTATCCCGTCGAAGGCAACAACAAAATTCGCAGTGCACCGGATGCACTGGTGGCCTTCGGCCGGCCCAAGGGCGACCGCGGTTCCTACAAACAGTGGGAAGAAGGCGGCATCGCGCCGCAGGTGATGTTCGAGGTGCTGTCGCCGGGCAATACCCGGCGGGAGATGGACGAGAAGCTGGCGTTCTATGACCGCTATGGGGTGGAGGAATATTATCTTTATGACCCGGATCGTGGCCGGCTGCGGGGCTGGCGGCGACAGCAGGGCCGGTTGGCGGAAATCACGCCGATGCGGGGCTGGGTCAGTCCGCGTCTCGGAGTGCGATTCGACTTGGATGGATTGGATCTCTGCCTGACCGGACCGGACGGTGAACGCTTCGCTTCATTTCTTGAGGTCGCCCAGGAAGCCAGGGGAGCCAAGCAACGCGCCGTCGCCGAGTTTATGGCGCGCCAGGTGGCCGAACAGCGCGCCGAGGCCGAAGCTGCCGCCCGCCGGGAGGCGGATCGGCGTGCAGTAAACGCCGAACAACGCGCCGCCGCCGCCGAAGCGGAACTCGTCCGCTTGCGTGCCCTACTCGAAAGTCAGGCCGGCGGCCGTTCCATCTGATACCGGCCTTCTGAAGGGAGAACGAATCATGAAGCGCTACGGTTATTGGGTAATAGTGGGGTTGCTGTGCTTGGGCGCTGTCGCTCATGCTCAGGAGCAGAAAGTAGCCGGCGTAGCCTGGATGGAGCGGAGCTTGCATCTTCTCAAAACGCACTCTATCCAAGACCCAGTGAACGGCATTCTCAAAGCCCCAGCAACCGTTCCAGATAATGGATATTCATCCCCCCCTCGATGAAACCGGCGTCGCTGAGAATCCGCCGATGCAGGGGGACATTGGTTTTAATCCCCTCTATCACCAACTCCGCCAGGGCGGTGCGCATCCGCGCCAGGGCGGTGGCTCGATTCTCGCCGTGGGCGATCAATTTGCCGATCAGAGAATCGTACTGGGAAGGCACCCGGTAGCCGCTGTAAATATGCGAATCCACCCGGATGCCCGGCCCGCCCGGCGGATGATATTGGGTAATCAGGCCGGGCGAAGGCAGGAAAGAGTCAGGATCTTCCGCGTTGATCCGGCATTCCAGCGCATGACCGGTGATACGAATGGCGTCCTGGGTATAGCTCAGGGGTTCGCCGGCGGCAATGCGTAATTGCTCCCGGACGATATCCGCGCCCGTGATCATCTCCGTTACCGGATGCTCCACCTGCACCCGGGTATTCATCTCGATAAAATAGAATTCGCCGTCCTGATAGAGAAACTCGAAAGTGCCGGCGCCGCGGTAGCCGATCCGCTGACAGGCTGCCACGCAGAGCCCACCGATATGCCGGCGTTGCTCCGGAGTAACACCAGGGGCGGGGGCTTCCTCGATCACTTTCTGGTGACGGCGCTGCATGGAACAATCCCGCTCCCCCAGGAAAATCGCATCGCCGTGGGTATCGGCCAGCACCTGGATCTCGATATGACGGGGATGATCCAGATATTTCTCTATATAGAGCGTATCGTTGCCGAAGGTGGCCTGGGCTTCGCCGCGGGTCAGGGCGATGGCGTGCAACAGGGCGGCCTCGCCGTGCACCACCCGCATGCCGCGCCCGCCGCCGCCGCCGGCCGCTTTAATGATCACCGGGTAACCGATCCGGGCCGCCAACTCCAGATTGGCCGCGCTGTCATCCAGCAGGGGACCGTCGGAACCGGGCACGCAGGGCACGCCGGCGGCGCGCATCGACTGAAGGGCGGAGATCTTATCTCCCATCAGCCGGATTGTCTCCGGCCGCGGACCGATGAAGATAAAGCCGCTCTGCTCCACCCGCTCGGCGAAATCGGCGTTCTCCGCCAGGAAGCCATAGCCCGGATGGATGGCCACGGCGTCGGTGACTTCGGCGGCGCTGATCAGCGCCGGCATATTGAGATAACTGCCGCTGGCGGGCGGAGGACCGATGCAGACGGTTTCATCGGCCAGCAGCACATGCTTCAAATCCCGGTCCACGGTGGAATGCACCGCCACCGTCTGAATACCCAGTTCGCGACAGGCCCGGAGAATGCGCAGCGCGATTTCGCCGCGATTGGCAATGACGACTTTATCCAGCATGGCGACGCTTCAGGGTGGGGGAGGGAGCTTATTCCAGCAGAAACAGCGGCTGGTCGTATTCCACCGGCTGGCCGTCTTCCGCCAGAATCCGGGTAATGACGCCGGCCTGATCGGCCTCGATTTGATTGAACATCTTCATCGCTTCGATGATGCAGATGGCGTCGCCCACGGCCACGGCCTGGCCGATTTCCACCAGGGGCTTGGCGCCGGGCGAAACCGAGCGATAAAACGTGCCGACCATGGGCGAGCGCAAGGGCCGACCTTTGGGCGGTGCTTCGACCGGCGGTAATGCAGGCGAGGCCTCGACCACCGGCGCCAGCGGCGCGGCAACGAAAGGGTTATAACCGACCTGGGAAATCGGGATATGCATCACCGTCGGCGTCGGGGCATGCCGGCTGATCCGCACGGCTTCCTCGCCTTCCTGGATTTCCAGTTCGGAAATCCCGGATTCTTCAACCAACTCAATCAGTTTCTTGATTTTCCGAATATCCATGGCAGGGTCTTTCAGGAACGGTTGGCGAGCCGCCGGTCGGCGGCCTGAATGGCCAGTTCATAACCCTGGGCGCCCAGACCGCTGATCACGCCGACGGCGACGTCCGATAGATAGGAACGATGGCGGAACGGCTCGCGGGCGAATACGTTGGACAGATGGACTTCGATAAAGGGTATGCCGACCGCGAGCAGGGCGTCACGCAGGGCGATGCTGGTATGGGTGTAGGCCGCCGGATTGATCACGATAAAATCCACCCTCTCGCGGTAGGCAAGATGAATTCTTTCCACCAGTTCATGCTCGGCGTTGCTTTGGAAAAACAGCAGTGCATGCCCCAGCGTTTGCGCCAGCGCTTCACAACAGCAGCGGATATCGTCCAGCGTGGTGGAGCCGTAGACCGTAGGTTCGCGGGCGCCGAGCAGATTGAGATTCGGGCCGTTGAGGATAAGCAGCTTGGCCATGTGGGTAAACACGGTTGTCCATAGAAGGCAGGGCGGTGATTCTGCCGCAAAGCGGCGGGATTGTCCAGGAAGACGGCCAGGAAAACGGCAGGATCGGCGCAAATAGCCGCCGGTTGCCGGCAAATTGCTACCCATTATTTCATCTGCTCAGCCACGAGAGCGGACGACGGGTTACGCCCGTGTGCTTTGTGGTTCAATCCAGAGAGCGTAATACCTGCTCCAGATGGGCCTTAAAAGTCTCCGCCGGCATATAACCGACCACCCGGTAAGCCCGGCGCTCCCGGCCATCAGGCCCGAAGAACAGGACGGCGGGCGGACCCAGAACCCCGAAATACTGTAACAGGGCCTGATCGGGCGCGGCGTTGGCGGTCACATCGGCCTGTAGCGTCACGATATTTCCCAGGGCGGCCTGTACCGCCGGGTCGCCGAAGGTGTATTTCTCCAGTTCTTTGCAGGAGACGCACCAGTCGGCATAAAAATCCAGCATAACGGGACGGCCGTTGGCCTGCCGCAGTTCCGCTTCCAGTTGGGCCAGCGTTCTGACGGGGCGGAATGACGTCGGCTGCGAGGTGGCGCCGGCGATGAAACTGACGCCACGCAGCGGTTGCAGGACATCCCGGCCCCCGGAGGCGACCCCGACCAGCAGCAGAATGCCGTAGATCAGCAGCACCACGCCCAATCCCTTGATACAGATACGCCAGCCGGGAGCTTCCGCCTCCACCGCTTGCAGCGCGCCCAGGTAAACGGCGCAGACGATCAGCAGCACGGCCCACAGCACCATGATCGGCACCGCCGGCAGAATCCGCTCCAATAACCAGAGCGCCATCGCGAGCAGGATGACGCCGAAGAGGTTTCTGATCTGCTCCATCCAGTGGCCAGCCCTGGGCAGCAGGCGTCCGGCGGAAGCGCCGACCAGCAGCAGGGGTGCGCCCATGCCCAGGCCGAGGGCGAACAGGGCACTCGCGCCCAGCAGCGTATCTCCCGTGCCGGCGATCACCGCCAGCACTCCCACCAGCGGCGGCGCCACGCAGGGGCTGACGATCAGCGCCGACAGCAGCCCCATCGCGGCCACGTTCAGATAATGGCCGCCGCGCTGGCGGTGGCTGTACTGGTCGAGCCGGTCGCGCCAGCGGGCAGGCGGTTGCAGGTCGTAAAAACCGAACATGGACAGCGCCAACGCCACGAACAGGGCGCTGGTGGCGCTGATGATCCAGGGGTTTTGAAACCAAGCCTGGATGTTCTTGCCCAGCAGCGCCGCCAGCACGCCAGCCGCGGTATAGGCGGCCGCCATCGCCAGCACATAGACCAGCGACAGCAGCAAGGCCCGGCGGGTACCGACGTGGCTTCCTCTGCCGACGATCAGGCCGGAGAGAATCGGCACCATGGGGAGGACGCAGGGGGTGAAAGCCAGTAGCAGGCCGAAGCCGAAGAAGGCCGGCATCGCCCAGAATCGCTGTTCGCTCAACAACCGCGCCATCCGATCCTGTTCCGCTTCCACGGGGGCGGCCTGTGCGGTTTGGGTGAGCGCCAGCGGCGCGGCGGCGGGCAGCGCCGCCAGCATAACCGGCAGGGTGCGGCTGATCGGCGGATAGCATACGCCGATGGCTTCCGCGCAACCCTGATAAGTCACCTGCACGTCGATAGCGTGGCTGCCCCGGTCGGCGCCTTGGAGTTGAGCGAGGAGGCTGGCCTGACGGTAAAAAACCTGCTGGCGACCGAAGTGCGCATCCTCGATCATTTCGCCCGGCGGCAGGTCCACTGTTCGGATCTGCAGATCTGCCGCATCGCGCAGGCTGAACTCGATCTTGTCTTTATAAAGGTAATAACCGTCGGCGATATCCCAGTGGACTTTCAAGGTACGCGGCGCGGTGGCCGTAACGGACAGCATAAAAGCCTGATCCGGCTCCAGTGGGTTATCTCCAATCTGGCCACGCAGGGAGTTATTACCGGCTTTGAGGGCGCTCAGAGGATCGATCTGTGAGGAGGAGGCCGGAGAAAACGCGGGTTCCATGGCCGGCTGTTCGGAGCCGCTGTCTGCCCGGTCGCCGGTGGTGGCAAGCGGTTTGGCGGGCAGATCGACAGCCACGGTCTGGGTCCGGGGCGGATAGCAGAAACCGGCATCGGCGCAACCCTGGGAGACGGTTTTCAGCTCTATAGCGGCAGGGGCGCCGGCCTCGCGCTCCACGGGAATTTCGACACGGACGGTATTTCGGTAAGTTTCCACCTGTCCGGCAAATTTATCCTGCTTGATGATTCCCGTCGGGAAGCGCGGTTCACCCAGACGAACGCCGGGCTTGGGGGTGCTGAATTTGAAACGGTCCCGATAAAGATAATAGCCTTCGGCGATGGACCATTCCGCCGTTACTGTATTGGCATCCTGAGCCGTGGCGATAAGCACGAAGGCTTGATCGGCGGTGAGCAGGTCCGCCTCGTCGATGGCGCGCGTGGCGCGCGGCAGCAGGGCCAGAAGGCTCGGGCCAAGGCATAGAATAATCAGGAAGATCAAACGGCGTCGGGTGTCAGTCATCAGGGTTTCAAGGCAATGAATCGAGTCGCTTGGCTTGCATTATTGAAAATCCAAACCCTTTATACTATGAGTTATATCAAGGTATGGTTGTTCAGATTTCTCCTTGGATATCTTCTTCAGCCACACCTCGAAGGACAAGTCACGGGTGTGGCGGCTGGCGGAACGGTTGCGGAACGCCGGGCTGAAAATCTGGTAAGCTGGATACAGCTCAACCCCGACTCGATCCACTCAATTTAAGGTGAAACGGTATGGAAAAATACGCCGCCGACCTCGCCAAACTCAAAGAACTGTTGCAGACCGCCGACAATTTCGGCGATATCGTAAAGTATTTCTTCGATCACCTTGGCGACGATCCGACTTTTATCAAGCTCAGCAAACCCGCCAAACATCCCCTGGTCAGGAAGACCCTGCAACACGTCGCCGCCTCTCTATTCAAACAGGAGGTCACCGTCACCAACCTGCTGCTGCTGAAACTCAGCAAATCCCAATTCTATCATGGCGCCTGTTTCATCCAGGGCAGGCCGGTCAATATCCTCTATTTCGAGGATATTGACATGGGGATAGTATGCGCCGCCTCGACCTATCCCTATATGCTGTATACCCGCTTCACCTGCTACCGGCTTAAAGATTTGGACAGAAACAGTATCTTTAAAGCCGGCAGCCATAGTATCAACTGAACCAGAGGCCAGAATCACCCGCTGCCGGGCATGATGCTGTCATCGCTCCCAGGGAAGATGGCATTTTTTATACAGGTTTTAAAAAATCGGAGATGACAAATGAAACAAGTTTATGAGAGCGACAGCTATAAGGCTGCGCGCAACAAGGCAGCCGGGTACACCGATGATCCCGGCAAACTGCAAAATTTACTGGACAGGGCCTGGGAGAAACTGGCCAGACAGGGCAAACTGCTTGCCGATGTCCGGGATGCATTTATAACGATGCTGCGCCTGTTGAAGGCCTACGCCAAAGGCGACTATAGGGAAACACCATGGCGCAGTCTGCTCATGATCATCGCTGCAGTCATTTATTTTGTCATGCCGATCGATTTGATCCCGGATTTTATCGCCGGCGTAGGGCTGCTGGATGACGCCGCAGTGATAGGCTGGACGCTGGCGGCCGTAAAAGCCGATATCGATAGTTTTGTCGCCTGGGAACAGGCCCACAGGGTAGAAGTCGCCACTGTCGATCATGATGGGGGGCAGCCAACTTAAGGTGGAACAGTCATCGCCACCATTTTTCACCAGGCTCATCGGTCCACGGCTCTCCCGGTCTACGCCCCTCGGCCAGATCCAATGCTTCATTATCGAGCGCGACTGAGTCCTCAGCCAATTCCTGAGCTTCGCGTTGAGCCTCGGGATCGGCGGCCAGAGCGCGGGCCGCGGCAATCATTTCGGCCATAAATCGTTCCCGCTCACGCCGTGCGAGAAATTCGGTAATGGCCTGTCGCGCCACCTCGGAACGGGAACGACCTGCCAACTTCGATTCGTGGGCAAGCCGGGTATCAATATCTTCAGGTAATCTCAAACTAAGCGCACCCATGTCATACACTCTGACTTACATAAGGTAATGCAATAGTACAAACAAGATCGATATCAAGCAAGATTCGGCCGGGTAGCCGGGTAGGATGAGCATAGCCCACCTTTTCCCGTGAACCCTGATTTGAATGGTGGGCCGTGCCTACCCTACAAGGCTACCGGGCTGCGCGGTTCCGCCCTACGCGGGTTCATCGGGGATATGGTTGTACTGTCTTGAGTTCAGGTACGACCCGGTAGTGCTTGACATTGAATGTGCAAAGCGTCGCTGATCTTCCAACGGCACACGCAGCAATCAAGGCATCGAGTAACCCCAGACGGTGCGACAGGTGGTAGGCGATGAAGTCAGACAAGGCACGCTGGCAATCCGTTTCCGCTGGCCACACTACCGGCAGGGGTGCAACCAATTTCAATACCTGTTGAACTTGTTGGGCATTCTGAGCGTCCTGAATCAGTTCCATGACGACCAAACCAGGTACAACAGGAAGTTGCAAACCACTTCACTGCGGGAGCATGGCCACGCTGGATGTCGATCAATACATCAGTATCCAATAGGTACACTGCTGTTATTCCTGCACCCTTCTTTCGGCGTGATGGCGTAGTTGACGGGCGTGTTCCTGGCTATTAGTAATGTCACCCCGCGTGCCGATCACTCCTTGACGTTGCCAGTAGGCTACCAATTCCGCACCCGTTTGCGGTACAGTTCCTCCCCTGGTTCGCCGGGTGAGGAGGACACGCAGGGCATACTCAGACAGGGGCAAACCCAGCCGAGCAGCCTCGGCAGAGAGTTCACTTTCCAAATCTTGTGGCAGATCAAGTGTAATGGACATTTTCAGCCTCTTGCTGGAAGTATTCGGATTGGATCAACGGAGGGGCCGATCCTATTTTGATCCTCTAGCCATTTAACAAATTCACCCGCTATCCCCTGCTTGGCTACCTGGCTAAAGTGCTACGCGCTTGGATGGGGATGTGTCTACCCATCCTACGGGCTACGGGCTACGGGCTACGGGCTACGGGCTACGGGCTAAGCAGACAAATCGGCCAAGGCTTTCACCAGTGTCTCCTCGGGTACGCCTTGTGCTTTCAGATTGTCCAGCAATCGAGCGATAGGGGTATCCTCCAAGCGCTCCAGATCGGCGCGTAACCCCTGACCAATGTAAGCACGGATCAGCGGTTGATAGCCGGAATAACCCAACAAGGGTGCAATGCGCTTCAGATCCTCGATGACATCTTCCGGCATCCGCAAGGTGACAGTTGTCATCGGACGGTCCTTGCGCAGCCGCTGTTTCAACTCAGCCATCTTCATAGTACCGGCGCTCCTCACGGGTCGCTTTGCGGGCGGAAATCAAACGGATACAGTCATCCTCCAGCAGCAGATGTACTACGAACAAGAGACGGGTGGAGTGGTCGCTGCCGATGATCGCGTCACGGGCTTCGTCATGGCGACCGGCGTCGACCACTTTGAGGAAGGGATCAAAGAATGCTTCTGCCGCCTGTTCGAAGGGCACGCCATGCTTGCGCAGGTTGCGGCGCGCCTTGTCGCGATCGGCGACAAACCGAATGCCGTGCCGCGCAAATTCGATGTCCATGCACGAAGCTTAGCGAAGTGTATTTACATTGTCAATACATATTGTTGGCACTGGAGGTGGCATTCGCCGCAGTGCAGGTCGGGCAAAGACGTGCCCGGCCTACCGGGCTTCAACGTCCCCCCGACCCCAAGGCAGCCTGTCCCTTTTCGATAGCCGCCAGCAACGCAGCGCTATTCCCTTCTTCAATCGCCGTCAGCATGTCTGGCAGCCAGGTGTGGGCAGCCAAAGCGGGCTGTTGACCGATAAAGTGTTTTGTACCCGTAAAAATCCATCCGCCAACCGCGTCAGGTTTGGCGGCGACGGCTTCATGCAATGCTGTCAACTTGGATGGAAGGGCGCTCTTCTCGTCGAGGGCCAACAGCGTGGCGATCTCCAGAGCTTGCAGGACGATCCGGGTCTGAGGTTCAATCTCCGGCTTGGCCAGTAAATCCGCCAGACGGGCTTTGGCTTCTGCAAAGCGGCCGGTAACAAAGTGGGTCTCAACCAGGTTAGCCTGAGTCTTGGCCCAATAGTAGGGCAGATGCTCACGGGTTCTCACCTCCAGGGCGTGACGGTAGGCGGCCACCGCCTCCCCCAGCAAGCGCGGCCCTGCCTCCCCACCGGTGCGGATGCCTTGCGTCTGCAACGCATTCCCCAGGTTGTTCTGGGTCATGGCCCAGTCCTGCGGCAACTGCTCGCGGGTATAAACCTCCAGGGCGTTACGGTAGGCGGCCACCGCCTCCCCCAGCAAGCGCGGCCCCGCCTCCCCGCCCGTCCGAATCCCTTGCTCCCGCAACGCATTCCCCAGGTTGTTCTGGGTCGCGGCCCAGTCCTGCGGCAACTGCTCGCGGGTATACACCTCCAGGGCGTGGCGGTAGGCGGCCACCGCCTCCTGCAGATGTTGCTGGGCAGCTTTTCCCTCTACACGAATGCCAAGTTCCAAGTTCGCTTTTCCAATGTCACTGAACACCGTCGCCCACAGAAGCGGTTGCCTTTCCCTGGAAACATAGCCCAGCGCCCGCTGATAACTCGCCAGCGCCTTATCAAAATCATAATTGTTGTAAGCCGCATCTCCGGCCAGCCGGAAATCCCGGACGGTTTCTTCGGTCAGCGTCTGTTCTTGCTGCCGCACGGCTTCCAGGCGTTCGGCCTTGGCGTTACCCGCTTCCTCGAACAGGTCATGCGCTTTGCCAAATTTCTTCTCGGCAAAAGCGGCCAGACCGAGTTTGGTGAGATCGTCCTGATTCTTTTGCACGTCGGCGACCCATTTGTCGATTTCCGCCCTGGCTTCCTGCGGACTGAAACCGTACTTGGCCGCCCAGTCCTTGATATACCGGCTGAAATCGATGTTCTTCGGACTGCCTTCCGTCCGCACCTGTTGCCTGGTTTGCTCCGCCATGTCCTGGATGAATTTCTCAATCCGATCGTCCGACCAGAATTTCCTGGAGCCGACCGGCAGCAGCCGGATTTCCACCTGTTCCTTTTCCAGGTCAGCGGGAACGCGGGCTTCTCCCTCCAGCGGGTATTGAATGCGCCAGTCCGGCTTATTCACCAACAGCGTGATTTTCTCTCCGGCCTTGTACACATCCGGCAGAAACAGCCGAAACAGCCCCTGTGCCTTGGTGCGGACCGTATCCCCCCGTTCCTTGAACGTAATCTCGACGCCTTCTTCCACCGCGACGGTTTCGTCATGCTCTTTGACCAGCACCACCTGACCCTTGAGCAGGCGCTCTTCGGCCAGCAGCAGCGCCGGCAGCAACAGCAGAACTCCCAGGATGATCGGATAACGCTTCTTCATTTTTTCCTCCTCAAGGTGAAACTGATCTGCGTATTCCCCAGCGTAGTGTATTGTTCAGAAGTTTGATAACCGTCTTTCCGGGCCAGCAATTCCACCTGCGCCTGATGCGACGCCTTGTCCACACGCAACTGGAAATGCCCGAAGGTATCGGTCGTGGCGCTTACGCCAAGCGCCGGCAGGGCAACTTCTACGCCCACTACCGGGTCGTTGGCCTCGTCCCGAATCGAGCCGGCCAGCACTTGCTCCGCCTGTCCGTTTAATGAAAGGTATAGCACAACGCCGGTGAGGATGCTCAGAAGCAGCAGGGCGATCAGCAGGGGTTTGAAGCGCCGTCGCCGGACTTCGTCGGGAAACTTTCCCAAAATAGTCCTGGCGACTTTCAGAAACACCTGTTCCTGTTCTCCCGGCGGCAAACTGACCAGCGGCCGGGCGGGATCGTTGACCGCCTGGAAGCGGGCCAACTCCGGCGTGTCCCGAAACAGGCAGGGGCTGACGATCACCGGCAGAATGATAGCGCCGTCCCGTTCGGCGGCCTCCAGCAGGGGTGGCAGTTCATGCTCGGCGATGTAATCCGAGGCGAGAAAATCCGCGCTGATCAGCAACACCGCCACCTTGGTGGACGCCAGCGCCTGGCGAATCTCCTCCTGCCAGTTCGAGCCGGGCGCGATACGGGTATCGTCCCAGGGGTCCACCACACCCGCCCGCTCCAGCGGCTTGAGGTGCACTTGCAAGCGCTCCAGCCATTGCTTGTCCCGATGGCTGTAACTGATAAAGACCTTATTGCGGGGTGGGGATGACATGGTCAACTGAACATAACGTTAATCGATAACCTGTCGGAGCAACCATTTTGCTGCCAGCGTCGTGCGGATGTCGATACGTCCGGCTCGTGCTTCGGATGGCGGTGTATATTTTGCTCCGGAATTTCCAGCCGTCGTAGGCCATAGCAGAATCGCCTATCCAAAAACTATCGGTATACCCGTCATTTCACTTACAATTACCGCCGCGTTACGACAGGATACAGATCAAAGCCCGTCACCGGAGCGGACGGGCGACATGCTCTCACCGGAACGCGCCCTAGCCAGCGCGGCATCGGGTCCGTTACCACTTCCTACAACGACCAGGAGAAGAACTTCATGAAACAACCAGTACGTGTAGCCATCACGGGCGCCGCCGGCAATATCGGTTACGCCATCGCTTTCCGTATCGCCTACGGTGACATGTTGGGCCCCGACCAGCCGGTTATCCTGCATCTATTGGAAATCACCCCCGCCCTGCCGGCCTTGCAGGGGGTGGTGATGGAACTGAACGATTGCGCCTTTCCGTTGCTGCAGAGCGTCGTGGCTACCGACGACGTCAATGTCGCCTTCAAGGACGTGAATTTCGCCCTGCTGGTCGGCGCCCGGCCACGCGGTCCCGGCATGGAGCGCAAGGATCTGCTGACCGCCAACGGCGCCATCTTCGGTCCCCAGGGCAGGGCCCTGAACGACCATGCCGCCCGCGACGTCAGGGTGGTGGTGGTGGGTAATCCAGCCAATACCAATTCCCTGATCGCCGCCTGCAACGCCCCCGACCTGGACCGCCGCCAGTTCACTGCGATGACCCGGCTGGACCATAACCGCGCCCTCAGTCAGTTGGCCGAAAAGACCGGCAGCCATGTCAACGACATCAAGAAAATGCTCATCTGGGGCAATCACTCCTCCACCCAATATCCGGATATCCGCTTCTGCAGCGTGAAAGGACGGCCGGCGACCGAATTGGTGGAACAGAACTGGTATCGCAACGAGTTCATCCCCACCGTGCAGCAGCGCGGCGCGGCGATCATCAAGGCCCGGGGCGCGTCCTCCGCCGCCTCCGCCGGCTCCTCCGCCCTCGACCATATGCGCAGTTGGGCGCTGGGCACCGCGGAAGGCGACTGGGTGAGCATGGCCATTCCCTCCGACGGCAGCTATGGCATCGACGAAGGCGTGATCTACTCCTATCCCTGCGTCTGCAAGAACGGCAAGTACGAAATCGTCCAGGGTCTCGACATCGACGACTTCAGCCGTGAAAGAATGCAGCTTACCGAGCAGGAACTGCGTGAAGAGCGCGCCGCTGTCGAAGAACTGTTGAAATAGTCATACCGGTGGGTTAGGGCGAACCTGCCTTAACCCACCCGACTGCACCACCAGAGGCAAAGAGAACGCTCCGCCCGTCCCTGCCAGCGGCAGGAACGGCCGGGTAAAAATCCCTTGAGCATGCTGTGCTCGAACCATCCGTGTAATCGCTAGAGGAGTGATCATGAGTTACGAAACCGTCCATCGCCAGTCCGTCGAAGATCCCGAAGGCTTTTGGGGCGAAGAATCCAAGCGGATTTACTGGCACAAACCCTGGCAGAAGGTGCTGGATTATTCCAAGCCGCCGTTCTGCAAGTGGTTCGTCGGCGGCGAAACCAATCTCTGCTACAACGCCATCGACCGGCATCTGGCGGAGCGCGGCGATCAGAAAGCGGTGATCTATATCTCCACCGAAACCAACGAAACCGAAACTTATACCTTCAAGGAACTGTACCAGGAGGTCAATCGTTTCGCCGCGGCGCTGCAATCGTTAGGACTGCAAAAGGGCGACCGGGCGGTGATCTACATGCCGATGATCTCCCAGGCGCTGTTCGCCATGCTGGCCTGCGCCCGGCTGGGCGTGATCCATTCGGTGGTGTTCGGCGGATTCGCGGCGCATAACCTGGCGGTGCGGATCGACGACGCCAAGCCGAAGGTGCTGATCAGCGCCGACGCCGGCATGCGTAACGGCAATCCAGTGCCTTACAAGCATCTGGTGGACGAAGCCTGCCGGCTGGCCAAGTTCCCGCCCCAGCACGTGATTATCTATAACCGCGGCCTGGACAAGAACATGCCCATCACCGAAGGTCGCGATCTGGACTACGCCACCCTGCGCGCCCAGTACATGGATGCCGAAGTGCCGGTGACCTGGCTGGAATCCAGCGATCCCAGCTATATCCTCTATACCTCCGGCACCACCGGCAAGCCCAAGGGCGTGCAGCGCGATACCGGCGGTTACGCGGTGGCCCTGGCGACCTCGATGGACTATGTCTACGGCGCCAAGCCGGGCGAAACCATGCTGACCACCTCGGATATCGGCTGGGTGGTGGGTCATTCCTATATCGTCTACGGCCCGCTGATCTACGGCATGACCACCATCGTTTACGAAGGTCTGCCGATCCGGCCCGACGCCGGTATCTGGTGGAAGATCGTGCAGGATAACAAGGTCAGCACCATGTTCTCCTCGCCCACCGCCGCCCGGGTGCTGAAGAAGCAGGATCCCAAGTACCTCAAGGCGTATGACCTAAGTTGCCTGCGCTACCTGTTCCTGGCCGGCGAGCCGCTCGACGAACCGACCGCCCACTGGCTCAACGACGGCCTGGGCGTGCCCATCATCGACCACTATTGGCAGACCGAGACCGGCTGGGCCATTCTGACCTACCTGCCGGGCTTGGAGCTGAAACCCAACCGCTTCGGCTCGCCGGGCTTCGCCAATCTGGGCTTCAACCTCAAGATCGTCAGCGAGAACACCAGTCAGGAACTGGGGCCCAACGAGAAGGGCGTGCTGGTGGCGCGGCCGCCGCTGCCGCCGGGTTGTCTGACCACGGTCTGGGGCGACGACGCCCGCTTTATCAAGAGCTATTTCTGCGATTTCAAGGACATGCTCTACACCACCTCCGACTGGGCCTTGCGGGATCCGGACGGCTATTTCTTCATCATGGGCCGTACCGACGACGTGATCAATGTGGCCGGTCACCGGCTGGGCACCCGCGAGATCGAGGAGGCCGTCAGCACCCATCCGGCGATTGCCGAGGTGGCCGTGGTCGGCGTTCACGACGAGTTGAAAGGCCAGGTGGCGGATGTGTTCGCCACCGTGAAGAACGCCGATATGATCCAGAACGACGCCGACCGTATCAAGCTGGAGAAGGAGATCCTGGATGTGGTGGTGAAGCGGTTGGGAGCGGTGGCGCGTCCGGCCAGGGTGTACTTCGTCAACGCCCTGCCCAAGACCCGTTCCGGCAAGCTGCTGCGGCGGAGCATCCAGGCGCTGGTGGAAGGCCGCGATCCGGGCGATCTGTCCACCCTGGACGATCCGACCTCGCTGGAAGCGGTGCGCAAGGCGGTGCAGGGTTAACCCCCGGCTCTGAGCCTTCGATTTCCACCCCTAAGTTCCCTCCCCCCTTCGCGGGGGAGGGCCAGAGTAGGGGTAACTAAGGAGGTATGCCCATGACTACAGTCCGCACTCCCGCCGTGGCGGGTACGTTTTATCTCAATAACGCTCGTAAACTGCACGAACAGATCCAGAATCTACTGGCCCAGGTTACGACCGTCGGGCCGGCACCCAAGGCGATCATCGCCCCCCACGCCGGTTATATCTACTCCGGTCCGGTGGCCGCCTCGGCTTATGCCCGCCTACGGGCCGCCAGGGACAGCATCCATCGGGTGGTGCTGCTCGGTCCGAGCCACCGGGTCGGCTTTCGCGGCATCGCGGTCAGCCAGATGGACGCCTTCGCCACCCCTCTGGGCAATATCCCGCTGGACCATGAGGCCATCGCGCAACTGCGGGAACTGCCCTATGTCAGTGCCCTGGAACGGGTCCATGTACAGGAGCACAGTCTGGAGGTGCATCTGCCTTTCCTCCAGGAAGTGCTGGGCGATTTCAAGCTGGTGCCGCTGGTCGTCGGCGACGCCGAGCCGGAGCAGGTGGGCGCCGTGCTGGAGCTGCTGTGGGGCGGTCCGGAAACGCTGATCGTGATCAGTTCGGACTTAAGCCATTACCACGCCTATGAGACAGCCAGACAGTTGGACGCCGCCACCTCCAACGCGATCGAAGCGTTGCGCTACGAGGATATCCAGGGCGAAGACGCCTGTGGCTTCCATCCGGTCAACGGGCTGCTCTGGGTGGCGCGCCGCAAGCATCTGCACGGCGTCACGATCGATTTACGCAACTCCGGCGATACCGCCGGACCACGCGACCAGGTGGTAGGGTACGGGGCCTATGTCTTCAGTGAATAATACGCTTTCCCAACAAGACCGGGCGACACTGTTGGACGTCGCCCGCCGTTCGATTCAGCATGGCTTGAGTGATCGATCACCTCTGCCGGTCGAGCCGGAGGAATATCCGGCAACGCTGCGCCCCGTGAGAGCCACCTTTATCACGCTGGAAATCGAGGGTCGGCTGCGCGGTTGCATCGGCACGCTGGAAGCCCGTTCGCCGCTGGTCAGGGACGTGGCCGACCATGCCTACGCCGCCGCTTTCGAGGACCCGCGCTTCCTGCCGCTAAGCCCGGAGGAATTTCCCCGTCTGGATATTCACATCTCCGTGCTGTCGCCCGCGGAACCGCTGCATTTCCAGTCCGAAGACGAGTTGCTGGCGCAGTTGCGGCCGGGGGTGGATGGCCTGATCCTGCGCCTTGGGCAACAACGCCGCGCCACGTTCCTGCCTTCGGTCTGGGAGAGTCTGAACGATCCCTATATCTTTCTGGCGCAGCTCAAGCAGAAAGCGGGATTGCCCCTGGATTTCTGGTCTCCCGAGTTGCAGGCGGAACGCTACACCACCGAGTCTTTTGGCGCGGGCGATGTGAATTGTTCTTGAGACTCGCCGCCGCTTGCGTCACTTCAAAAAAACTTTCAGGTCTCAAAAAAGCTCTTTTTCGATACCTCTTGATCCTTGGAGAAACCGATGGGTACGCCAACCCCGTTTGAAGATGCCTGGAAGACGCTCCAGGAAACCAGCCGTCTACTCAAAGAGCAAAGTCAGGAGACCGACCGTCGTTTCCAGGAGAATGAACGCCGGCTGCGGGAACTGGATAAACAAATCGGGCGTCTGGGCAACCGCCTGGGAGATTTCGTGCAAGAAATGGTTGCCCCGGCCGTGGTTCAATTGTTTGCCGACCGGGGTTTACAGGTGCATCAACTCGCCCGTAACGTGCAGGCCAAACGCAATGGTCAGGCGATGCAGATCGATCTGATGGTGCTGAACGATGATGTCGCGATCCTGGTGGAGGTAAAAAGCGCCCTGTCGGTGGATGATGTCAACGAGCATCTGCAGCGGCTGGCGGGCTTTAAAACAGTTTTTCCCCGGTATGCCGATGCCGGGGTGATGGGTGCGGTAGCCGCTATGGTTATCCCAGACAATGTGGCCAGTTATGCCTACCACCAGGGCCTGTTCGTGCTAGGCCAACGGGGGGAAACCATGCAGATCCTGAACGATGCGCAGTTTCAACCTCGTACCTGGTAGGCGACTGTTCGAACTCTATCTAAAAAACAACGCAAGACTGCCTAACAAAGTGCTGCAAGCCGGCCGCGCCTGCAGCGCGGCGGCTGAGCTTCATCGTTTCGGCCAAGTGACTATGTGAGTGGTAACCAATATGAACTTTAAAATTGGCAATTCAGTTAAGGTTAAACCTGGGGTAAAAGATCCTGATTTGGAAGCTGATATTAGTGGATGGCAGGGAAGAATATCAGCAGTTCAGGATGACGGTATTGTATGTATCGATTGGGACAGTATTACATTAAAGGAAATGCCGGCTTCAGTTATAAAAAAGTGTGAACAAGAAGGATGGGGATGGGATCAAATTTACCTTGAGGTATCGGAAATTGAATTAACCAAAGCAAGGGATACGGAAAAGGATGTAAAGAATATTATTTACAAAATCCAAGGTGAAAATGCATGGATTCACTTGGGTGAAGAAGGTGAAAGAATACAGTCCGTACTAGCGGGTATCGCACCAGAAGATGACTGGAATTCGTTCAAGGCTTGGGAAAAATATTTAAAGAAAAAATTGAGCTTTCCATTTAAAGCAACCGTCGAAGAATTTCAAGAAAGAGGGCCTATAAAAGCGGGCGATGAAGTGATGGTTCACGGGATAAGTGATTTAGATGATTCATGCGGTATTCTTGTTGATATTGAGTATAAGAAAGGTCGCTTTCATTTTCCATTAGCTGATCTTGAAGTAAAAGAGAAGAAAGGGAAAAACTACACTCCTGTAAAAGATTATGTGATATGGTTTGCAAATAGATAAATAGGGTCTTAACTTGGCCTTGCTGTAGAAGCAAGGCCCGTAACAAGACACTTTTTTGGCTCTCTAAAGGAGAGGAGAATCATTCACTTCAAAAAAACTTCAGGTTTCAAAAAAGCTCTTTTTCGATACCTCTCGATCCTTGGAGAAACCGATGAGTACGCCAACCCCGTTTGAAGATGCCTGGAAGACGCTCCAGGAAACCAGCCGTCTACTCAAAGAGCAAAGTCAGGAGACCGACCGTCGTTTCCAGGAGAATGAACGCCGTTCCCAGGAGGCCGACCGCCGCTTCCAGGAAACCGACCGCCGGCTGCGGGAACTGGATAAACAAATCGGGCGCCTGGGCAACCGCTTGGGAGATTTCGTGCAAGAAATGGTTGCCCCGTCCGTGGTTCAATTGTTTGCCGACCGGGGTTTACAGGTGCATCAACTTGCCCGTAACGTGCAGGCCAAACGCAATGGCCAGGCGATGCAGATCGATCTGATGGTGCTGAACGATGATGTCGTAGTTCTGGTGGAGGTAAAAAGCGCCCTGTCGGTGGATGATGTCAACGAGCATCTGCAGCGGCTGGCGGGCTTTAAAACGGTTTTTCCCCGGTATGCCGATGCCGGGGTGATGGGTGCGGTAGCCGCGATGGTTATCCCGGACAACGTGGCCAGTTATGCCTACCATCAGGGCTTGTTCGTGCTCGGCCAACGGGGGGAAACCATGCAGATTCTGAACGACGCGCAGTTTCAACCTCGCACCTGGTAAGCGACTGTGTACCTCAGTCCACCAACCTTTTTTGGGCTATTGATAGTCCTGGGATTGCTCGCCTGGTGCTGGCAAAACACCATGCGCGCCTGGGAAAATGCCCGTGCGACGGTCGCTCTGGCCTGCCAGCGCGACGGGGTGCATCTGCTGGATGATACGGTGGCGCTGCAGCGGCTGTGGTGGCGGCGGGACCAGGATGGGCGGTTGCGCGCCGAGCGTATCTATCATTTCGAATTTACCGACAACACCGGCTCGGCCCGTCGCCTGGGCCGGCTGGTCATGTTGGGCTGGCGGGTGGAGGAGTTGCAGATGGAGGGGGAGGATTTGATTGTACCTTGAATCAATGGAGGCAAAGGGCACAGTATAGTCCTGCTAATTGATATCAAGACATTTTTCTAATGCCAAGTTTCAACTGAACTATTAGCAATATACGAATCATAATTAGCGGAATTATATCTGCGTGATCCCTTCATCAGCGTCAATCTGCGGTTCAGACCTTGTTAATCCGCAGTCTAAACTCTGTCACCCTGTCTGAACCGCAGATTGACGCAGATTAAAGGATTACACAGATGAAAAGATAGCGGTGATGAATCTACAGTCCCGCTAATTGAGATCAGGATATATTTTTAATGCCAAGTTATTAATCAATTTAACCATTAGCAATGTATGGATCATAATTAGCGGGACTATAGCTACCGAAACTGAAAAACTCTAAGAATCAGGATGTTGGGACACTCAACTACTCACCGTCTAAAGACGGTGGGTTGGCTGGCGGGGGGATAAACCCCCGCCTGAAACGCTTTTGCGGTGGGTTGAACCACCGCCTAAAGACGCGACGTCTAAAAACGCGACGTCTAAAGACGGTGGTTTGCACCACGGGCTGCCGCCCAGCGAGGCTAAAGCGCGGGCTAAAGCCGCAGCTATGGAAATCAAGCAACCAAGCTTCTGTGATACTGGAACGGATACGCAAGGGAACTCTAAGGCCATGATCATCGTTTCGGCCATAGTAAGAGTAGGCCGGAATAAGCGGAGCGTTAAGCGGAGCGTTTCCGGCACCCGAAGCATTGCCGGAAACGGCCGGCGTTGCGGCCTTATTCCGGCCTACGGGACTCTTGTTACAGCCGGCGTAGCCTGGATGGAGTGGAGCTTGCGAAGCGCAATCCAGGTTCCTCCGGCCATGAGCATCGTTTCGGCCATAGCAATCTACAGGAGAGCCAGCTTGCCAAAGTTGATAGCGATGCAAAGGAGGGTGCTGGCCGAAACGATGATCATGGCCAACTGTAACCTCCAATCAGTCTTTGCATATTTCATCATTTAGGCGCCTTCCAAGTGAATTCGCATCTCTCTGTGCAAGCGCCATTCTAAATTCCATTTGCAAAAGAATCATGACTTTATCCATAATTCACGTTGGATCAAACTTTTAAGCTATCCCAGGAAAGCATTTTTGCCAGACAGAACCCAGGCCGATGCAAAATATCAAAAGTATTACAACACGGCAGCATCTCGACCCCTCTATTAAATTCTTCTACCAGTTCCTGTATCTGAGGGTGATTATTTGACCAGAGCGGATGAGTAATAACAGCTCGCAACTCATCTTGGGCCTTTACAATCCGAAAATCTTTAAAAGTCCCCGGCCCTGCTCCAGGAATCGCAGCTTCAAGCGATTTGGCAGCACGATCTGGCAAGCCTTGCCAGTAAGGTTGGTTGAAATCGATCTGAGCATCTGCATCAGCGGCAAGTTGCGCCAAATCAAGTCCCAGCCGCCAGTCAAGCAGGGGATGCATATCTGAGTTATTATAATCACGCAAGCAGTCGTAACAGGAGCTGTCGCAATTCTCAGCATGGCGACTATCGAGCAGCCGCTCATAAAAGCGTCCGCCTGGCAGTAAGGTCTTAATAATGGCTTCAGACAGTCGCTGGGGGTCAGCCAGATGATGGCAGTAACCGGCTCCGTTTTCCAGCGCATCTACCAGGAAGACCTCATATACCACCTGTCCATTAGCGTCTCTGATGAGTCGAAGGTTCATGTTTAGCTCACGAGGATCGACATCAAGATAGTCGCAGGCTGCTTTCCGCAGCAGATGTCCCCAAGAATAATAGGCTGCTCGCACGTAGGCGCGTTGTTCACCGGTCGGGTTCAGATCGAGCGCGCCGGGAATCTGGCTTAAACGCAGCAACAACAAGTCAGTATGTTTGGATGATATTAATCCCACTTTTTCTTTTTGTGTTTGTAGAGGGATTTGATTACTCCAGTTTCCTTCAGGTTTAAGTTTGTTACGCACAACCCAGATGTTTGCATGAGCCAACTGTTCGAAGTAAAACAGTTTACCATCATTATCATTAAGACTGATTACTTCAGGTTCGTCAGTATAATAGATAAGATTATGGTCAACAGGGCCATCCAAATCGTGTGACTGTTCCAAACTGAGGCGGGCGTTTGTGGCGCGGGGAAGCCAGTCGAACTGTCCGTCAAAGTCCCGTTCTGCCCCCGGTTCGACAGTGAAACCGAGTGGTTCCCACGTTTCGATCTGCTGATACTGAGGTGAGTTGGCCGCGCAAACCGGGCAGACTTCCGACAAGCCGTTGCTCAGTGTCCCACAGTTCTTACACGTTCCCAGCCGGCGCTTATGACCACGGCCATCAACAGCTTGTACCCGCCCGCGTTCCCTGACGTAATGAACCAGACCAACTGCTGTGTAAACCGTCTTGTCTTTGACTGTTTCACTGCCTGGTGCAAACTGGCTGATAGCGATATCCAGATCGCGATCAATGGCATGCTTGGGCGGCAGGTCTTTGGGAGGATGTTCCTGATATAGTACACGGACACGAGTGGGAAACCCAAACATGGGCAGCAACCCTGCATTAGCCAGGCGCTCGCTCAAAGCGCTGTGTGGATAACGCTCAACATCTTCTGCAATCTCGTCGATCTTTAGGATCAGATGATAGCGCACATCGTCGAGCAAATGCTGGCGTTCTTGGTTCAGTTTTGTGCGCCTTAGCAAGGCCTCCAGAATCCGCTCGATTTGCGCTGGGTGAGTGTTGATCCAGATCTGTACCTCCGCCCGATATTTGGGCCAGTCACGGGCTTTGCCAAATTCACCATGAACGTTATCGGTACGACCCTGGTCACTCAATTCATCAACTTTGCCAAATGCTTCCCGCAGGACTTCCTTGATGAGCATCCGCCGCAGAATCTTCTTGCGGCGAACATCCAGGTATGGCGTTGGTGGCGGCGAGGACACGATACGTTGAGGATCGACGAAATGAGTTTCGTCATGGCTGCGTCCGCGTGCAACGGTCAAAGCGATTGACAATCCCTCCCCACGCCGTCCAGCCCGACCGACCCGCTGCTGATAGTTAAAACGCTGAGGCGGTACGTTGCCGAGCATGACTGCCAGGAGAGCGCCAATATCCACGCCCGCTTCCATAGTAGTGGTCACACTGAGCAGATCAATGGTATCAGCCAGCTTAATCTCACCCGGCAGACACAAATCCTGGAACAGGCGTTGCCGGGCGGTAGAATCATCCTTATTAGTTTGCCCGGTAAGTTCCTCACAGTGCAGGCGGAATGGCTCACACGTTTTAAAGGCCAAGTAGGTGTAGTAATCCTGCTCGTCAGAGTCAACTTGCCGGACTGTAAGTTGCTGTGGGTTCTCTGGCAGCGAGGCGTAGCAGTTGGTACACAGACCAAGCCCCTTATGGAGATGTTTGGTGGCGCATTTCTCACAAATCCAAACTGGATCGCCAGTTCCGGCTGGTTGGAACCAAAGCGCATCTGGATCAAGCAGAAAGTGTTCATCGATAACTTGGTGGTCCTGTAAATGATCGCGCAAACATTCCAGCCACTGGTCAGTTAGATTTTTATGTTGGATGTAGCGCTGGATGTAATTACGCAGTGCGCGTGGAAAAGATTTGGGTAACCAGCGAAACTCCACACCTTTGAAACGCCGTCGTTCACCCAGCAGGCGCAGCGCGACATCCACAAGTTCTGCAAAGTTCTGCGGGTTGAGACCAGCCGGCAAAACAGACGGTTTAAGATGAGGATTAATCCGCATCCAGCCTAAAGCCAGCGACTCGACGGACTTGCGCTTATGCGCGAAAAACGTAAACATGCACTCAGTCAAACAACTGTCTTGTAATTTTGTAAGGAAGCTTCGCTGATCTGACAGTAAATCGCCCGATTGCTTTTCACGAGGAGGAAAAGGTTCCCAGTTGATCAGTTGCTTCCAGGAGCGATTATTTTGTTCCAGGCTGCTCTGCTTAGGCCCACCCGGATTACAGCCTAATTCGAGCAATGTCTGCCAGACATGTTTATCTACGGCAGTTAGACGAAAGGGTCCGTTGGCTCTTTCGCGTAATCGGGTTACCCGCTGGTTATCGTCCTTGCTGGCCATACTGTCACGCATATTACGGATGGCGTCCGCATCATCGTGGAACTGTTGCATGAAACGCTGCCAAGCCTGGCGTTCCTCTTCACTTAGGTTCTGCGGTCCGTCATCAAGGTACTTCAGCGCCACTCCAAAGTCATCGCCCAACTGATTGAAGCCACTTATCAGTGCCTGGCGAACCAGATCACGGTAATGGTCCAGTTCGATACCGGCAGCAAGCTTCGCAGCATCCTGGCGGCTGTCAGTGAAGATAATCAATTTGCGGTGATCATCTCTCATTTGACGCATCAATCCATCTGCCAGTACCTGATTGACTTTTTGTACACCTGTGCTGTGCACGCCAATGACTTTATAACGGCTTTGCCCCCAATCAGCACCGCAACGGGGGCACTTATCCGGAAATGCCGAAGGCGGTTCAGTCGCATCCTCCGACTGCTTGATTTTAGCATCCTCCGACTGCTTAATTTTATAGACCCAGCCGTTAGGCGGCACGGCCCTAACTTCCAATGAGCCAGAAGTGGGCTCCAACTGTGCCAAGACCCATCGCATGGTGTTATCATCGCCTCTCCATTCAATGTCAAGTGGCTTGTCTCGACCAGGCCAGAAGACTGCATACTCTTGATGATATCTTTCACCCAGTGGCCGGGCATGTTGGGATTCGAAATCAGGTTGTTCATGAACCAGATATTGATATTCACCATTTCTGGCATGGCCACGATAATACCCTCCCAAGAAAATCTCACCACAATTGCGACATACAAGTAAATCAAGCACCCGCGAACCACATTCACAAACCAGCCTTGGCATACTGTACAGTTTACCCACCTGCCTCTCAGAATTGCGCCCCGGTTGATCCTGTTCAAGTGCGGTGCAGGCTGGATTACTGCAAGCCCAAAGGCCAGGTATGTTGCGGAAAAACAGATGCTGACGAATGAGTAACGGCGCCAAACCAGTGGTATCGCGGGCGACTGTCAAAGCAAGCAGTAGTCCTCTTACTGTATCAAGCTCTACACCAGAGCCGAATACACGGTTGGCTAGCTCAGTCGGTGTTTCAGGTTTACGATGATAATTTTCTGTGATTGCCAGGATCGCATCAGCATTTTGTAAAACCTCTGCTAGAGCTACCTGTGGCTCAGTTAAGGAATCTGGAACTGCAACTGATAGCTCTTTAGCCAAACGGTTTATTGCGTTGAGAGGATCAGCCTTCCATTCATCAGGAAAAGACATAAAAGCAGTCGCTTTGTGGTGCAGTGGTTTAGGCTGTCCAGGCGCAATAAGATTTGGTTGCCCACCAATCAAAGCAAACTTTTCAGCGAATTGCTTAGTATCTTGACTATTCGCCTCAACACCAAAAAAAGAGCAAATATAGTCCCTACTGGCCTCGTCCTCTTCAAGCGAGGCACTGGATGCCAGAAAACGTATCTGGGGTGAATCAGGAGCTAGGCCAAGCCGATATAGTAATAGCCGAATGAGATAGGAAACCTCGGTACCGGCAGTACCGCGATATGAATGTAGTTCATCGATCACCAAGTGGAAAATGCGCGTTGGGTGACCATATTGCCGAGGTGACTTGCGCCAGGGATCTTCAGCCAACCAGTCCTTAGTTTGGTCAAAAATCGGCGCTTCAATTTGCCGCATCAACATGATATTAAGCATGGAATAGTTGGTGACCAGCAAATCAGGGGGTTCGCTTTGCATAGTCCAACGATCCCAACACTCAGCCCAGGACTGACCGTTGTCGTCCAGGCTGGGAAACTGGTAGCGCAGAATGGGGTTATTGCTTACTTGTCTTGCCTGACGAACCAGCCTGTCCCGCTCTTCTTTTAGTTCATCCTGCTTGCTTTTCGATTTTCTACCAGCCACCGGGGTACGCCCGGTATAACGTCCGAAATAAAAGCGATGACCGGAGCGATACTGTTCCAACCAACTACGTGCACCAGGACGATGAGGCATGTCCACACTGTCCATAGTCCGGCGTAACCGTACCATTTGATCTTCGGCCAGTGCATTGAGAGGGTAAAGCAATAAGGCGCGCAACGCTCGTGGGCGACTCTTTTGCCAACTGGCGGATTCGCGTACCAAGTGCTCAAAAATCGGCAGTAGAAAACACTCAGTTTTACCTGAACCGGTGCCAGTGGTAACGATGAGGTGACGATGCTCTACAGCCACGGCGCGTAGCGCTTCGTCCTGATGGCGGTATAGCTGGCGGGGGCGACCTTCATCGCTGACGAAAAGACCACGTTCGCAGAAGTCGGCAAACTCAGTCGAGAGACCTAATTTCCTGGCTGCGGTACGCAGAGAATCTGTCTCTTTGTAACGCGGCACCAGTTCGAGCAACGGTTCCTGAAACAGTACTCCCGGTTCTTCATAAAGCCGTCGCCGCTCTTTCATCAGCCGTTCATCCCGCAACGGTAGGGCGCTATCCAGATATTTTAGATAGAGTGCCTGTAGATTACTGGCGATTTCTAACGGATCATTCATCGTATATCTCCAACTTTAATGCCAATATGCGTGCTACCTGGCGGGCTTTATATTTGCTGATTTCGGAGTAGCAAAGATAGTACTGACTATCTCGCCACTCTACAGTAGGACACAATCCACTGGCCAACCTCAACGGACGGTCGAGTAGTAATGGTAACGGCCACCCTCCCCTCGGCAAGTGGATATACAACTGTGAAGAGCGCACTTGGTAGTGCAACTTTCCGCACTTACTTTTTCCAATCTCGTCAACGGGCAACGTAATTCAATTCAGGTTGATCCAGCAGAACTGTTGTTGTACCTTTGCCATCAGGATGCCGCTCAAAAATGAAACAGGCATAATTGCTCTGCTCACGGGGTCGATATAAACCTTCAGGAAGTGGTTGGCGTAATTGAATGGGTTGCCAATGTAGCTGGCTGGCCGGGCAAAACTGCTCCCACTGCCCATGCTGCGGGAACTGGCATGGCTCCAGATGCGCTATAGCCTGAGCCAGAGTTGGCAGACTGGCCAGCAATTCGTCACTGCGATCCGGGTATACCTCAACCGACAACGCCTGTTCCAACGCCGCTAATACGTCGTCAGTAGCCATCTCAATCTGCCAGCGTGTAGGGCCATTATCTTGCCCAGTCTGCGACAGCGTTGCGCCGCAGGTTTGGCAAACAGTATGGAACTGCTGCCAGAGAGAAGTACTGCGAGCACCGTACAGGCGCAGCACGCTGCGATTTTCGTTAACAACAGTTCGGATAGCCACTGGCGGGATAAGCATCCAGCGATCCTGTGCTATCTGCTCTACATGACCAAGCCGATAAAGCGGATCAAATAGCTGATAGCGCCAATGGCTCTGTGAGAGTTTCTCAGCACCTTGGACCTGTGCCAACATACCAGTAGATTCAGCCAATCTACGACAATTCAATGTTAATGTGGTGGTGCTCAACGATGGCTCCGGTCTTGCACTAAGCCACGCCAGTAACAAGTCGTGAGGACCACTTAAATTACTCGTCGTCACGGCGATTAAGCTTCATGTAGTCTTCGGGCCAACGACAGCGAATTTGACGAGCTATATGCGCTGGATCATCATGTTGCCCGAAGTTCTCCAACACCTGTTGCAATCGCAGCAAGTCGCCGGCTATCAACCGGGTCGCTGGTCCCGCCACCTCTGATTCGGCCGGCAGCGTTGGTATTGATGCCAGCGGTGGACCGCACCAGCACTGCCAAGCTTCCAGGGGAACGTAGCCATTATAGAGCGTTGGTACCTCTGCCGGTGCCTTGCCGATACGATTGAACGGGACCGCTGCGAAGTACCTTACCACTTGTTCGGCCAACGGATAACTTGCGCTGTCAGTAGCGACTGTCAATAACAGGCGCAAATTTTCAGGCCACGGGTATTGGCCCGCCGTATCGAGTGTTTGCCGAAAACCAGCCAATAAATTCAGCAACGGCCGTGCCCAACACTCTGGTAGTGAGCGGTTTATGTCCTGCAAGACCAACAGGTAAAGATGATGTCTGTCCTGAACCGCCTCAGACCAAAACTGTGAGAAATCTTTGTTGAATGCATCTGCAAAACTTAACCAAGTTGGCTCAACCTCATGGATCTGCAATCGACTGGTTACCCCTAGAGCTTCTTGATAACCAATTGCCCATGCACAACTTGGTACCAGCAGTGCTCGACAAGCAAGCAGTGTGTAATGAAATAGCTCAACCCAACGCAATGTAACATTAGGAAGCCATTGTAAAAGCGCTGGAAACAAACGTTCGTTAATAAACAAGTCGCAGTTCTCGATAGGAACAGTTAGTTCATCGATGGGATATGCGGGAGGTTTCCCACCAGCACTCTCTTTAGGTATCGATGTTTCAACAATAGTATCATGTTGTCCAGTTGCACTGAGCAATGTCTGGAAAGCGGTAAACTCTATTACCAATTGACTTTGCTGCTGACGAAGAAATTCTGCTGCCTCGAGTAGTTGTGCTTTTTCTTGCTGCAATTTCACATTTTGAACTACGACCTCTTCCTTGATTTCCTCCAGTTTTCTATTTTGTTTCCCAATCTCCTGCTTAAGGTTGTTCATTATCATAACCGTCTCTTCTTTTTCCCGCTCACGTTTTTGTTGTTCAAATGCACAAAACTCAACTGTTTCTTGTTCAGCCTGAAGACAAATTTGTTCTCTGTAAGGAGCCACAGCTTGCTCCCATTTTTCCTGAAAAATCGAATTTTGCCTTAGCTGCTCAAACTCCCTTTGTTCAATAACCAGGTATTGCAATATCTCATCGATATGTTTCCACCGGCTTAAAAATATTTTTTGCTTGGTTTGATCGTTAATCTGGGTGAAATAATTTATTAGTTGGTTTCTCCAATTCGGGCATTGCCCATCAAGCTGTTCTATGACCTGGGCAACAATATTAGAAGCATAGGGTAACTGTTCCAAAAACCATTTAACTTGTTTTTCACCACTCGCTACATCAACAGATTCAGCTATACTTTGGGGTAGGTCTGGTAAGACATACTCCCTTGTTGCTTCGTCCTCTTTTACTTGAACCAAGCTAAGGGGATTAATCTTTGAGCGTGGATAGCGGTAAACTAGATCTGGTGTATCCTTTGGAGAAAGGAAATAACTTGATTGATTGTATTGTACACGCCAAGGGCCAATCAGTATGTCTTCTTCCGAGTTGTAAACATAAACAATACTTCTTTCGGGGACGCCTTTGATCCAACGTGGTTCGTTGCTCCAATTTGCTTCTGATTCGTCCACTACAAAAGCACCAAAAGGCTCGATTGCCAAACCTCTACCATCAGGTTTACTAGCAACAATATGTGAGTCTTTATCTGAACCTGCTACGGGCCTAGAATTCGAAGTGATATCAAAGCGAACTAATGCACGATCTGTTAGGCCAATTCGAGCAATCGGTACTCGGAGGAATACCTTATCTGTTGATCCAATTTCTTCAGAAATATCAAAAGACTTATCACGAATCCACCTATTTCCGTCTTTAATTAAACGTGCAAAAACAGTAATTCGAGCACATCCACTGTATAGCTCACGTACTTGTCCAAAATAACGCATTATCTCACCTCCATTAACGTCTGGCCCGTTTAACTGCTTTTAACAAAGTACGCACAAGCGGGTGATTAGGTTCCTCGATAGAAGGCTGTAACCACGATGCTTTTGCACCACCACGCAATTGCAATATTAGTTTGATTGCCTGACGACGTATGTTCGTTGCTGTTTTGGGTACTGTAGGCCATTTTCCAATGATGACCGATCCGCTTAATCGCCCTTCAGTTGCTGTTAAATTATCATGCGACTTCAGCATCAGCCGGGGCCAACCCTGATTCATCCAACTCCAACCGGAAGGTAGGGCTGTGTATGCTCTTGTTAGCTCCGGCTGTTGTACCTCGACGCGAAGTGGTTTATGGCCGGGAAGAGCAACGACATGTACCCCAGGATTGTTCAGAGCAGGTGCTTGCATGGGAGTTAAACAGTTATTGTTTATTCGATAGATCTCCCTATCAAGACGCAATTCATGAACCAATTCCTGAAGATTTATCCGTATATACGGTCCCGCCCCTGCCATCCAGACTGATCTATGCAAACGCAGCCCGCCAACAGGCTCCATCACCTGTCTGTCAGAACGAATGATATCGTACCAAGGGCCTGCTGTCCATTGATCCAATATTGGCTTTTCTTTGGCTGTGCAATGTACCGCGCACCAACCCGCTGGCAACCCTGCAAGCGCTAAAACCTCCTTTGACTGCTTATCGCTTGACCTCCTGAACCACTGTACTGAATCAGCAACTTGGTGTAAACCGTTGCACCATTTTGTGCGATCTGCTGCCGGCACCAACAGAATCAGATCGTCACCTGGCCGGGCATGTCGTCTCTCAATCCAACGCTCGGAAAATTCATCGTAAACCGTCAACCACTGATTTTTCCGAATTGGCCTATATACATATCCGTGCTCAGGGTCAATTATTTCAGGTTGCCGATAGAGTTGCGAGAGTAACTCTGCAAGAGAGACTCCTTGCATAACAGTGCGGATCAGATTAACTGACTGTTCAGCCAGTCCACCGGTTAGGGATGATACCTGTGGCCCATCGCGAAGCTGTAGCCACAGGCGTAATGCGCCGCCTTCCCTTACCCATTCTCTACCTAAATGATGTTTGCTGCCAGCAATGATTCCAGAGTTTCCATCCCAACGCCGGAGGATTCGAGCAATCTGCTCGCAGGCGGCGTCAATCCTATCCGGATCATCCAGTACCCGTTGTGCATGGCGGTGAAAATAATCTTTGTACGTACTGATTTGTTCTTTAATATATTCTGGATCATCTTCTCCGGATCGAAGACCAACATAGCTAAAAAATGCCGGTAGAGTTTCCAAATCAGCTTGGCGTAACAGCGCCTGAGATTTCGGCAACCTGATATAGCGTCCTGGCCCATGTCTGTCCACTGGCAATCTTATAAAGCCAAGCGCTCCATGCAAAAGATTATTGGCCCAATGCTCCAATCCATCCCGCCATAAAGCTAAATGTGCCTCACCAGTCAGATTTAGTGGCATAGCTTGCTGGCAGTTAGGATCGAGCATTTCCCGCAAGCGCGGCCAATAGGCATTATCACTCCAATATTCATCATCATGCATATTGGCAACAGCCAGCACCTGCACGGCTAACTGAGCCAGGAAACACGGATAATTTTTTATATTTTCAGGAAGTTTTCCTACCACCCAACCCTTTCGTTGTAACTCAGCCCGAACCGCTGTGACCAAATTCTGTTCAGCTTGCTCAGGTGAGTCAAATGACATTGGTGGATTAGCGCTTTCAGCTATAAGTAAAAGAATGTTTTTTTCGATTGACAGGAAAACAGTTTCACCAGCATACTCTGGGCGAAAGAAGTAACAACTAATTGCAGTGTTCCAAATATTATATTCGTTAGTACCCATGATCGATTAATTTCTTGAATGGTTTCACAAAATTATAACTCTTATCATATACAAATGCTATTTTATAAACTTTGCACACCTGTAGCATAGCATCGATCAGCCAACTTGAGAGGGTGATGGTTGCACGTTCTATCGCTGGACTGTAGCTCGCATGGCGTGGCTTGTATAGGGGCGGGCTTGATCGCAAGAGCGTCTACAGCGACGCAATTCTACTCTCTCTGCGAGAGGTTTACCTCAGCTAAAATACGCTCCCTAGCCAGGCCCCAGCCATGTTATGCTGCATTTCATGATCTGCTGTGAACGACTTGAATGCTTTGACTTAAGGTAGAAACCTGTGTCAGTTCAGGAAAACTCTTCCGCAAATGCCGCCATCGTCGCCGAACTGATCCGTTCCCGGCGCACCATCCATGAATTCCTGCCGCAACAACCGCCGCCGCGCGAGCTTATCCTTCGCGGCATCGAGTTGGCCCGCTGGGCGCCCAATCATTTCTTGACAGAACCCTGGCGTTTCTATCTGCTGGGGCCGCAAACCGCCGCCGCAATCGCCCGCCTGAACGCCGAACTGGTCAGCCGCAAGCAGGGACCGGACGCCGGCCAGGCCAAACTGGAAAGATGGCTCACTATCCCAGGCTGGCTGGTGGTGACCTGCGAGAACTCGGACGACCCCATCCGGGCGCGGGAGGATTACGCCGCCTGCTGCTGCGCCATCCACAATTTCTCGCTGTATTTATGGAGCGAAGGCATCGGTGTCAAATGGACCACCGGCGCCGTTACCCGCGAGCCGCAATTCTATGATCTGATCTGGGTCGATCCGACGGTGGAAACCGTCGTCGGCCTGCTGTGGTACGGTTACCCGGCGGAAATACCGCAGACCCCGCGTAAAGCGCTCGATGAAATTCTGGTAGAATTACCCTGAATTCGAGTTCCATTAGCTTCTTGCCACCGTCCATGCTCCCGCTCACCATTGGAAACGGCGGCCACTTCACCTCACGGTTACCGTCTGCAGCCGGCTTAACCCGCGCCGGGTTGGCGTTTATATCGATCCGACTGTTAAGCCTGCCAGCGGAGAAACACCCATGACTGACATCGGGGACGGCCCGGAAATCAGAACCCGCGATACCGCGCTTATCGGCGCCATGGTCGAAAGCGCCGTGGATGGAATTGTCGTCATCAACGAACGCGGCGCCATCAAGATGATGAATCCGGCGGCCGAGCGCCTGTTCGGTTACCACATTTATGAGGTGCTCGGCCACAACATCAGCATACTGATGCCCGAACCCTACAGCAGCCAGCACGATCGTTATATCAGCAATTACTTGCTGACCGGGGTACGCAAGATCATCGGCATCGGCCGGGAGGTCATCGGGCGGCGCAAAGACGGCAGCACGTTTCCGATGTATCTGTCGGTGGGTGAAGTCAGTCTGGGCGATTGCCGCCTGTTTACCGGCATCGTTCAGGATCTGACCGAGCGCAAGCTGGCGGAGGAACAGATCGCCCGGTTGCAGCATCGCCAGGAACTGATTCTGAAATCCATCGGCGAAGGGATTCTGGGTCTGGATACGGAAGGCCGGATTACCTTCGCCAATCCGGCCGCGGCCGCCATGCTGGGGCGCGATGAAGAACAACTGATCGGCGCGTCCCTGAACAGCATCTGGCTGATTTTCAAGGACTGTCCGCTGTACCGGGTACTGGAGGACGGCATCATCTGCCGGGGGGAGGGCAACCTGTTCATCTATCGGGACGGCAGCCACTTCCCCGTCGCCTACAGCATGACGCCGATTCTGGAAGCCGGACAGGTGGTCGGTTCGGTACTCAGTTTCCAGGACATCACCGAACGGCTGCGCACCGCTCAGCAAATGCAGCGCATGCGCTCCTACCTGAAAAACATCATCGATTCGATGCCTTCGATTCTGGTCGGGGTGGATATCGAAGGCCGGATCACCGAATGGAATCAAGGGGCCGAAAAGACGGTCGGCATCTCCCAGCATGAAGCTCAGGGACGACTGTTTACCGAAGTCCTGCCTTATCTGGAGTCGCAGTTGCAGCAGGTCCAGGAGGCTATCCGCAATCATACCCCCCTGCGCAACGAGCGTCTGGCATTCGAGCAGGACGGTCAGTTGCATTACACCGATGTCATGGTCTATCCGCTGGTCGCCAATGGCGCCCTGGGCGCGGTTATCCGGGTGGACGATGTCACCAATCGGGTGCGGATCGAGCAGATGATGGTGCAAACGGAGAAAATGCTATCCGTCGGCGGCCTGGCGGCTGGGATGGCGCACGAGATCAACAACCCGTTAAGCGCCATACTGCAAGGCTGCCAGAATATCCAGCGCCGCCTGTCGGCGGACCTGGCCGCCAACCGCGCCGCCGCGGATGAACTGGAACTGGATCTGGACAAAGTCCATGCCTATATGGAAAAACGCGGCATCCTGCGCTTTCTGCAAGGCATCCAGGATGCCGGCGTCCGCGCCACCAGCATCATCACCGATATGCTGGCTTTCAGCCGCCGCGGCAAGGCCGAGATGTCGCCGGCGGCGGTGGAGGAAATGCTGGATACGGTCATCCGGCTGGCGGCCAGCGATTACGATCTCAAGAGAAAATACGATTTTCGCCAGATCGAGATCGTTCGCGACTATGATCCGGCGCTGGGCACGATGCTCTGCGGCCACACGGAGATCGAGCAGGTTCTGCTGAATCTGGTCAGGAACGCCGCCCAGGCGATGTCGTCGGCCGGTAGTCCTGCACCCCATCGCATTATCCTGCGTACCCGCAAGCAGGGTGACGACGCCCTCATCGAGGTGGAAGATAACGGGCCGGGCATGACCGAGGAGATCAGGCGTCGGGTGTTCGAGCCGTTCTATACCACCAAGGTCGCCGGGGTGGGCACGGGGCTGGGTCTGTCGGTGTCCTATTTCATCATCACCGAGCAACACCAGGGATCCATCAGCGTCAGTTCGGCGCCCGGACAGGGCGCCTGCTTCACGATCCGTCTGCCGATCAAGGGCAAGAGAGACGACTGAGTCATTTCTTATGTCGTTCGGGCTGCTCATTGCCGCTATTATTCTGGTAGCCGGTCTGATTACCCTCGGTAGAGGCGATAAGACCGGCCTCGTACTGATTGCTTTCGCCGTCTTCGTCGGCGCCGGTTTTTGGTGGAATGCGGCAAGACAACGGGATTATCAGGCGGCGCTTATGGCGCTGGAAAAAACAGGATTCCATAGCGACGAGCGGCTGGAAGGAAACCCTGATGTAGTCTTCGATACGCAGCAGAAAAAAATCGCCATTATTTCCACCGGCGCCCCCCACGTTTACGATTATAAGGACATCACCCATAGTGAATGGGTCGTTTATGAGGCTTCCGGCTGGAAGGATAAAAGCGTCCCTGTCCGTTCTTATCGCCTGATTCTCGAGCTGCGCGGACAGGCGCCGGTAGCGGTGGATGTGAGCGAGGAGACCGCCGCGGCGTGGCGGGGAAAACTGGAAAAGCTGTTGAAATATTGATAGCCTATGATCAGATTCCGCGGCGCGCCGGGATGTCGATTACCACCGCTAGTTGAAAGTGCTAAAGTTAACTTAAGTTCACATCAAACGAGGAGATCGATTCATGGCTCAATCCATACCGGTTCGAGAAGGCTCACTCACGTCGCCACGGGTACGCCATATCACCACCGAGGCCCCATGGCATTGGCTGGAGGCCGGCTGGCGGGACATGTTGAAGACACCGCTGGCCAGCCTTTTCTATGGCATCGTGTTCGTTATCATGGGTTATTATCTGACGAATATGGTGACGGAACAGTTTCATCTGGCGCTGGCGTTGACCGCCGGTTTTCTGCTGGTCGGACCGTTTCTCGCCATGGGACTCTACGATCTCAGCCACTGTCTGGAACAGGGAAAGCCGGCCACGCTAGGAGGATCCCTGCTGGCCTGGCGCAGCAATCTCATGGCCATTCTGCTGTTCGGCATCGTGATAGGGCTGGTTCTGATCATCTGGGTGCGGGCCTCGGCGGTGCTGTTCGGTACGTTCCTCTTAAGCGACACCCCCAGCGTGGACACCAATACGGCGTCGATCTTCTTTTCCGGCGACGGACTTAGGTTTTTGCTGGTTTTCGCCCTGATCGGCGCCATCCTGGCCGGCGTGGTGTTCACGATCAGCGTGGTGTCGATTCCGATGCTGCTGGACTGCAAAGTGGACTTTATCACCGCCGTCGAGACCAGCATCGCCGCGGTACGGGTCAATCCCGGCCCCATGATCCTGTGGGCGGCGCTGATCGTGATGTTCACCGGGGTGGGTCTGGTGCCTATACCCTATCTCAATATAGCGCCGGGATTGCTGATCACCATGCCGCTGATCGGACACGCCACCTGGCACGCCTATCGCGATGTGGTGGAGCCGGCGAAGGCGTAAACCAGGGCTGGGTTCATCGGCAGGAATAACCTGTGGGAGCGGCGCCCTCGCCGCGATCAGCCCGGTAGCGCCACGGGGTGCGGCCAGTTATCGCGGCGAGAGCGGCCGCTCCCACAGCGCAGAGTTGTCAACCATGCGGCGCAATACCAGCAATTCCCGCTCTAATGCACCGGCGTCAGTAGCTAATTGATCAGTAATTACACAAGAATCATAACGACAAAAACTACCCCTGACTTCCTCGGAAGCCATAATGAACAGCTCTCATTTTAACCACTTTCTTTCAACAC
>CAIMUS010000036.1 GCA_903844665.1 uncultured Pseudomonadota bacterium
GGATGCCCTGGATAAAGAACTGGAGCGGCGCGGGTTGAACTTCTGCCGCTATGCGGACGACGTGGTGATCTTTGTCAGCAGCGAACGGAGCGGACAGCGGGTACTGGCCAGCCTCACGGCGTGGCTCGGAGACCACCTGAAACTACGGGTCAACGCGACGAAGAGCGGCGTCAACAGACCAGGAGACGGAAAATTCCTGGGCTTCCAACTGGACGCCGAGGGCCACACGAAGCCCACCACCACGAGCCTGGAACGGTTCAAGGCCAAGGTGAGGGACTTCTGGAATGCCCGCCGGTCGCAACCGCTGCCGGAACGGATTACGGCGTGGCAGCGCTACGTGCGAGGGTGGTGGAACTACTTTCGCATCAGTGACGACGACAGCGACATTCGCCGGAAGGAAGGGTGGATACGCCGCCACATGCGCAAGTTCTTCTGGCAACGCTGGCACAACCGGCGGGGTCGGGCGAACGCCCTGCGACGCTTGGGAGCGAAGGGTCGGCAACAGCAACTGGCAAGCAGTGCAGTCGGCGCCTGGAGACTGGCGCGGAGTCCGACCTTACATACCGTCTTGAACAACGCCCGTCTCCGGCGTTGGGGCTTATACGTTCCATCGGATCTTGCGGCAACGTGAAGCCGCTGGGTTCAACCGCCGGATGCGGAAGACCGCATGTCCGGTGGTGTGGGAGGGGTAACGGGCGCAATCCCGTTACCCCGACCCGATCTCGACTTGGCTCAAAAGGTAATTTTTGTATCACCTCATCATGATCTATGGAAGCCCGCTTAGAGCGCAAATAGCATTAGCGTATTGCGCCGTATCGCGGCAGTAGGCAGTTATCAGATTTCCACCCTGAATTCCAATTTCTGATCACCGAACAATGGTTCAATCACCTTGCGTACACCCTGATCGTGAGTCTTTTCACGGTATACCCGCACCAATTGGTATTTTGCCAGCAGACTTAAATCCCGGTTAATGCTTACTGCCGTGCGCTGCATGGCGGACATCAGTTCAGCGAATCCCACTCGCCGCTGGCCTCTCAGCCAGCGTAACAGTCTGGTTCGATCCGGTTTGAGCAGAACAACCAAATCTTCCGGTTCAACCCAGATCGTATTTTTGGGGGTAAGACGCTTGCCCTGGTCGATCTCACAGGCGGTTTCCCGCGCGGAAGCAAAGAAATCTTCCAGAGAGCCGGCCTTGATTGCAACAGTCATCTAATAAATTCCTTCAGTTCTTGCTGAAACCGGTCGAGCATATTTTCATAATTGCTGAAATCCTCGACCATTGAGACAGTACCTTTGTAATGCCGGTGGTGGTAACAAAACCACCACCGCACTTCTCTTTGACTGGAAACAGGTCATTAACCACTTTAACCAAGGTTTGAGACGGGCGGGATTTTTTGGCCATTGAGTGGCCTCAAAGTTTCAAATCCATTGTTGTATTATACTGCAAGATGAAGACCAAGCCATCCGATAGTCACTATTACCAGCAATTCTCAATTTGGAAGTTCTTATTTATCAAAATTAAACCATCACCGGCGCCCTGATAGCGGCAATCAGGCGATCCTCCAACTCGATTCGGGTCGCCAGTTCCTCACCGAGGCGGGATAGATCGACCCAAAAGCTATCGCGAATTTCGCAATGCGCCTGGCAATCGTAACGGTCGTTAAACGCGAGCGCCGCCGCGGTGGTGGCGACGATGCCGGGATGGCATTGTCGGGCCAGGCGCCTGACCTGACGGCAATGGTCCGAGTCATCGGCCTGCTCTTCCAGGGCTTGATAGACCTCGAAGTGCCCCAGGGCGACGTAATCCACCAGGGCCTGACAGAAGCACTGCAATAAAGCCTGGATAGTGGCGATGGCCACGAACGCTTTCAGTTGCACCAACCGGTTGAACAACACCAGAACTTCCTGGCGCTCCGCCAGTAATTTGGCGATCAGAGCCGGCATCGACTTGCTGTGCCTTGGATCGGCCTGGGCAAGAGTGCTCATCATCCGCTTATCCTCCAAGTTGATGTATAAGGGGTATGCTAAGCGGGAGCCGCCGGCTTTTCCAGTATCTTTACTGCACCTGACTGTGGCGCCGCCGCCGCGCTTGTAACGGTTGGCTACCCACTTAAGGCGGGTCAATCCGACCCCGGGAGCGCTGGCGTCCTCGCCGGCCTCAGGGCATCGACGCCAGTCAACAGCCAGCAAGATGCCGGCACTCCCAGAAAAACCCCTCTGCGGTCAGCCTGCAAAGCGTCCCGGCTTAAGTGGATACCCCCGCTAGGGTATCCACTTAAGCCGGGACACCTTAACCAGTTGTAGGGTGAGCAGCTTGTCTGCCCAGGCGGGTTGTCTGGGTAAAAGTTAGGGTGGGCAGACAAGCTGCCCACCCTACGTGTTTGTCCCGCCTTAACGATGTTATCCCGATGCGTCAAGTTGACCATCTGGTAAATGCTAAATGGCCGGAAGAAATCACCATCTTTAAAATTCAGATCGAGGTTTTGAACGGTATGATCGAGGAGAAACGTTATGGCCGAGCAGATTGATTATCAAGTAATATTACAAGAAGTGCTGGCAAAAGCCAGGCGAGCGGCGGAGAGCACCAATTCGAACGATGATTATCATCGGGGGCTAAGCATGGCCTATTACGACATCCTCAGTTTCGCTTTGGATCAAGGGATGGTTTTTGACGTATCCGCCGCCGATCTTGGTTTGGCGGGATTCGATCCCGTGGATCTGCTCCGCGAGCGGACGCCGCGAGATCGGCAACCTGTCACATAACCGCTGCTATCTCCGCGCGAGGAGCCGAACCCAATGAAAGATGCCGATACTACGAAGACAATGCTTGACAGATCGAAAGAACTTATCGACTGGACACGCTTTGATGCGATGACCGATGCGGCGCGCCATCTGGCCGCGCGAGTGATCTCGACGCGCAGCCGCTCAGCGATGAGGATCTGGCGCGGATGCGACAGATACCACGGGTGAAAACCTTGCGGCGTGCTCTTGGTCCGACGCAGGAAGAATTTGCCACCCGTTACCATATTCCGCTTGGCACTCTCCGTGATTGGGAGCAAGGCCGCACCGAGCCAGACCAACCCACCCGCGCTTATCTGACAGTCATTGCCTGTGACCCTGATGGCGTGCGGCGGGCGCTGCGGAAAGCCTAATCTTGCGATCTTGATAGGGGGTGGGCCCACGGCCCACGATACTAACCGGAGTTCACAGGAAAACGTGGGCCATGCTCACCCTACCCGGCTTGCTACCCGACTTGCTATACTTGTTTTTATGAACGACTATGAAACAGCCAAAGCAGGTGGACCGCATCATGGCTTTTGGAAGGAAAAAAGTAAATTACCTAACCATCTCATCGAAAAATCCATCCGCTCTATCGAGAAACAAATAGCGTTACATGAATCCTGGATTGCAAAACCCTATTCAAAATTGTCCCCTGATATCGATGCCCGCCAAGTAGCGGACTTGGTTAACGAAAAGTGGCCACAGGACATTCAGCGTCAACGGGAACAGGTTCAGATTCTGAGAGGTATTCTTAATGAACGCAAAACGAGAACGCCCTGAAGTGTTAGTGGTATTGGAAGAAGTGTTGCTGGCTGCAAGGCAAGCTGCCCTCAAAGCTAAAGAAAAAGAAGGCAATGACCCTTTTGCAGCGGGCAAAGTCGCAGCTTACTATGATGTGCTGACCGTGGCGCTCGAACAGGCTGAATTGATGGGCATTGACCCTGCTGAATTTGGTATGGCCGACTTCGATCCGGATTTGCTGTTTGAACGTAACCGCCAAGTCGCCTGAAATCAGGCGCATGCTCGACTTTGGCAGATTACCCTATAATCCAGCCGAAAACCTGTAGGTCCGGCACAGGACCGTGCCCGACAGCCCGCTCGACCATCCTGGGAGCGCCGGCGTCCTCGCCGGCCCGTTAAAGCCGCCGGCTCGACCATCCCTGGGAGCGCCGGCGTTCCCGCCGGCCCGTTAAAACCGCCGGCTCGACGATTCCTGGGAGCGCTGGCGTCCTCGCCGGCCCGTTAAGGCAGTCTTGTAAGGGTGGGCACGACCCACGATTCTAATCGGGGTTCACAGGAAAACGTGGGCCATGCCCACCCTACCCGGCTAGCTTGAATCGTCCCTTAAAGGGGGCTAAGCTATGATAACGGCTGGCAACCGTAACTGCCCTACCCGTGGCGAGCCTGGCAGCGATGCCTGGCACGGTGGCTGGAGGTCTAGCCACTGGCGGGAAAGTGACGCCTGTCAGAGACGAAGCTAGCCTGTCAGGGGCTTCGGGGCAGGAA
>CAIMUS010000037.1 GCA_903844665.1 uncultured Pseudomonadota bacterium
GCACATTATGTAGGGGCGGTTCTGGCACATTATGTAGGGGCGGTTCTGGCACATTATGTAGGGGCGGTTCTGGCACATTATGTAGGGGCGGTTCGCGAACCGCCCCTACTATTTCGCCTCACAGGGTCGATTCCGGTCGCCGTTCAGGTCCGGGCAACCGGTCCGCTCCACCTGAACCGTGGAATGATTCACCTTCCAGTGGTCGAGCAGAAATAATTTTACGGCATGCAGCACCCTATCCTGGTCACTGTCCTGGGCGATCGTGATATGCAAGGTCAGCAGCCGGTGCTGAGGCGTCAGCGCCCAGCCATGGACATGATGGACATCCCGCACCTCGGGGACGGCATGCCGCAACTCCAGGCTGAGCCGGTCGGTATCCATTTCCTCGGGTGTACCTTCCAATAATATATGGCCGCTGGCGCTGACAATATTCCAGGCGCTTTTGAGGATCAGGCCGCAGACCAGCAGCGACAGCAGCGGATCGATGGCCTGCCAACCGGTCCCGAGGATGACAACAGCCGCCACGATGGCGGCCAGCGAGCCGATCAGATCGCCCCAGACATGGGCGGCGGCGCCGCGCAGATTCAGGTTGGAACGATCGCCGCCATGCAGCAGCCTTAGGACGATAATATTGACAATCAGTCCCAGCACGGCGACGAGCAGCATGGCGTCGGCCAGAATCTCCACGGGCGCCAACAGGCGTCGCACCGCCGTATAGGCTATCCAGCCGACAATGGCAAACAGCGTGAGGCCGTTGACGAAGGCGGCCAATACCTCGAAGCGGTGATAGCCATAACTCCGATTCCGGTCCGCCGGCCGGCGGGCGATGCGAAACACCAGCCAGGTGAGGGCCAGGGCGGCGAAATCGGTAAACATATGCCCGGCGTCGGCCAGCAAGGCCAGCGACCCGGAGAGCAGACCGCCGCCGGCCTCCACGCCCATAAAGCCGCCGGTCAGCAGCATGGCCCAGAAAACGCGCCGTTCGTTATCCCCGCCCGGAGGGTGAAAATGGTCGTGGTGGTAGTGCTGCGACATGGATCACTCTCCAGCAGACGGCTGCCGTGCGGACAGTAAAGCTTCCGCCTCCGACCGACTCAGATAACGCCAGGGCAGAGGGAACAGCGCCGGCACCCGCTCGCGATAACGGGCATACACAGCGCCGTGACAGGCCAGCAGTTTATTTTCCTCCAACCGCGAGCCCAGCCAAAAATACAGCGTGATGATCATGCTGGAGATAAGGAAGACCGGATCCATATTGCGGGTCCAGATGATCACCAGACTGAGGAAATACCAGGGATGACGCACATAACGATGCAGCGGGGAAATATAAAACTGCTCCTGCTCGCTCGGTGTGTCACCGCCCTGCCGCCATTGCCGTAATCCCAGGAAAGTCTGAACATCATAGTAGCGCAAGGTCCAGCAAACTCCCAGGCCGGCGGTCACCGCCAGCAGATTGGCCAGCCACGCCCATAACCCACGCCATTCCCACAGCAGCGGCCCGCGCCAGGCCAGAGTCAACCACAAGATCGGCAGCAATAACACGACGGCCACACCGTTGTAGAGCAGCCGGTATGCCGGCCCGAGCCTGGGCCAGCGCGCGAACGCCCACCGCTTGACTTCAAGGGAGGCGAGCAGGGAATGCAGCGCGCCGTAAGCCGCCCACAGCAGGGCCAGAATGAAAAGATGGATCGCCATTATTGCAGCCTCCAGATTAGGGAGTGACTCTGGCATCTCAGAATGAGGAGCGGAGCCGCCACATCACAACAAATGTTCATTTTGCATATTCGTGATATTTGTTACACTATAAAAAGACATAGCTTTCAGTGAGGAGACAAAACGTGCACCGTTTGTCCATCGAAGTCACTCCAGAGCAGCATCAGCGGTTGAAAGCTGTTGCCGCACTCCATGGCAAAACCATCAAGGACTATGTGCTGGAACGGGCGTTACCCCCCCTCCCGGAGAGGGATGACTTGACCGAAACAGAAGCCTTGCACCAGTTGGAAACATTCCTGAAACCACGCATTGAGGCCGCAGAGCAGGGCGAGGTCATTGTGAAATCGGTTGAGCAGATTTTTGGGTCGTGTAAATTTTCCAGTGATGGGAATGTTTAGATACTACCTGTAGTGTTGTCCTTGCCCTTGCTACACAAAATAGCGTATCAACTTGTCTCCATCACTGAAAAATTTACACTAAGGATTTTTGCGGAAGTCAGCCGCGAACCCCGGCCATAGGCAGATGTTGCCGTACGAACTGACGCCTGCCGCCGAGGCAGACTTGAGAGAGATTGCCCGTTACACCCACCGGCAATTTACATCTTCTACCTATCCCGCGAAGGGATGCGGCCCCGTATCATCGCCGTGTTGCACGAGAACATGGATATGGTAGCCAGGATCCGCCGCCGGTTGTCAACATGATGGGGATTCTGGGACGATTCTGCATTGACACTCCAGGTGCATAAACCATTTAGAAAAACGAGGCAATCGCTGATGAAAGGTGACGATAAAGTGCTCGAGTACCTGAACCAGGCGCTCAAGAACGAATTGACCACGGTCAACCAGTATTTTCTGCATGCCCGCCTGTTGCAGAGTTGGGGACTCGGGAAACTGGGTGAACACGAGTATAACGAGTCCATCGATGAGATGAAGCATGCCGATACGCTCATTCAACGGATTCTATTCCTGGAAGGCAAGCCGACAATGGATACCCTGGAAAAGCTGCATATCGGCGAGGATGTCAAGAGTATCCTGGAAGGCGATCTCAAGATGGAGCAGTACGCCCATCCGCTGTATAAGGAAGCGATTGCCTATTGCCAGTCCTGTGGCGATTACGTCACCCGCGACCTGTTGGCAACGATCCTGCAAAGCGAGGAAGGACATATCGACTGGCTGGAAACCCAGATCGATCTGCTCCAGCGGATCGGCCTGGAGAACTATCAGCAATCCCAGCTATGAGAATCCGACCTTGACGGCGGCGTTATTCGCAGGAATGAAGGTGCAAATTATCGAACGCGAAGGGAAACCAGAATGGGCTGTCATTCCCTACGACGACTATCACCGTCTTGCGGGAGCCCTTGAAGACGCCGCCGATACCCATGCCATCGATGAATTCTACTCCAAACTGGCGCGCGGGGAGGAAGAACTGCTCCCCTCCAGCATGGTGGAGCGGATGATCGATGGAGAGAGTCCAATCCGTGTTTGGCGCGAATACCGAGGTCTGACTCTGGAAACTTTGGGTGCCGCCTGTGGCGTCACCAAGGCGTTCCTGTCCCAGATCGAGAACGGCAAGCGCAGCCCGTCTATAGACCTGCTGAAAAAGCTCGCTGCGGTGCTCACCGTAGACGTGGACGATCTCTAATATAGATGGATGAATAGGGTGGCCAGGTAAGCGATTCGCTTTAGGAAGCCTTTCCCACGCTGGCGTCGAGCCAGGCCAGATAGGACTCGGAACCCCGCTGGATCGGCACGGCGATGATTTCCGGGACTTCATAACTGTGCAACTCGCGGATGCGCGCCTCCAGGGCCGGATAGCGCTCGCCGCGCGTCTTGATCAGCAACAGCAGTTCGGAGTCATGCTGGATCTCGCCCTGCCAGCGGTAGATAGAGGTGATGCCTGGCACGATATTGACGCAAGCGGCCAACCGGTCGGCCACCAGCGCTTCGGCAATGCGCTCCGCCATCGCCTGATCGGGGCAGGTGCAATAGATCAGCAGATACGGGTTGTCCACAGCTTGTCATCCTCGCTGTTCAGTTGATCAATCTAATGATTCTAAATGACGGCAGGTCGGGCATTAAGAGTCGCGTTGCCCGATCGAAGCTGTACCTAACATAACATTTCTTGGCTTCAACAAAATCAACTACTTAGTTGAAGTTTCTTAGAAGGTCACTTTATCCAGCCTGGGTTTCATGCACTTTAGCTTCCATAGGCTTTAACTCAGCATGCAAAAAATGCGCTTTCCTTTGGTAAAACGCTACCTGTTCGTCCCAGCTTTTTCCCTTCAACTGCTCATGATGAGCATTTCGTATATGACGGACTATTTCCACTGCTTTTATTTCAAGATCTTTCTTCATAATTGGTCACCTCACGCGGTGAATAAATTTGAATAGGCTTATAACCTTGTTCCTGATGGATGGCGTTAAACCGCTGTATTTTATCCAAGTGCACAATATGTTTAAAATTCCAACTTACTAACACATCTACACCCGCCACCGTTGCCAAACCAATATGTAGACCATCGTCGTAAAATTTCGGTGTCAGAATCCGGTGTGTTTGATAAGCGTCAGCTAAGATTTTTGCTTCTTCTGTTAGAGGTACAAACTCCACCTGCCAAGAAAGAAGCTGTGCATACTGTGCCTTGACCTCCCCCGGGGCAGAGGCAATTTCCGCCGTAACGACTTCTGATATGACTGGCTTAAAGTTGCCGAGTTGAAAGTCCTTCATTAAGCCTTTCGACCACGGTGCGAACTCAGGATCGAAGCAGCCACCGATGACTGATATGTCGACATAAACGCGTTGTACTTTCATTAGTTAAGATACCATCTCGCAGTCTGGCAGGCTCCTGGGAGCGCAGGCACTCCACCCGCCTACGGCCAGGTAGCCACGCCTCACAGACTGCTTCACAAAATTCCTTGAAGAACCTTAGGTTTAACCATGCAAATCCCAAGAATGGCCGCATGTTAAACAAAATCCGCCTGTCGGTCCTCCCCCAACAAACCCGTTGCAATTACAATAAGTTCCTCCTACCGGCTACCCCCAAGAGCTATTTAACATATGACTCCCAGCGTCCCGACGAGAGCCTTCCACGCCGGGTAGATGTCGGGCGTCTCAGGCAGCAGAGAGAACCGTGCCTCGAATGTCGCTGCCAGTGTCTCCGTGTCTGCGGTCGAAAGTCCCATGCCATTGACAGCCACCGGTCGAGTAGCGACGTTGCGGAATTCGATCATGACCTGCGGCGCAACGTGAAGTCCCTCGCCACGCCGGTGCAATTCCAGCACAGCGCGCGTGGCCACCGTGTGTTGAACGTCGCTCGCGTTCGCCAGGCGGCCCAATATACTCGTGTCGATGAAGTAGGACATCAATCGTACAGCCCTTCGCTGCTCAGGGCCGAGTCAGGAAGGGACACGCCACAGTCCCGCGCCGCATTGAGCAAACCCCGCTCCCACTCGTCTCGCGGCTGCATCCGCACAGCGCCGGCGAGAAAACGCTCGCGCAGAGCGTCAAGGGCGAGCGTCTCCGGGGCAACGCCCTGCGTGTGAGCCACGTCGCTCAAGGCGGCCTCCAGATCGGGTCCAAGAGTGATCACCATTGGCGTTCATCCTGTGTGATTGGCCTTTCCGTACATGGTACGCGGACCAGACGGAAGGTGCAAAACGGCGACGCCCCGCTCACTTGCCAAGACCGATACTCGCACCAGGTCGGCATCCTGGAAAGACGTGATCGGTTGGTGCAATCTTGAGTTCGCCGCTACGTTTGCGTCGGCCACAGCGATTCCCACATTTGCCGCGTGTTGGCTAACTCCGCCGCCCCGCATTCCCGCGCCGCCTGCTTCGCCTCGACCTCCGTGAAGACGTGGAACGACCCATCGAGCGAGCGGAAGACCAAGTACCGAGTGCCGTCGGACCCCAGAAAGGTCTTGAACGCCAATTGCGTCCCCTCGCGTTTATCCTTGAGCATGCATGCTCCTCCACTTCGCCGAACGAATAGGGTTCAAAACAAATCCATCTGGCCTGAATCTTCCTGCCGGGTTGCCGGCCATGGTGGCAGTTCGCCCACGCTGTCGACCTGGACCTTGAGCAATTCGTGGAACAAGCGGGCCAGTTCCGGCGCGTACCGATTATTGGGAGTATGGGTAAAGACATACGGCGTCAGCCCGGTGGTAATCCATTCCGCCACCTGCCGTACCCAGGGTTCCAGAAAAGGTCGGTTGGCGGCAATGTCGGGATGGCCGATGAAACGTACACACGGCCGTTTGCCGGTGACCAGCGGCTGAACCGGCAGCCGCGGTTTCTTGCGCTGCGCCTCGCGGGTGTCCGCATCATCCGGGCTGGCGCTGAACAGGGCGCGACTGTCCAAAATGACCCTGTCGATGCCCTTTCCTTGCAGCAGTTGATCGAGCCGCTGTCCGGCTTCCCCCTGGCTGAAGAAATCCGGATGGCGTACCTCTACGGCGTAGTCGAAACCCTCCGGCAGAGCAGCCAGGTAGGATTCCAGGACCGGCAACTCGGCAGGGCCGAAAGCCGGCGGTAACTGGAGCCAGAAAGGTCCCAGGTGTTCGCCGAGCAAACCCATGCGGTCGAAAAACGCCTGGGTTTCGGCGCCGGCGTCACGTAGCCGCAATTCGTGGGTAATGCTCTGGGGAAATTTGAAGCAAAACTGAAAGCCGGCGGCGGCGTCCTCATGCCAGCGGGTCGCCACGTCGTGACGGGGCAGGCCATAAAAGGTGGTGTTGCCCTCCACGGTGTTGAACACCGAAGAGTACTGGCGCAGCAACTGGCCGGGGAGGGTGGCGCTGAAGAACCGGCCGGTCCAGTCACGGTTGCTCCAGATCGGGCAACCCAGGCGATAACGCTGAATGCTCATAGCCAATCGGTACCGCGGGCGCTACACGCCCTGGCAAGGAATGTCGAAAAAAATAGGGGCACAGCGTACCGTGCCCCCTAACGTTCTCAGGCAAGAAAGCTGAAATGCCGCCTTAGAAGGCTTCAGCCGGCAACGCCATCAGGGTATCGGCGCCGCCCTTGATCTTGGCCAGATGCGCCGCCGTGTCGGGCAGCATGCGCTCGACGAAGAACTTGGCCAGGATGACCTTGGAGTTGAGGAACTGGGGATCGCCCTCACCGGCCGCCAGCTTGGCCTTGGCCGCCTTGACCTGCCGGATCCACATATAGCCCAGCGTGGTCAGCGCCATGATATACAGATAATCCGTGGCCGCCGCGCCCGCATTGTCCCGGTTCTTCATGCCGTTCTCCATCAGCCACTGGCCGGCGTCCACCAGATGCTCCAAAGCCCCCAGCACCGCAGTGGCGAACGGAGCCAGTTCCGGATCGGCCGCCGCCTGCTCGCAGAACCCGCCGATTTCGGGGAAGAAGACTTCCATCAACGCCCGGCCGTTGTTGGCCGGCAGCTTGCGGCCTACCAGATCCAGCGCCTGGATACCGTTGGCGCCTTCATAGATCATGGCGATGCGGGCGTCACGGACGAACTGCTCCACGCCCCACTCGCGGATATAGCCATGGCCGCCGAAGCATTGCAGACACATGCTGGAGGTGAGAAAGCCCATGTCGGTAAAGTAGGCTTTAGCCACCGGCGTCAGCAGGCCCAGCAAATCTTCCGCCTTCTGTCGTTCCGTCGCGTCCGGATGCCTGCGGGCGATGTCCACCTGCAATGCCGTCCAGTAGGCCATCGCCCGGGCGCCTTCGTTGAACGCGCGGGCGGTCAGCAGATTGCGACGGATATCGGGGTGGACGATGATTGGATCGGCCGGCTTGTCGGGCGCCTTCGGCCCGGTCAGGGCGCGCATCTGCAGCCGGTCCTTGGAATAGGCGACGGCGTTCTGATAGGCGACTTCCGACATGCTGTAACCCTGCACCGCCACGCCCAGGCGGGCCGCGTTCATCATGGTGAACATGGCGCGCAGGCCCTTGTTCGGCTGGCCGATCAGATAACCCACCGCATCTTCGAAATTCATCACGCAGGTGGCGTTGCTGTGAATCCCCATCTTCTCTTCAAGGCGACTGCAGACGACCTTGTTGCGGGCGCCCAGGCTGCCGTCCGGATTGACCAGAAACTTGGGCACGATAAACAGGCTGATGCCCTGGGTGCCGGTGGGAGCGTCGGGCAGGCGGGCCAGCACCAGGTGGATGATATTCTCCGACATATCGTGCTCGCCGGCGGAGATGAAGATCTTGGTGCCGCTGACCAGATAGGTGCCGTCCGGCTGAGGGGATGCCTTGGTGCGAATCAGCCCCAGATCGGTGCCGGCCTGTGCCTCGGTCAGGTTCATGGTGCCGGCCCATTCGCCACTGATCAGCTTGGGCAGATACATTTCCTGCTGCTCTTTCGAGCCGTGCTGTTCGATGGCGTCGATGGCCCCATGGGTCAGGCCGGGGTACATTGAGAAACCGAAGTTGGCGGAGCAGCACATCTCGTTCATGGCGACGCCCAGCACATAGGGCAGTCCCTGACCGCCGTATTCAGGATCGCCGGTCAAGCCGCCCCAGCCACCTTCGATATATTGCTTGTAGGCTTCCTTGAAGCCTTTGGGTGGAGTCACCACGCCGTTGGCCAGGTGGCAGCCTTCTTCGTCGCCGCTCAGGTTGATGGGTTGCAGGACTTCCTGGGTGATCTTGGCGCCTTCGTCCAGGATGGCCGAGACCACGTCCGGGGTTGCCTCCCCGAAGCCTTCCAGATCTTTATAAGCGTCCATGTTCAGAACGTCATACATGACAAACAACATATCACGTACAGGAGCGTTGTAACTTGGCATCTTTCTTAATCCTTCGGTTTGGTAGCCCGCTCTTTGAACAGAGCGCGGCGGGAAACCGGTCCGGCGGCGTCGGATTGGACACCGGGAGTGGCCGAACCGGGGTTGGTGGGCGCAACCATAGCAAATAGCGGTTGGCTTGTCATGGTGTTCCAACGGTCTGTGCCGGCAGCAGCAGCAGGCGATGCGCCGCCGGTCCGGGCAGAAAAGGGGTGGGTTCGCCGTTTACCCAGGCCCGCTGACCATCTCCGTAGTGGGGTGACAGGGGATGGCCGCTCTGTCCTACTGGCATGTGAAATATACCACCAGCCTCGCGGCCGGGCGACACCACCAGGCGTTCGGAGGCGCCCGCCGAAAGTGATTGCACTCTTGGCATGTAGTTACCGCCGGGCAGAGGTACAGGCGGCATATCCAGCCAGGCGGCAAAGCCGGGCAGCAGGGCGCCGAACGGGTGACGGATCTGCACCTTGTTATAGTCCCCCCAGGTGCGTTCCTTCAGGGGCGAACCGGGACTCTGTAACTGGTCGAGTACCGCATCCACCGCGGCCAGGAATTGCGCCTGCCAGTTCGGGAAACGGGGATCAAGCAAGTGCGGCGGTTGTGCGGTAACCAGTTGCCATAATGGGCCTTCCGCTTGTCTGATCCAGCCGTAGTCGAAAGCCGGATCGACCTGTCGGCAGGGAGCGAGCAGGGGATCGAAAACCTGCTGGGAAAGGGCAAGCCGGAACGTGCGCACCAGCCGATAGCCGACGGAATCCACACTGGCCCGTCCGCCCCAGTTTTCGACGAAGGCGCGCATCTCCCGGCGGCGCGGATCGGCGGCGACGGCCTCGGGGGTCAGCACGGTCAGCAAAAAATCCCGCCAGCGCTGTAAGAACAGGGCGCGGTCATCCAGTTGCAAGGCCAGGGAATCCGCCTCGCCGGAGCGTTCCAGCGCCAGCAAGTTATCGCGAATCTGGCGGGCGCGGGCGCCCAGATCGTAACCGCCGTCTCCCATCCGGGCCAGTTCGGCGCCGTCGACTACGCGGGCATTGGCGGTCCACAGCCGGCCGCTGGGCGGATCGATAAGTCGGGGATAATCGGCGGGCGCCAGCCAGCCATCCCAACCCCGCTTGCCGTCGGCCCAGGAACCGGGCAGGCGGCCGTCATGACCGAAGCGGCGGGGAATCGGCCCCATGATCGTCCAGCCGATATGCCCTTGCGCATCGGCGACCATAAAGTTCTGGGCCGGCACGCCGACGCCGTTGGCGATGGCGATCGCTTCAGTCACGTTGCGGGCGCTTTCCAGCCGTAGCAGGTCCAGATTGACCGCCCGCTGTTCATGCGCCACCCAGTGCTGCGCCCGTTGCCGGCCCTGCCAATCCCGATCGAGCACCGGTCCCCAGACAGTCCAGACGACATCCAGGATCTGGTCGGAGCCGTTCTTTACCCGGATCGGTTCCCGAAAGTGTTGTAGCGGCCGGGGACCTTCGGGCGTTAAATAGGTGTCTTCCGTATTCGGAGCGGCCTCCAGGATAACCAGATCGCTCCAATCCCCTTCGCTGTTGGTAAAACCCCAGGCGATATGGCCGTTGCTGCCCGCCACGATCGCCGGCATGCCGGGGAGGCTTACCCCGGTAACACGCCGTTCCCGCCTCTGTTCATCGGGATAGACCAGGGAGGCGCGATACCAGATATTGGGCACTGCCAGGCGCAGGTGCATGTCGTTGGCCAGTAGCGCCCCACCGTGAGTGGTATGGCTGCCGGCTATGGCCCAGTTATTGCTGCCGGCAACCGGCTCGCTCCAGGCTTCGCTCCAGGATATCTTGGTCGGCTGAACGGAAACGGACTGCTTGCGCAGGTCGATGACATCCGGACCTGGGGGTGGCGGCGGTTGCAGGACGGCGCCTTGCAAGGGTGCATCCCATTCGGTGCCGGTGGGGGCCAGGAAATCATAGAGCGCCGGCGGCAAGGTATCGTGCATGACGCCCAGGGCGGCCTCGCGATCCTTTTGCATGCCCTGAAGATCCAGATACATGGCGTAGATCACCAACAGTGAGTCTTCCGCCTGCCAGGGAGCGGGATTGATGCGCAACAGCAGGTACTCGAAGGGGGGAGAGGCGAGGGCGGCCAGGCCGGCGTTGACGCCGGCGGTATAGGCATCCAGCAGTCGCCGGTCCTGCTCCGGCAGGGTGGCAAGGACCTCCCGCGCCTGGGCGCGGAACCGATGAATCCGCGCCGAGCGATCTTTCTCCAGGGCTTTTTCGCCGAACAGTTCCGCCAGTTCGCCGGCGGCCGAACGCCGCAGCAAATCCATTTGAAAGAAGCGGTCCTGGGCATGGAGAAAGCCGGTGGCGCGGGCGACATCCGGGCGATTGGCGCCGCGGATAGTGGGAATGCCGAGGGCATCGCGCTCGATGGTAACCGGCGCCGCCAGGCCGGGCAATTGCCGTTCGCCGTCCAGTTGGGGCAAACTGGCCTGGAGTTCATGGTACAGCCAGAGGCTGCCGCCACCGAGCAGGATAATCAGGCTGGCGCTGGCTATCAGCCCTGAACGTAGGATTTTGCGCATGTGGGTTTGTCGAGCATCGGTTCGGGGCTATCTCCGCCATTTGAATCGTCCTTCCCCGGAATCATAACCATAAACTCTTGTTCGATAATGACGGAATCTCGGCTGTTTGCGGAAGCGAAAGACGGCTGGAACTGGCGGGAGGGTTAGCTTGCGCACCAAGGTGAAAACCTGGGTTGCTGAATGGTGGGGAACAGCCCTGTACTTAAATTGGCGGAGAGGGTGGGATTCGAACCCACGTGGGAGCTTTCGCCCCCCATCCGATTTCGAGTCGGCGCCGTTGTGACCGCTTCGGTACCTCTCCGTGACAGCAGACTTGACAAGGACAGAAGAAAATCGAGCGCTTATGTTACCGTAAAGCGGAAATCCGCACAAAAAATTTGATCGGGCGTTGGCTCATGGGTTCCTGGCTGTTCCCGCCAAGCGGACGAGTTACCGGTTGTGATTCAGCCGCAGAGCATCTGTTCGATCACATCCGCGTCCAGCGCTTCCAGTAGCTTCTCCAGCGTCTCGGGCCGCATGGCGTCACCCAGCAGTTCGACGCCTTCTTCGGTAGCACGGATGCGAAACCGCAACCGCCGTCCCATCGGGTCGCCTGGATAATCCTCCGGCTGGATCAGGTCCGGCAAATGCTGTACGAAATGATAGTCTGCCATGGGTTTAACCTTGAAATGTGACATCTGCCAAGTATGGGCTTGAGAAAGCGTAGCACAACCAGCCCTGCTATCAATCCCGTTCTTCTGATGGTGGTGAGGACAACCTGAGCGGTAAAAGGTATCTGTCCCGAACTTGGTCAGGCAGCCGGGCTTGACAGTCACATTTGCCTGATCTATAAAGATTCTAACAGCAACACCGAAGGCTGTCAGGTTGACGCCAATGACGAGCCTGTTAGGGTTGTTGTTTTAATACAACTTGTTAGATTTTTCAATGAGTTGATATAGGCTTGTTGTGATTATACGTCATTCTTGAGTTTTGAGGTAAAATAAGACCTCATTTATAAAACCTATTTCATATTAGTAAATTACCGTGAACATTAAGCAAGCGCAAAATCTTTCAAGCTCTTTTTTCCTTGCCTTCCATCGATGCATGGAAGCTCGCCCAATGCCAAACAGCCAATTCCAACTGCCAATCGTCCCGGCTGTTGTCTGCGCTGTGTTTTCTGTAGAGATTGGTTTCAAAGCAATTATCTTGAGTGAGGGCGGAGCAGCTTCAGGACATGAGCTAGCTAGATTGTTTAAAAAAATCTCGCCTGTTACACAAAATTTAATTTTAAGAGAAGTTGGTCTTGATCTTGCCGCATTCAATACTACATTGAATTCAATAAGCAATGCCTTTGTCAAATGGCGCTATATCTATGAAAAAGATAGCGCTCAGGTTGATATAAATTTCGTTAAAAAGCTAGCAATTGCAACTCAAAAGGTCGCAGCTAGCGCGTAGCCTGATAGCCTGGTAGGGTGGGCGCGACCCACCTTATTCGTCCCCATTGTAAATCGTGGGCCATGTCCACCCTACAACTGCATATCCATTAAAGAAGTGAGTGCTGAAATGATTGATGAGTTAGATACTGTCATATTGTCTCATGATATTGATGAATACGGGCTAAAAGACGGTGATATAGGGGCTGTGGTGCATTGTTATAGTGATGGATTAGCTTTTGAAGTAGAATTTGTAACTGGTGAGGGAGAGACAGTAGCCGTTCTTACACTAAACTCACAAGATATCCGCCCAATGCATGGCAAAGAAATTTTCCATGTAAGAGAAATGATATCGGCATGAATAAGAAATTAGCAAGCATAGCCCGATAGCGGAGCTTGCGGAGCGCAATCCGGGTTCCGCCCCCACACCCTGTTATCGAACTAAGCGATGCCAAAGAAAATTAGAGAACTGATAAAAGACCTTGAACAAGCCGGTTTCGTCAACCGTGGCGGCAAAGGAAGTCACCGCAACTTCGTTCATCCAAAACCGACGAAACCGGTTGTAATTTCGGGGCAGCTTGGTGCGGATGCCCGGCGTTATCAAGAGAGAGCAGTCAATATAGCCATAGAGGAATCAAAGAAATGAGCGAAAGCGCCCGCTATGTGAAAATCGTGGAGTGGTCTAATGAAGATCAATGTTTTGTCGGTAGTTGTCCCGGCCTATTTTATGGAGGCTGTCATGGAAGTGATGAAAAGCAGGTCTTCGCAGAACTCTGTGAAATCGTCGAGGAAACCATCGAACTGTATAGACAAGACGGCAAATCTTTGCCTCCTACAACAGCGGGCAAAGACTATGCTAATAAAATGCTTAGTGTCGCCTAACGGGGTATCCACTTAAGTCGGGACGCTTTACAGGCTGAGCCCGTAGGGGCGGTTCGCGAACCGCCCCTACGGGGATTCCCTAGTAGCGCCGGCATTTTGCCGGCTGTTGACTGGCGTCGAATGCCCTGAGGCCGGCGGGGAC
>CAIMUS010000038.1 GCA_903844665.1 uncultured Pseudomonadota bacterium
GGCGATGGTCCCGGCATGAGGGGTGGTGGCCCCGGCATGCACGGCGATCCGCAACAGCGTTGGGATGCCATGCAGCAGCGGCATGCCCAGCGCATGCAGGAGTTGGAAAAACAGCTTAACCTGAAACCCGATCAGCAAGCCGCCTGGAAAGCGTTTATGGCGGCGCACAACGCCATGGGTCAATCGATGCATGCCGGCATGCAAGCCTGGCAGGGGACTAAAACCACGCCGGAGCGCTTTAAGAAAATGGTGGATTTGATGGAACAGCGCCTGTCGAGTGTGAAAGAGTTGGCCCAGAAAGCGGATGATCTGTACAAAGTCCTGGAACCGGATCAGAGAACCACGCTGGACCAGTTCACTGCCCGGCCCGGCGGCCGCTTTAAGGGAAAGGGCAAAGATCAATAGCCGATGACGCTCTTGCAAGGATTCCGGCCGTAGGCAGATCCTACCAGTGGTGAAACAAGCGGCCGGACATCATTGCGACAACAGCCGTGGGGTGCGTTAGCAAGGCATAACGCACCATGGAGTGTCAGGTTTTATCGGCGCACCAATTCTTCCAGGAACTTCTTTAATGCGGAAAAAGCGGTGTTTTCCCAGGGCCAATAACCTTTATTAGCCGCTTCGCCCACATGAGCAACGAATTTCGGACGGCTCGCCAGAAACGCCTGCACCTTGGCTTTTTCAAGATTGATGATGGATAATTGTTGCGTTGCCAGACATTCCAGATAGTAGCCTGCACTACCGAACCTCCAGGGCGAATTCATTTGCTGTCGCCAGCATTTCCTGATCATAACCAGTCGCAACGATATCTTCATTAAGCCGTTCGAGTCTTTGCAGCGTGAAATCGTTATCGCCTGATTCGGTAAACCCTGCATGGGCTGCCAGGATGCATTCCCGGCTATGGGTGGTCGCAAAAATCTGGATGTTCGTCCTTCGGGCAGCATCCATCAGCGCTTTCCAAACAGCCTGCATGACTGAATAATGCAAACCATTCTCGATTTCATCAACCAGCACGCAACCGCCTTCAGTGGTAAATACGGTGAGCAGCAAGGAAAGCAGCCGGGTTACACCCTCACCCATCATATTGATAGGGACCAAGCGGCTCATGCCGATATCTCCGTGGATTATCGGCATTCCTCCTGTAAACAATAATGCCAGGTGTCGAAGACGTGGTTCGAGAAGCCTTAAAGTAGGCAGAATCTGTGCTTCCAGGCCAAGTTCCGTCAGTCTGCTAAAGCGTTCCGCGTCCTCACGAGCAGTCCAAAACCGTGTACTTAGGAAAATACCAGGGATGAGTGGTATATTCAGTTCACTCCTCTCGAATCGAAGACCGTTTGGTATCAATAATCCCTTGGAAATCTCCCGCCGCCCCATGGAGTCAGAATAGTCCAGGATTAGTGAGACATACCCCAGCCGGGTTGAAACCGGTAGAGAAGCTTTGATTATTCCCTCTTCTTTGTTGGATTCTTTGGTGGAAGTTAACGACACGTTGGGTTCTTGATGAACAGCAATTTGCAATCGGCGTTCGATGCCATCGGCGTCGATACTGGCAAGCTTTATAGGCGCACTTAGATCCTTCCCGTAGAAAAGCCATCCCCAGGCTTGCTCTGCGTCCAGGCCGATATGCTCGATACCTCGAAAGGCATTCACTCTTAACGTCAACTCCGGATTATTCGGACCGATGTGTAAAAAGATGGCTTCCAGCAGAGCGGTCTTGCCTACGTTATTCATCCCGGCAAAAAGATTGATCCGCTTGAGGTTCTTTAATGATAGCCGGCGGAAACAACGGAAGTTTTCAATTTCCAATGAAATAAACATAGTCGACACCTCAATATTCAAAACGGTTGGTATACTTGCATCACTTCGCTCCCATTCGAGTCAATGACTTTCACTACCATGGCCTGATGTTTCAATAAAATTGGCAGGCAATATCTGAGGACATGGTATGGTGGGTTACAGCCTTGTAGCCTAACCCACCCTACCGATCGATCAATAAAACCTGCTTAAATCCATCCCGCTATATAACCCCGCCACCTGCCCGGCATAGCCGTTGAAGGGCAGGGTATCCCGGCGAAAGAAATCACCGATGCGCCGTTCCTTGTGCTGGCTCCAGCGGGGGTGATCGACCGCTGGATTGACGTTGGCGTAGAAGCCATATTCCTGGGGCGCCTGTATATTCCAACTGGTCTTGGGCTGCTGTTCGACAAAGTTGATGGCGACGATGGATTTGATGCTCTTGAAGCCATATTTCCAGGGAACGACTAGACGCAACGGAGCGCCGTTCTGATTGGGCAGAACCTCGCCATACATCCCTACGGCCAGAATGGTCAAGGGATGCATGGCTTCGTCCAGGCGCAATCCTTCCCGATAGGGCCATTCCAGCAAGCTACTGCGCTGGCCAGGCATCTGCTCGGGGTCCAGCAGGGTGATGAATTCGACATATTTTGCATTGGCGGTCGGCTGAAAGCGCTTGAGCACCTCGCCCAGCGGGATGCCGACCCAGGGTATCACCATCGACCAGGCCTCCACGCAGCGCAGGCGATAGATGCGCTCTTCCAGGGCATGCGGACCCAGGAAATCCTCCAACTCGTAACGAC
>CAIMUS010000039.1 GCA_903844665.1 uncultured Pseudomonadota bacterium
ACCCTGTTGAGTTTCCTGCTCAAAGCGGCTGCCGTCACTTTAAAAGCCTTTCCGACTTTCAACGCCTCGCTCGACCCCGGCGGCGAGAATCTGATTCTGAAGAAGTACTGCCATATCGGTGTGGCGGTGGACACGCCCGAAGGTCTGGTGGTCCCGGTGATTCGGGATGTGGACCGGAAAACCATCCTGGAACTGTCCAGGGAACTCGGCGAGTACAGCGCCAAGGCGCGGGCCAAAAAGCTGATGCCGGGTGAGATGCAGGGCGCCGGTTTTACCATTTCCAGTCTGGGCGGCATCGGCGGGAAGTTCTTTACCCCGATCATCAATGCGCCGGAAGTCGCCATTCTGGGCGTGACCCAGTCCTATATGGCGCCGGTATGGAACGGCAGGGAGTTCCTGCCACGGCTGCTGCTGCCCCTGTCCCTGTCCTATGACCATCGGGTGATCGACGGCGCCCAGGCGGCCCGGTTTATGAACCATTTCTGCGGGCTGGTTGGCGATATCCGGCGCTTGTTGTTGTGATCATTCGGCAAGCCGGGGTGCCGAAGTCTTGATCCTGGGAGCGCCGGCGTCCCCGCCGGCTCACCTGACTTTTCCAGGCTATACTAACTGTAATCCTTCTTCTGGACGTTACCGACAAGAACGGCAAGCGCAGCGTCATCCGCTTCGAGCAGGCCATCATCGCCGCCGGAATTATCGGCGGCACTTCAATTATGAGTCTGTCTGGATGGCGGAAACCCATTGAACGGAACAGGACAGCCTTATTGTGGATTGGACTTTTCAAGCTGTTCCAGATAGCGGCGAATCTGGTCAGGCGTCAGACCGGCCAGACGATCCTTCAGATCGAGGCCAGCCAGACGCTCCTGGGGATCGATGCCGGCTAGAAATTCCTTGAGATCGAGGCCAGCCAGACGCTCCTTCGGGTCGAGGCCGGCCAGACGCTCCTTCGGGTCGAGGCCGGCCAGACGCTCCTTCGGGTCGAGGCCGGCCAGAAACTCCTTGGGGTCGAGGCCGGTCAGACGCTCTTCGACCGTGAAGTGTTTCATGGCCTTGTCAGCGGGTGTCGCTTCCAGCACCGCATCGATCAACTCCTGACCCAGTTGCATCACATATTCCGGCGTGATTTCTTGAAGTTCGGGGGCGTTTTTCATCAGCAACCTCCATAAACCATAAAGCAAACGTTCGATTCTCAGCGAAGAGCCCAGCACTTCGTTGTGCTGCAAGACCCGGAAGGACACTTCCTGCTCTTTGCGCCGGCTGGCGAAACATTTCAGGAAGGAATTATGGGCCGTGGGGCTCAGTTCGTTCAACAAAATGACCTGCATCGCCGTCAGCAGGGGATGGTCGTTTCCGCCATAAACGCCCGCCCGGTCGGTGGGATGAAAACCCAGGCGGGTCAGCAGATCGCTCCGGGGCGTGGTCGCGCTGACCAGAAAGCAGGCTACGTCGTTTCGTGACAGACGGCGGTGACGGCGGTAGAAATAGTCGTAGCTGAGCAACTGCACGAAGGCGCTCTCGGTCAGCCCTTCGGTATATTTGAACTCGATCAGCAGGTGGTCGGCGTCGGTATCGCGCAAGCCATCGGCCAGCCGCTGCCGCTGGGCTTCGTTCCAGTGGGGCTGGTCGCGCCGGAGAAGCAAAATGTCGGCCCGGGGCGGTTCCGCCGTCACGGGGATATCCGTCTCGACGCTGATGCCGACGGGGCTCAGCACCGCGTCCAACAGGGCGCCCAGCAGGCGATGCCAGCGGATAGGAGGTGGATTGGCCATGACCTATTTTAAACCGGGTCGAACGAGTACGTGACGGTGCATTACCAGATTGGGCTGCAGAACCGGAGTCGATTCAGGTTCTTTGTGGATGTCGGGGGGATGTAAGGTTAACCGTTACCCACCAGTTGTAACTTTGTAGGAGCGGCGCCCCGCTGCGATAACACTGGCCGGGGCGACGGCGCGACCGCTCCATCGCGCCGAAGGTGGCGTTCCTATAGCACAGGGTTGTCTCGCTGCTGTCAACCCTGGTTTGAATGGTGAGCCGTGCCCACCCTACAAGACTGGGAGCGCCGGCATCCCCGCCGGCTCAGCTTTCGCTTATTGCCGCCGGACAATCAGCCGGGTAGAAACGCCGGATCGAGCGCCTGTTCCAAGCTGTAGGGACAGTTCTCTGGAAATGCGTTAAGCGGCAACCCCGTCTCGTCGGCGGCCTGCTCGCGGGCATCACGATAAGTTTTCATGAATGCCGCCTGGGCATGACGCCGCAGACTGGGGCTGTCATCGAAGGCGTCCCGCAGCCGTCGGCGGTGTTCACGGATGCTGCCCAGCCAGTTGTTACTGCGCTGTTCGGGTTGATACTGGTATTTGAGCAAGTGGGTGAGAACCACCACCAGATTGCTGGTAACCGCCTGTTTCTGACTACGGCCCATATCCGCTACTTCTTCCGCAAGGTTCACCCAGTCGATGGCGTCCGTTTGTCCCCTCTGAAGCAAGGCGACTTGCTGTTCGATCCAGGCGTAATAGTCGGTATTGTAAAGACTGGCCTTGGCTGGCGCCGTCGTCGTTTGCACCATGACTTAAACCTCTTGGCATCGAGCTTTTCCTGAGGGTAACTGCACTTTACAGTAAAAATCGAAATAGCATAAGCAAGGTGAAAGTTGCCTTGTCCAGCGAACAGAGCACAAGCTTGGTTGCCGAGCAGGAAGCGCCGCTGATCGTCCTGGAAAGCGATAAGGCCTCTTTGCGGGAACTGTGATGGGGTCAGGCTTGCATAGTTGATGATATGCGTTTAGCCTTGACCTAACCAATCGCTCCAGCCGATGCCGCTGACGCGGCACGGCTGAGCTTAACCGTTAGCCTGATGAGAGGAATCAGCTATGACTGAATTACTTGAGTGCGCTGTAGCGCAAGTGAAGCAACTTCCTGCAAATGAGCAAGATGCTATTGCTGCTATTATTCTTGAGGAACTGGAAGATGAAGTACGGTGGCAAGAAAAATTTGCACGTTCTCAAGATGTTCTTGCCAAACTAGCTGCTGAAGCGATGGCAGAAGACCAAGCAGGAAAAACTCAAGAACTTGATGTTGATGCTTTGTGAAATCGCGTACTACAGAGCAATTCCGTAAGGCGTTGGCAAATCTGCCAGCCCACGTGCGAAATCAAGCACAGGAAGCCTATCGGCAATTCAAGCGAGATCCATGGCATCGGAGTTTGCGCTTCAAACAGGTTCACGCAACGCTCCCAACCTATTCCGTGCGGATTGGCAAAGGTTATCGTGCGCTGGGGCAGAAAGATGCAAAAGGCATTGTATGGTTTTGGATTGGCCCGCATGCAGAATATGACAAACTGCTTTCTCAAATGTAGCCTATGCCTAACCAAGCGCTCCAGCCGACCGTGCTACGCTGGCGGCTGAGCTTAAGGCGTTAGGTGCATCTAAACACGATAACGCTCGCATGATTCCAAGAGCAGCAATTGCTCTTGATATTCTGACTGCGCCCCATTCACTTCAGGGCACTCTATCGTTTCCCCGATCATACTGGGATAGAGTGATGCTAGTTGGGGAATCGCCTTTTCAGCGAGAGAATAGAATTTAGGATCGATTTCTATACCAGTACCATCATAACCCAGGCATGAGGCCGCAGCGATGGTGGAGCCCGAGCCCATGAAGGGATCAAGCACCAGACCGTAGCCCAAAGGAAGCAATGCACGAACCAGAATCCTAAGGAAATGTTGAGGTTTCAAAGAGGGATGATCAGCAACTTCACGCTCTCGTGCAGGCGTCTTGAAACTTGCTATCGCGTCCGGTAACGGTTTTCCTCCTGTGAGCATTCTTAACCCACCGGTTCCCCATTTGCGTAAATTCTCCGCAACCGTCTTTTCAGCGATGGGCTTACGAAACAGCATCCAAGGCTCATAGTTGCCTCGGGGCGTGACGCACACCTCAGGGAACTCGCCTTCCGCATTCTTTGGCCGATCCCCACCACGAAAACCATGATAAAGGCGCAGAATAGTTGCCCGGTTCTCAAACCCCGCCTCGACCATCGCATTCTGCACGTACATCTGAAGCACCGGATTGCCCGCAATCAGGACATGCCCACCGGGCCGCAATTTGGGAGTCAACACTCGCGCCCATTGGCTGAAGAAGACTTCGATCCCCTTTTTCTGTTCTTGTGTGAGGATGGTGAAGCGCGGAAGCGGTCGCCGCTTACACCCATCCCACTTGGGGGGCAGGCGCCAGACGCCACCATGACCGGCCCGCAGCTTGGCGACCTCCTCAGATGAAAACTCGACGAGGCCGTAGGGGGGATCAGTACAGACGGCGTGCACCGAATCACCATCCAGCCGTTTGATTTCCTCAAGACAATCGCCTTGGATCAGAGTGATCTTGTTCATATTTCAACTATGATGATGATGGGGTCAGGCTTGCATAGTTGATGATATGCGTTTAGCCTTGACCTAACCAATCGCTCCAGCCGATGCCGCTGACGCGGCATCGGCTGAGCTTAATCGTCAGGCACAATAGAAAAGATGGGAACATGTCGGATCAGTCTCAGTAGGCCGGAATAAGCGGAGCGTTTCCGGCGCCTGCGGGCGTGCTGTGAAACCGCCCCAGCAACCACCCCGGCGCTGACGCGCCACCCTTCCTTGAAAAGGAGGGGAAAGCAGCAATACCTACCCTTGTCAGCCCTGCAAGCAGAGAAAAGGGGGCTAAACGGTTACGCACGGCATAACCTTCAATATCGTGATCTACCAGAAGTTTCATCGGCTACCAGTGTTACGGGATGCCCAACTGCTTTTTTTTAGCTTGTAATTTGGTCCAGATCGCCTCTTTTCCAGAGGGTGAACCTTTAGCCGCGATTTGGGCAAAGCGTTTCTGGTTACGTTCTTGCCAAAAACGCCGGTTTTCTTCAGCCTGGCGAAGAACCAGTGCATATTCGGCCTCCATTTCTTCACGATGAATCTGAATATAATCCAGCACATCGGTAATCTGTTCGTCTGTGAGGTCAAGACGATCGCGTATTAACTCCGCGGGCCAGCCGGCTTTAAGGTAATCCATAATGCTGTAAAGCGTTATCCGCGTCCCGGCAATGGATAGCCCCCGGTTGGTTCTGACGACGGTCGGGGCAGAAGAAGTTGTTGAGGCCATACGATATACCTGCACTTACTGATATGGTTTTTTTAAGATTTACAGAGCTACAATTTGAGTTTGCCTACTTCATCTTACCTGACCCGGATGTGCGGTTCAATCGCCAGCCAGCGGGTGCGTCGCATCAGCCGCAGGTCGTAATCCACCTGCAATCCCAACCACAGTTCCGGTGAGACCCCGAAATACTTGCCCAGGCGGAGCGCAGTGTCGGCTGTAATGGCCCGCTTGCCATCGATAATCGCGCTGATCCGGTTCGGCGGCACACCGATAGCCCTGGCCAATGCATTGATACTAATACCCAACGGCTGCATAAACTCCTCATAGAGGATTTCTCCAGGTGGTATAGGGTCGAGCAATTCGCTTGTCATCATCCTCATCCTCATCAGTGGTAATCCACGATCTCCACATCATAGGCGTTGCCATCATCCCGTGCTCCACAGCTTGTCTCTGCGAACAGAGCACAAGTCTGGTTGCCTAATTTTTCCAGGCTATACTAACCGTAAAGTTTCCTCCCCTTGCCTCACACAGGACTCCATCATCCATGAGCACCATCGAAGCAATCAAGGTTCCCGATATCGGCGATTTCAAGGGCGTCCCCATCATCGAAGTGATGATCAAGCCCGGCGACACCATCGAAGTGGAAACGCCCCTGATCGTCCTGGAAAGCGATAAGGCCTCCATGGAAGTCCCCTCCCCGCGCGCCGGCAAGGTGACGGAAGTCAGGGTCAAGGCGGGCGATAAGATTTCCCAGGGCGATGTGATTCTGTTGCTGGAGGTGGCGGAGGAAAGCGCGGCGGCGCCCGCCCAGCCGAAGCCGGCGCCGGCGCCCATTCCCGCTGCGGCAGCGCCAGCCGCCGCGCCGGCGGCTAGCGCCTACAGCGGCGGCGAGGATTTACAAGCCGAAGTGCTGGTGCTCGGTTCCGGTCCCGGCGGTTACAGCGCCGCCTTCCGGGCCGCCGATCTGGGCAAGCAGACCGTCCTGGTGGAACGTTATCCGATCCTGGGTGGAGTCTGCCTGAATGTGGGCTGCATTCCCTCCAAGGCGCTGCTGCACGCCGCCAAGATCATCGACGCAACTAAAGACTTTGCCCAACACGGTCTGAAATTCAGCGCGCCGGAAATCGATCTGGACGCCTTGCGTAGTTGGAAAGACGGGGTTGTCAACCGGCTGACCGGCGGCCTCGCAGGCATGGCCAAACAGCGCAAGGTACAGGTCGTCACCGGCGTGGGCCAGTTTCTGGATCCGCATCATCTGGAGGTCACCGACAAGGAAGGCAGGCGCAGCGTCATCCGCTTCGAGCAGGCCATCATCGCCGCCGGTTCCCAGCCGGTGAAACTGCCCTTCATTCCCGACGATCCCCGCATCATGGACTCCACCGGCGCGCTCGAACTGCCGGATATCCCCCAGCGCCTGCTGGTGCTGGGCGGCGGCATCATCGGTCTGGAGATGGCCACGATCTACCATGCCCTGGGTTCCGGTATCGTGGTGGTGGAGATGCTGGACGGGTTGATGCCGGGCGCCGACCGGGACCTGATCCGGCCGTTTCAGAAGCGCATTGAGCAGCGTTATGAAAAAATCATGCTCAAGACCAAGGTCACCCAGGTGGAAGCCCTGCCGGAGGGACTGCGGGTCAGCTTCGAGGGGGAAAATGCGCCTGCCGAACCGGAACTGTTCGACCGGATTCTGGTGGCGGTCGGTCGTGTCCCCAACGGTAACAGGATCGGCGCCGACAAGGCCGGCGTGCAGGTGAACGAGCGCGGCTTTATTCCGGTGGACAAGCAATTGCGCACCAACGTGCCGCATATTTTCGCCATCGGCGATATCATCGGTCAGCCGCTGCTGGCGCACAAGGCGATGCACGAGGGCCATGTGGCAGCGGAAGCCTGCGCAGGGCTGAAATCCCATTTCGATGCCCGCGTGATTCCCTCGGTGGCCTATACCGATCCAGAAGTCGCCTGGGTGGGTCTCACCGAGATCGAGGCCAAAGCGCAGGGGATCAAATACGGTAAGGGTGTGTTTCCCTGGGCTGCCAGCGGCCGCTCGCTGGCCATGGGCCGGGACGAGGGGTTGACCAAAATCCTGTTCGACCAGGAAACCGACCGGATCATCGGCATGGGCATCGTCGGCCCGCATGCGGGCGATCTGATCGCGGAAGGAGCGCTGGCGATCGAGATGGGCTGTGATGCGGTGGATATCGGCAAGACCATCCATCCCCATCCGACCCTGTCGGAGACCCTCGGTCTGGCGGCGGAGGCGTTCGAGAACCGAAAAAGAACCGAAAAAGGGGTCAGACAGAAAAAGGGGTCAGACACGATATTTATAGGAAGGATGCCACTGGGCGGCGGTGATAAACAGCAGAAAGGAGAAGAAAGGGGCTAGGTCTTGCTTTTTGCCTCTCTTCAGTCACGTAGGGTGGGCATGTACTCATGCCCACGATTTCCAGAGCCGTTGCGGTGGGCATGGAATACACGCCCACTGCAATGGGCTATAACAGGAGCAATCTCATGGGCCTCATCCACGTCACGGTAAACGTTTCCAATCTCCAGAAAAACCAGTCACCCTTTGAAGCGGAGTTTTTGGTCGATACTGGCGCCATCGATTGTCTGGTACCGGCTTCGGCTTTACGCGCGGCGGGAATCGACATTGAGGGGCAGGATATCTATGAACTCGCCAACGGCGAGGTTGTCGAGTATCCCTATGGTTTTGCCCGTATTTCCTTCATGGGCAGCGAAACCGTGGCCCAGATTATTTTCGGGCCGGAGGATTGCGAGCCGATGCTCGGTGTCGTGGCCTTGGAAAATACCGGCATTGGCATCGATCCGGTATCGCGCGGGCTGAAACGCATGGCCGCGAAACCCTTGAAGTGAGGGTTATAGCGCAGTAGCCCAGTAGGAGGGGAAGAGCGTCAACGATATCCAGCATATCTTTAGCCGGATTCTCACGCGGAATCCTGCCTGGTGGTCTGTTTCAATGATTTTGACAGGTTAGGCTTCTCCTTGTACAAGAGCTTCTTCAGGTTCCTTTACCGATATTAACTTGGCGCCATCCCTGCAGCGGTTGCACGAACAGAAACAGGTTGGCCGTCCCTTCGCGTTTATACTCGTAGTCATAGCAGACAGACTGTCCGGGTCGGGCCGGCAGGGGGTGGCGTTTTTCGCTGGTCAGCTGCACCGGGCTTTCGTCAAAGCAGACTTGGGGACGCCGGGCATCATACGGCTCGACATATAGGATAAGAGCTTGGGTAGAATGCCAGGTAAAGGAAGCGGGAGTCCCAATCAGAGCCCGCGTAGCCCGGCTGGAGTGAAATGGAATCCCGGATCGAGTCACACCGTATCGGTCTCCTCCATCGCCACATCCACCGATACCCTCAGCTTATGCGGCCCACCGCCGCTCATGATCCCTTTCAAGGGCGCCACATCGCCATAATCGCGGCCCCAGGCCAGGATGATATGCCGCTGCGCCGGCATGCAGTC
>CAIMUS010000040.1 GCA_903844665.1 uncultured Pseudomonadota bacterium
GTCCCCGCCGGCCTCAGGGCATTCGACGCCAGTCAACAGCCGGCAAAATGCCGGCGCTACTAGGGAATCCCCGTAGGGGCGGTTCGCGAACCGCCCCTACGGGCTCAGCCTGTAAAGCGTCCCGACTTAAGTGGATACCCCCAGGGAGAGGCTGTAAGTTGTTGTTAATTAATTTGTTGTTTTTTCTTGGGCGCGATCGGAAGTATGGTCCAATTCCAGTCAGGCAAGCCTGACGTATACTGGAACCGGCATTACAGAACAACAAAATGATTAGACTTTTTGTGACTTCCCCAGCTGCCCCGCATGCTGCAAGCAGGTAATCAAGATGTTAAATACCGTTGAGAAACTTGAAGAAAGCCCAGTGCAAGCACCCAAAAGCGGTGCTGGAATCCTCGTGGACGTGTTAAACGAACTCGGCGTCGATTATCTGTTCGGGCATACCGGGGGCGCTATTATTCCTATCCATGTAGAGCTCAACACCCGGATGGAACAGCATCAGCCGGCGCCACGCTTTGTCCTATTCCGGCAGGAAGGGGGCGCCGGCCATGCCGCCGAGGGTTACGCCAAGGCCAGTGGCAAGGTGGGCGTGGCGCTGGCCACTTCTGGGCCGGGCTCGACCAATCTGGTCACTCCGATCGCCGACGCTTACAAGGACTCCATCCCTTGTGTGTTCATCACCGGTCAGGTTCCCAGCACCATGATCGGCAACGACGCCTTCCAGGAAGTGGACATGGTGGGCATCACCCGTCCTATCTCCAAGCATAATTTTCTGATCAAGGATGTCGAGGATCTCGATGGAGTCATGCGGCAGGCGTTTTATATCGCCCGTTCCGGCAGGCCGGGACCGGTCGTGGTGGATATCTGCAAAAATGCGCTGCTCGGCAAAGTGGTCAACGGCCACAAGGCGCGACTGCTGAAAAGCTACCATCCCGACGTCAAGCTGGATGAAACTGAAGCCCACGCCCTGCTCGAGGGTTTGCTAGCGGCCAAGCGGCCGGTGATCAAGGTGGGCGGCGGCGTGATCAGTGCCAACGCCAGCCGGGAATTGCGGCAGTTTATCGATAAATACCAGATTCCCTTCACCCAGACCTTCATGGGCCTGGGCGCCGTCACTCACGATCATCCGCTGTTCCTGGGGATGCCGGGCATGCACGGCACGGTCGTCGCCAACTACGCCCTGAAGAACGCCGATTTTATTCTGGCGATCGGTTCAAGATTCGACGACCGGGTGGCGGTCAGGGAGTTCGGGCGGGGCGTCACCGTCGCCCATGTGGATATCGACCATGCCGAACTGGGCAAAAATATCGCCTCGCGGTTCGAGCTTCAGGCCAACGCCCGTGATTTTCTGAAGTTCGCCAACCGGGTGGATGATATCAAGGCCAAGGATCTGTCCGCCTGGCACAAGACCGTGAATGGCTGGCAGGAGCAGTATGCCCTGCGCTACGATCACCAGACTGCCTTCGTCAAGCCGCAATATTTCATCGAGGAACTGTCCCGGCTGACCAAGCAAACCGCCAACATCATCACCGGGGTAGGCCAGCATCAAATGTGGGCGGCGCTGTTTTACGACTACCAGGAGCCTCGGCAATGGATCAGTTCCGGTGGTCTGGGCACCATGGGCTTCGGCCTGCCGGCGGCCATCGGCGCTTATTACGGCAATCCGGACAAGACCAACATCCTGATCGACGGTGACGGCAGTTTCCAGATGAATATCCAGGAACTGGCCACGGTGGCCGCTAACCGCATCCCGGTCAAAGCGTTCATTCTGAACAACGGCTATCTGGGCATGGTCAGGCAATGGGAGGACATGTTCAGTCAGGGTCACCATTACGAAACCTGCCTGGCGCGCACGATCGAATGCGACCCGGCCTGCGTCAACAATATGGAATGCCGCACGCCCAATCCCAACTTTCTGCACCTGGACAAGGTGTTTACGGGCATTCATACCCTGCGCATCAACCGCACCGAGCAGGTCATACCCGCCATCGAACAGGTGCTGAGCGACAGCGATCCTTATGTGGTCGATGTCTGGATCGACCGGGCCGAGGATGTCAAGCCGATGATTCCGCCGGGTGGGACCTTGGATGATATTATTTACGAAGTGTGAGGGATGCTGGCAGGTTGTGGAGTGAGAAAGACAAGGCCGGCTATGCCGGCCTTGTTATTCAAAGTTGCCATCTCATTCAATGCCCGTCTCCAGGCCATCGTAAAACGACAACCTCTTCGCGCACTTGTCTTTTAGTAGCTGTGGCGAGTCGGGTACGAAATAAATCGATACTGACCAGTTCGTAGCCTAAAGACTGCGCAATATCAGCCAGCAGTTCACCAGTACGAATCATGACCTGAAGATAGGATGCCTGATCTCCTACCACATAACCAAGATAGGCGCCCGGTTTCAGAAATTGCCTTAGTTCCGCAAGATGGCGCGCCATGCCACCAAAATAAAGTCTGGTAACTCTGCCATACAGCCTTTCAAAACCCGATGTTTTTCCTAGCTCGATCCGTCGGTTTTCAATAGCTTCGGCGATAGCCTGAATTTTTGTATTTTCCGAAATCCAGGCATCGTCATCATCGTTTTTGTACACATTACGGGTATTGGATCGAAGCAGTTTACTCTTGAGATTTTTTAAGTCTGATTTATTGTTTATAAAGCCGAGCACCACAGATTCGAGGCGCGTAGTGCGCGTATAATCCTTTTCGTTTGGATAAGGTGGAGACGTGAAGACTGCATCAATGGAATCAGGTTGCAAAATACGATCAAATTGCCGTGAATCAGCAAGATAGACTACTGCTGGAGCATCGGCCATTTTGGTGGAACGAATATCATTGGCAATCTTAGACACTGTGTTAAGCCAGCTTTCTATCACTGGCGCATCAAGCTTCTTCTTGCGATCGACACCGACCTCTGGACCAAAACTTAAATTACTTGAGGAAACCAGAGACTTTGCCAAAGCCACCAATTCATGTCGATAAAATTGATCGTTCTTCAATCTGTTTAATTGCTCCAGCAATACAAGAGATTTATGCAGAGGAAGCGGGCTGATTGAATCTTTCAGCAGTAATTCAAATGCTTCTAGTGGTAGCGTGCGCAGAGCAGTACTTTGGTTTTTTAATTCTCTTAGCGCAGACTCAGAAACAATTCGAGCATGCGTTATCAAATTATCGGAGTCAATATTCCAATCGACTTTAGCACTACTCGCAAGATAAGCTATCGGGTTCGCTTCAATACCGATGCTTTTGATACCATTTAATTTAGCTTCTACAATAGTCGTACCAGTTCCGCAAAAAGGGTCCAGGAGAGTATGTTCACTTTTTAATCCAAATTTTTGGATATATTCCTGAACTAAATGAGGAGGAAAAGAAAGAACGAATCGATACCAATCATGGAAGGCACGATCATTCGAACCTATTTTATTAACGATGCTGTTTTTTCTGATCTCAACCGGCTTCCCTTCATTGAAGGGTAAATTCATTTGCATTATAAAACCACCTTATGCTGATTTATCCACAAAGCTCTCTGTGAACACCACGGTATCGTACTCTTATCAATTATAGACCATCGCTGCTACTCTACGGCGAAATACACGAGCACAGCAGCCGCACTGTCGGGTTACGGCGCGCCCGCCGCTTCATGCCAGCTCCCACGGTTCGCCGCCAGGCGCGCCTAACCCGACCTACTTTGCACTAACGACCTTCACGAATTTGATTCAAGGTGCTCATCGGTTAATTCTCCAAAGTGTTAAATTCCACCACGCTGCCGGTACAGCCGCCTGAGTTCCTCCAGTTCCTCCAGTAAGTCCAGCACCAGGGCCGCGCCCGGCAGGTTGATCCGTAAATCCCGCTGCAACTGCAAGGCGATCTGCACCCGCCTGACGCTCATGCCACGGAACCGCCATTCCCTGGGATGGGCGCCCTGCGGCTCGACCACGCCTTCGTCCACCATGGCGATGATACTTTCGGCATTCACCCCGCACAGACGGCACAGCTCCCGCAGACTGAGCAGCAACTCATCGTCCAGCACGATGCCGGTCAATAATTTCGTCATATCCTGTCTCATGGCGTTACACCCCCAAGGCTTCCCGTGGATTCAGTGGCAGTTTTTCCGCCATCGTCCGGTACAGCGCCTTGGCTTCCGGCGTATCCGCCGGCGGCGTCACCAGGCGCAGCACCACGTACTGATCTCCCGGTGTCTTGCCAGGCAGCCCTCTACCCTTCAGTCGCAGCTTGGTTCCTGTCTGGGAACCCGGCGGAATCTTGAGTTCCACCTTGCCGCCCAGCGTCGGCACCACCACCGCCCCACCGAGGGCCGCCTCCCAGGGCGTTACCGGCAATTCCAGGTAAATGTCATGCTTCTCGGCGCGGAACAGCGGATTCGGTTGAAATTCCACCTCCAGGTATAGATCGCCGTTGGGACCGCCACCGAAACCGGCGCCGCCTTGACCTGCCAGCCGAATCCGCTGCCCCGCCATGATCCCCTTGGGGATCTTGACGTTCAAGGTTCGGGGCTGGCCGATAATATTGCCCTGGGCATCCAGTTCAGGGATGGTGAGCGTAATCGTGCGCGTGGCGCCATGATAGGCATCTTCCAGGTCCACCAGAATTTTGGCATGCTGGTCGGAACCACGGGCGCGGAAGGTGGCGTGCTCAAAGTGCTCCCCACCCCGGCCGCCGTGGCCGAAGATGCTCCTGAAGAAATCGCTGAACTGGCCGGGATCGGCTTCCGTATAACCGCCGCCCCTGAAGTCGAACTCCTTGCTCCAATCCGGCGGTGGATGGAACTCCTGCCCCGCTTTCCACTGTTTGCCGACCTGGTCATACGCAGTGCGTTTTTCGGGATCTTTCAATACCTCGTAAGCCTCGCCAACTTCCTTGAAACGCGCCTCGGCGTCCTTTTCCTTGCTCACGTCGGGATGATACTTACGCGCCAGTTTGCGATAGGCGCGCTTGATATCGTCCTGGGTGGCTTCGCGGGGCACGCCAAGGATTTGATAGTAGTCTTTAAATTCCATGGATCACCCGTTATGCAGCGAACGGTGGCGCGGCGATCCACTGAGGGACCGCCGCCGACGAGGTTAAGCAAAAGCCGTCAAGCTCCCGTGCTATCGGCCCGATCAGCCTTCCACCGTGATCTTACGCGGCTGGGTGGCGGAGCCTTTGGGCACGGTCACTTCCAGCACGCCGTTGGTGTACTTGGCGCTGACCTTATCGGTTTCCACGGTTTCGGGCAAGGAGAAGCGCCGCAGGAAGGCGCCGCGTACCCGCTCGACGCGCCGGTACTTCTCGGTCTCTTCCTTGGTCTCGGACACCCGCTGGCCTTTGAGAGTCAGCACACCTTTCTCCAGGGTGATTTCGATGTCCTTGGACTCGACGCCGGGCAGGTCGGCCTGAATGATATAGGCATTCTCTTCTTCCTTGATGTCCACCGCCGGCGCCCAGTCGCTGGTCGTGAGGTTGCTGGTTTCTTCATCGCCGAAGCGGCCGGTGCCGAACAGCCGGTTGACTTCGCGCTGTAACTGGTTCAACACATTGAAAGGTTCATAACGTACGATAGCCATGGTTGTCTCTCCACTTAAGGTTAGGTTCAGCAAGGAATGGCCTTGCTTTCACCAAGAGATATAGGGCTGGCTCGCGGAAATTCAAGGAATCTGAAGCTATAGTTTTTGCAAAGCACGACCATAGCCGGCGGCGGCTTATCGCGACAGCGGCGCCGTCATTCTGGATACGGCAAGCGGGGGCAGCATCGGCTTTCGCCTGCGGAACGGCGGCCTTCAACCGGAACTGTACCGCCAGCAGCGGCGGCGTTATTGGCAGTTGCCGGTGGAAGAAGGGTAGTGGTCTCAACCGGTAGTAAACCTACAGAGCACGTGCGTCCTGTTCCTCTGTGGGTATCACATTAACCCTAAAATCCACGCGCTGATTGAGACGGTTTAAGATGGCTATCAGCCGGTCAATAGTAAAGCGGTCGAGCTTGACGCGGCGGATACGGGAAAAATCACTGTGAGCGATCCCCGTTTGGGCCTCCGCCTGCCGGGTCGAGAGGCCCTGATCGTCCAGAATGCCGATGATCTTGGCGGCCAGAATGCTCTTAAGCTGTTCCACGTCGGCATTGGGATGGCCAAAGTCCCGAAAGACGTTCCCACTTCCACGGACCAATTCAAGTTCTTCTGTCATTTCAGTATCTCCTTCAATCTCTTGAGGCGCGTTCGGATCAGGTCAACTTCCATCTGTGGCGTTTTGATACCGGTTTTCGATTTCTTCTGGAAAGCATGGATGACCCAAATATCGGCGCCGAGTTGCACAGCATACACAACGCGGTATGCCTCTCCTCCTGTACCGCAAGGCCACTTCAAACACGCCGGAACCAAGCCCCTGCATAGGCTTGGCGAAGTCGGCCTTTCGTCCTTCGGCGGCCAGAGTCAAGGCCCGTTCGATCTCCAGACGTGCCCCGTCCGGAAAGGCTTCAAAGTCTTTCCATGCGGCCTTGAGCCACGAGATTGGCCTTGTGTCTCTAATCATGCACGAACGGTGTCATATATGACAACACTTGTCAATAGCATTTATGCTGCGCTTGGCTGCCAGATCGTTTATACTAACCTAGCCTTTCTAGTCAACATGCTGCTGTATAATTACCGTTGGCGATTTATGCAGGAACTATAAATTGTTCGTATATATCAGAAAAAAAGGCTAAAAAATATGAGCTTAACCGATATCACCAACATCGCAACCGTAGTCGCTCTCGTGCTTGCAATTGGGCAGACCTTGTTAGCACACCGTCAAACCAAGGATTTATCGTTCATTAGTGATACTGCTCGTCGTCAGATGGAGGAGTTGTCATCCATTAGTGATACTGCTCGTCGTCAGATGGAGGAGTTGTCATCCATTAGTGATACTGCTCGTCGTCAGACTGATGAGTTATCGTTCATTAGTAATGCTCTCTCTACCAAATATCTGGGTTCGTTTCCCGAATACCTTACTCAATTGAATAGCCTTGTCGAGAATACCAAGCGTGATCTGTTGATACTCTCTACGATTCCATCTCACGGTGTATTCAGTGACCATGAGGAATGGTTTAAAAGAAAGCAGGCGTTGGAGGATGCCCTTCATCGTAAGGTGAAGGTAAATTGTGTCTTCGCCAACGCCTCTAAACGAGAAGAGCACCGTCGTAATCAATTCCGCGATGCCCTTGCGAATTGGAGTGCTTGGCGATCCAACCCGGTGAATGCAGCGAGACTTCAGCAAATTGTAGATAGATTCGGCGACGGTGGCAGTATCCAGGAATTGACTTCTGACCAGTTTTTAAATTTACTTGAGACGGCCTCCATTCAGGAACTGGAAAGAACGTACAAAGGTGCAGCGATAATAACCCAAATTCATTTTCGTCCTCCACTGTATATGTGGATTGCCGACGGCAAGGAAGCAATATTCGCGTTCTGGACAACGAGACCTAATCATGCAGCCCAGGCTTTTTGGACAACAGATGTGCGACTCATCGATGCGTTGGCCAAGATACATCAAGAGTACTGTTCAGCTTAGCAGTAAGGTGCAGCGTCTAATGAAAGTCAGGAGGTCACTACATGAAGGCTGCGGAATTGCGGTTGTTGCTGGAGGAGTTGAGTTCGGGGTCGTAGTGTCCAAGGATACACCATATAACTGTTTTCAGAGGCGATTCCATGATAGACAAAATTACCGTCAACCCAACAATACACTTCGGAAAGCCTTGCGTAGCGGGCACCCGTATCACCGTGCAAAACGTTCTCGAACTGCTTAACGAAGGGCTTTCTTTCGAGGAAATCATCCGGGATTATTACCCGGACCTTAACGTTGAGGACATCCGGGCGTGCCTTCAGTATGCGATTGCACTGGTGACGGCTGAAGAAATTCACCTCACGGCGGCATCCGCATGAAATTTCTGCTCGATCAGGATGTTTACGCAACCACGGTGCGCTTCCTGAGCAACTCAGGCTATGATATTGTCCTGGCGGCGCAAATCGGGCTTGCGCAGGCAGATGACGAAGTACTGCTCCGAGTGGCGCATGAGCAAGGCCGCATCCTCATCACGCGTGACAGAGATTTCGGCAACCTCGTGTTCGTGAGGAGGCTCGGCGCAGGAGTCATTTATATGCGTATATCACCTTCGACACAAAACGCCGTCCACTACGAACTCGAAAGGGTGTTAACCACCTATTCCTCAGAAGAGTCGGCGAAGGCATTTATCGTCATCGAGCCGGCCGGCCATCGAATCAGAAAATTTCCAGTAACATGAACTGGCATCCAGCGAATGCGCTACTATCGAAATTCCTGTATTCATCTACTATTTTTATGGAAGCACTCATACAATTCGCTCGCATAACTCATGACCCGGCAGTGATGGGCGGCAAACCGTGTATTCGCGGACTCCGGGTAACCGTCGGCATGATCCTGGGCCTACTCGCGGCCGGCCAGCCCCGCGAACGGATATTGCAGGCGTATCCCTATTTGGAGAAGAAGGATATCGATGCAGCCCTGGCGTATGCGGCACGGCGATAGATCCTATGAGAACGCATATGTCAGGTGTAATCAGTATCGACCTGCCGGAAGATGTGCTCCTGGCCACCGGTCAGTCCAGGGAAGAATTTGTCAGAGAGGCAAAGTTTCTACTTGCCCTGAAATTATTCGAACTGGGACGGTTATCCTCCGGTCAGGCAGCGGAACTATGCGATATGCAACGTATCGACTTCCTGCTGCTGCTCGGCAAGATGGGAATCGCCATCGCTGATCTGGATGAAGCTGAGATGGAGCGGGAATTCGCCGAATGAGTAACGGCCTGATCGTCTGCAATGCGGGACCGCTTATCGCCCTCTCGCTGGTGGGAAATCTCGATTTATTGCACCGCCTCTATGACCGGGTACTGGCGCCGGAAGCTGTTGTGCGTGAAGTGGTAGAGTCAGGCGCTGGTCGTGCAGGCGCTACAGAGGTCACAGCAGCCTCCTGGTTGGAACACGTACAGCTTGACTCCCCGCCTGAGCCATTGCTTGCCAAAGAACTGGGTGCCGGCGAGGCCGCAGTTATCACAGTTGCCTACCGGCTCAGCGCAAGTTTGGTTTTGATCGACGAGCGTCGCGCCCGTCGCATTGCTGAACAGGCTTACGGTCTACGGGTAAAAGGCAGTGCTGGGATTCTGGTTGCGGCCAAGCGGGCTAACCTTATTCCTGCTGTAAGACCTTTGCTCGAAGCAATGGCTGGCCAGGGCTATTTTCTATCAAGGCGGTTGATGGAACGGGCCTGTCAGGAAGCTGAGGAAGCAATCGAATGAAAATTGCGTCACCAAGTAAAAAGCCGGCGGGGACGCCGGCGCTCCCAGGGACGGCGCTCCTGCAACACTCACATTGCCAATCCCCACTGATTCGCTTATAAACCATGGCACGACCTTGATCGGCGGGCACACGCCCGCAGCGGAGTACGGCGATGGGCCAGGAAATCGACACCTGTCAGTTCACAGAGCACGACTTTCAGCAGTTCAGCCAACGGTTACAGCAGGAAACCGCACTGCTGGAATCCTGGTTCCAGCAAGAGCGCTTTGCGGTGGACGCCAGCATCGGTGGTTTCGAACTGGAAGCCTGGCTGGTGGATCGTCAGTATCGCCCGGCGCCTATCAACGAAGCTTATCTGGAGCGGCTGCAAAACCCGCTGGTGGTGCCGGAACTGGCCCAGTTCAACGTCGAATTCAACACCCCGGCGCGGCGACTGGAAGGCAGAGCCTTGCATTACATGCAGGAAGAACTGGACCGGCTGTGGAATTACAGCGACCGGGTAGCCGGGGAATTCAGCGCCCGCCTCGCCATGGTCGGCATCCTGCCCACCGTGCGGCAACAGGAACTGACCGTAGCCAGTATGACGCCCCGCGCCCGCTACCGCGCCCTGAATGAACAGGTGATGCGGTTGCGGCACGGCCGGCCGCTGCGGCTGGATATCGAGGGCGCCGAAGCGCTGCATATCGAACATGACGATGTCATGCTGGAAGCCGCCGCCACCTCTTTTCAGATTCACCTCCAGGTCAAACCCAACGAAGCGGCGGCTTTTTACAACACCGCGCTGGTGCTGTCGGCGCCCATGATGGCCGCTGCCGCCAACTCCCCTTTTCTGTTCGGCAAGGTGCTGTGGGAGGAAACCCGCATTCCTCTGTTCGAACAGTCGGTCGCGATAGGCGGGGATATCGATAGCGCACGGTTTGCGGCGGCGCATGTCGGGCACGTCCTGTACCCGACCTACCTGGCTGGCTACTTGGCTGCGCATCAGCAGGGATCGCCCAGGGCAATCGCGCTATCTTGGTGCGTGGTCTTATCTATCAATCACTTATAAATACTCTACAGAAAACGCAATAATTACAACCGATTGATATAGAAGCATTATTTTACATAGCGCGATTGCCCTGAGGGATCGCCTTGTTTGCAAGCAGCTACAGTTAATCTATAATATAAAAAGAAAAGTGCGGTTTTGTTTTTTACAACCGGTCGCGTATTCAGTCCCTACAGCGGGTCGATCCCGACGAATCGGCGGCGCACCTTGTCAGGCTCACTGGTCACGCTGTTAACCCAAGAGGAGCTTAAAATCTATGGCGGAACTACTGGTGACTGTTGTTGATATGGCGACTGGTCAGAGCGCCCAGGTCCCGTATTATCACGATGACACAGTTCAATCATTGCTCGACTTTCTTGTCAAAGACCGATTCCTTAACCCGTCCAAAGCGCCATTGTCAGTAATCCTACAACCGCAAGGACGACAGATCTTGGCATCTGAGCGGCTCATCACTCTATCGCTTGGGCCCAACAGCCGCCTCGACATACATACTGGTGAAGTGTCGCCATCTTCTTCTCCTCCCCCACCTATTCCAAACGTTAGTTTTCCTACTCATCGTGAACCTCAAACACCTTGCGTGTTGATTCTTGATTGTTCGTACTCTATGGGAGGAAAGAAGATTAATAATCTCAATGGCAGCTTAAAGACGTTCGCCGAGCACCTGCAGCTCAATGAAAACACCCGTCGTCGTGTAAAAATCCTTCTGATAACATGCGGAGGTTCACCCAAAAAGATTTCTGATTGGGTTGACGGGGCCGATTTTAAACCTCCCACACTGACAGCAGGTGGCGATACACCTTTAGGCCAAGCAGTGTTACTCGGACTTCAGGAAATTGAGACTTTGAAGAGTGAGTTTAAGCGTTCTGGTCGTCCATATACGCGGCCTGTAATGATACTCATGACCGATGGGGAACCTACCGATGATGGTTGGGAAGCAGCCGCCGAAACCGCAAAAAATGCCATGCTCGGTAAGCACGTACAGGTGTGGCCCGTACCGATTCTATCGAGTGAAAGTAGCACAGGTTCTCACATCGATACACTCCGAAGGTTCAAGCCGAAGGACGGACCGATGATCACCATCTATTCTCCAGAAAACTTCGGTTACTTTTTTGAGTTCCTCGAACGCGCATTGGAAGCAGCCAGTATTTCAGGCCCCGGACACAACCTAGAAGTACCGCTTGTCAAAGACGATCCAAATTCCCCGAAACTCGGCCTATCGACGTAAACAAGATTGCACAGTCAAATGTCATTCACGCGCATCTCAATTAGCATCCCCGATGCGACCAAGAGCGTAGGACTGAAACATGGTCCTTGGGATATTTATGCGCTCTCAACACCCGGTGCAGCGCATCTGAGGAAGGGACGCCAGTCAGATGATGCGTTCGCTATGAACATGGTCGGTTCTTACCTCGTTGCTGTCGCATCAGACGGTGCCGGAAGCGCACGGTGCGGTGCCGAAGGCTCCAACTTACTCGCGCATGGCGTTACCGAGTTTATCGCCGAGCGTTTGGAAAACGGGACCGTTGGCTTTATGGTAGACAGCACATTCGAAAATGAGTGGCGGGCCTTAATCGAAGCTGCGGTTGCTAATGTCCGTGACAAGATACTAAAAGATAATAATATCGAACCAACAACATCGCAAATAGCACAGCAAGAAACGATATTACGAGATTATCATGCGACGCTCGTTGGAATTGTTACGACTGAAGACTCTGGTCTTTTTTTTCACATCGGTGATGGTTTATGTGTGACCTTCGACCTACCGCTTAACTTCACCGCTGCAGCAGAAGCTGTCGTTCCCGCGGCCTGTTCATTACCACAAAAGGGTGAACACTATGGAGAGACCTATTTCTTCTCCATGCAGGATTGGCGTTCCTATTTACGCCTCACATTCTTCAAGCCAGCATCAATAGTTCTGTTGATGAGTGATGGCGTCTCTTCTTTTGTTCTGCATGACGATAATCTGTTGTATGGCCCATTTATTCGTCCGATTGCGGAATATCTGACGGGTGCCGATGATCATAACCTTGCGGCAAAAAAATTACTCGATACTTTGACCTGTGCTCAGGCGAATGAATGCTCGGACGATGATAAGACCCTTCTGTGGCTATCGAGGACGATCCCTCCAGTGCTATAGGCTCGTTTTATGGCCCCTTCCTACCATGCATTTGATTGCGATGGAAATCACAGATTGTGTTCCCCCCGGTCTGGGTACACCGGGGAGAGAGGCGGTCAGGCTGAAGTTTGGGATGACGTCGACGTGTCCACCGTTAAACTAAAGATCTACGAGAGAGGAAAATTGCCGCGAGATGTCGAAATTCGACTACGAGCAATGTTCGACATTCGTATCCCATTATTCTATGATATTTCTAGGCCTTCGCGTGGCTCCACAAATGCAGACTATCGCTTACCAAAATATGCATGGCCAAGCGAAATAATTTATTCTGATTTCAATCGGTCAAATGTGATCGGTTTCTCGATGCCGAAGGTAATAAAAAGTGAATCAATTTCCCTTCAACGTTATTTGGACCCAAACGACCAACGAGATGCCGGTTTTAACGAAACCCTCAAACTACGATTAGTTATAGCACGTTATCTTGCAAAACGAGTTGCCGAACTCAATAGGCATGAGGTTTATGTCCCAGATTTAAACTACGGAAATATTTTTATACATAAGACAGGTCGCGTTTCACTCTTGGATTGCGATGGCTTCCGTTTTAGAAGCGGAAGTAGTGATTTTCCGGCTGGTCCCGTTTTTCGGGAAATAATGTGTCGCGAGCGCCTTGGTCTTCGCGAAGGCGAAAGTAATCGCTCGATTGATCTAGTACAAGAACGTTTCGCTCTTGGTATTCAGATCTTTCGTCTCATAAATCTAAACATCCACCCGTATCATTGTGTACTAAAACCGGGACATGATGATCCCACGTTTCCCTCTGACTTCGTATCGCATATCAAAAATGGCCAATACCCCTATGGTTTACGGAAACACACCCAAGTTGATCCCGCTCCGGATTCTATCCACGAGTATTTGCCACACGGACTTCGGGAACTTTTTGACCGGTGTTTCGAGGGACCGAGCGATGGTCGACCAGCGGCTGCAGAGTGGGTAAAACATTTGCAAGAACTGGAGCGGTCCGCAACGGCTTGCCAGGTTTGCGGATGGGGAGCAAGCTTCGGAGGTTTAGGATGCCCGCGGTGCGCCAGCCAAAATGCGCATACGCGACGTAGGCCCCGGCCACCCCCAACGCAGCCAGCGACCTCGTGGGTGAACTGGGTGTTCGCAGTTATTACCTCGTGGATGAGTGAAACATCCCCAGCCATCCGTAAAGTCATAGTCGGAAGCCTTATAGTCGTTATAATGGCATTTGCAGTGCATCCCTTTTTGGGATCCTCTTCATCTGGAACGCCGTCGGTACCTCCTGTCGTCGTTAAAAAGGTGCCGGTGCTTTCGACTGGCCAAGGTACACGGTTACGGGATGAATCCGTTAGCGCTGCTCCCAAAAATGTGAAACCGCCGATTATTGGCAAGCTGACCGCTGTCCGCGACAACAGTAACTATGTAACAGTTGGAGGCAACGATATTCGGTTGGCGTGGATTGGCCCGATCGCGCCGTGCATTATGTATTATGATCAGAAACTTGACGACTGGGTAAAATCATCTGGCGGTAAAAGACTTCTAAGCATGATAACAGAAGACATGAGCAATATTGGGGCGGACAAGGGCATTCACTGCGAACCAACGGCAAGTTCTACCTATCGCTGTACCTATTTCAATGGCAAGAACTTGAACGAGCATGATCTCTCTATAAATGCTTTACGAATAGGGGTCGCCGAAATGACTCGTGATGCCCCCCAAGAATATCGGGAACATGAAAAATATGCGCAAAGTAAAAACTTAGGCATCTGGGCGGAGCGAAAATGTCAAACACAATAGTCAAACATCAAATTATTCTAGTAGCGTTCATTTCCACTATGCTGGCAAGTTGTGCGGTTGAGACTGTTGAGACCTACTACATTCCGCCTGCCATGCAAAATCATCTGCTTAATCAGCTCAAACAAGGGACGATAGAACTTACCTGCCAGTCTAGAGAATGTGCAGGCAAATTTAACGCTAATTTGTCTACTATGAAGGAGCTTTATGTCCGTCGAGATTGGAGCAGATTGGCACTCCAAGTTATCCTAATTAATACACGCAGCGATCTCGGATATTATTACCTTGGTCGTGCTGCCGAGGAACTGGGCGCACCTGAAGCAGCATACGACTACTATAAGAAATCGTTCACTATTGCTACAAGTAGCGGGCTGGATTCAGGAAAATGTTACAGTGTCGATCTGAATCAGTGTAATGGGATTTTATTGCCATCCGCGATCTTGTCGAGGATTGGGAAAATTCTCACTATTCTTCTGCAGCAAATCGCACAGCAAAAAGTTGCGCAGCAAAGAGCCACACCGCAAAGAGCCACACCGCAAAAAAAGGATGGCAACGCAACAGTGACCGGTCTCGCGGTCCCCCATCCTACCCCTAAAGGGAGATCTTCAGCACCGAGCCGAAGGAATAGGTTACCTCCGACCGATGAAGAGATTTTGAATTATTGAGGACGATTTTGATGTTCCATCAACTTATGAATCGGATTTACCGGCTACCGTCTAATTGCACCAGAAATGGCATTCACGATCACCTGACAAGCCCGGTCGGGTGGGTCGGAGTTCATGCGCCAACGCAGCATGCAAATAGTTAGTTAATGTGCTAACGCACATAAGGAGTACTTACAATGCAGTCCACCGCTTCTTCCTCGGCCTTGCCAGGCTCTCTTTCGACGATCACGAATGTGCCGACGGGCACGATAGACCCGATTGAGAAATTCAAGCAGGATGTTGAAGCTCTTCGGGTATCAGGGTCCGGTGTCTGGACCATCATCGGTTGGACGCTTTACCTACTCGTCGCTATCGATGCTTTGTTGAACGCTCGTGGCACCGGTTCGCTCTCCATGTGGATCGCCGGCACTGTGATGGCGGGCAAATCGGCCTTGGAACCGCGAGGAACAGGCTTTGCTCTCCTAGTTTCGTCCCTCCAAATTCTGCTTCTCGGCATTGGTGGGGTATCGCTGCGCAGTTCCCCTTGGAGACGTTGGCTACCCAGAAGGCTTCGCGAGACTTGGCCAGGAAATTGGATTGTCGACGTCTGGCGTCGAAGCCTACAAAGCAATTCCGAGGCGGCAACCATCAACATCGATGTCTGGAGGATCGCCCTTGAGCTATTAGTGTTCATTCTCGCTCTCGTAATCCTGGCCCCGTGCATAACGCTCCTTTCAGGGGGACCCTTTTGGGCACCGTTTTTTGGCGGTGCCTTGGTCCTCCTGCTCGGCTATGGCATGACGCAGCTTATCCTGGCTGTGGTACCAGCGGTGCACCGTGACGTGGCAAGCGCTGCAGGCCTGCTAATCGGCTACTTCATCCCTCTCGCCTTTGTCGCTTACGCCGATCCGCCGAGCGTGGTCCTGCACGCACTACCAAATGGTCTAGCTGAATTCACCGCATTTCAACTGGTAGTTCTCACGTTCGCAGTCGGGGGGATTTGGCTGACACAACTGGGATCGGTCTCCGAAACTGAGCGTATTACTCTTGATCTCGATCTCGGTCTTCCAACCGGCGTGCTGAGAGAACTCCCCGACGCTGTGAACGGCGAGTACAAGCCGTTTCAATTCCGTGTCATTGCGCATAATAAAAAGGTCATTCTTCTCTCCCGTCCCGATAGTGACGCTCGTCACTTCCGTGTGCATAGCACATTGGATTGGCATGATTTAACAAGTGCCCGCTGGTTACTTTTAAACCTCGACGAGTTGGAACAATCGGTCGGCACAGGGGGTAAGATCAGTCTTGTACGTCATGGCCACACTGGATATTTTGAGTGCCCCATTGACTTGTATTTACACACTGTTTCTCCAGAAGTCTATCTCGGTCACCTTCGTGGTCGCGACGTAACCATCGCGATCGATGAACTTTATGGACTTCAACACCGGCTACTGCACGGCTCGGACGTGGCGAGCAAGCTACGGCAGGATCTGGACCTAGCGATCGGAAACGAATTGGACAATGCTATCGACTCGGCGTCAGGGTCGGGCACCTATTCTATTACGAGCTTGCAGTCTCTCCATGGCTCAATGCGTATGCAGGTGTCGCAGCTCAAGCAAGTGCTTGATATGCAAGTTGCTGCGTGCCGTACGATCGCCTTAACCGGCCTTCGCGTAGATCGTGAGGAAGAGATACGAGCCTATGTTTTCGATGCCTTTAAGAATGTCACGCCCCTGATCGAACAAGTCCGGCAGGAATATGGGAAGATGATCCGCCTGGACCAAGGGATGTCAGGCATCAGTGCTAAGCTGCAAAACAAACTGCGCGTTGCGGTCGAACAAGCGTTACGGCGTTTCACAAATGTCAGCGTTCAAACGGACGCCAGTGACACCGTTAATATTCGTCTCCTTGATCTAATTACATTGTCGGTGCAGCCGGTGACCGTTCATTTAACTCCAGATGCGCAAAAATTTCATCAGGAAATCGATGCACTTTATAAGGAGTTTGACACTCATGTGAACCAAGCGACCCAGGAGCTGGGAGCAATCGCCAGAGAGTACGGGGACATAGGTCGGACAACGTCCGATAAAATTCTCGCTCAACCCACCACGCCGCCGAAAGTTCGTATCGAGGTGTTTAACCGGATTTTGGGGCCGAGTCCTCCAGCACCAGCGGGCCCTTTCATCCCGCAGTCTGGTCCCCCCCGTAGAATCGAACGGCCCAGACCAGGCGGGGGTACGGAGAGTAGTGGGCCGCCTCCCGCCACAGACAGCCTTCCGCTACAGTCTGGTCCCCTTCACATACTCCAACGGAGCAGATCAACCGAGGATCTGGAGGGCAGTGGGCCGCGTCCTGCCACGGACAGCCCATTTCCCGATTAACACTACTGCAACCGTGGAAGGTACGATGCTATGACAACTCCAGGCGTGTCGTTCGAGGCGGCTTACGTTCCGCGCTTCGATAGAGGCGAGAACACGCAACTTAAGATCGAGAATCTATGCGCACAACAGACGCTATGGAGCGCCATACAGGAACTTCTTTCGCAAGGGATGATGAGGGAAGGTGCAGGCACGAGCCCGGCCCAGAACGGAGAACCAGTCGTCGAGTTTTGCCTCATCGCCGAACCCGAGGATCGCCGCAACCGCCTTGTGATCAACGTGCACAACACTTCGCCTTCCGACGATGCCGTACAAAGCATCGCCAATGCCCTGCCGCCTGATTACGGATGGCGCACCTGCCAGCCAAAGGCGTCTCTGTTCGCCAGTCCGAATGATGCACTGCCGGTGGCTTGGCACATCGCGCGGATCGAGCGGCGACTTAATTTTGTGGATCTGCCTTGGCGTCTTCTCGATACGCTGGACACGTCAGGGACTCAGGGGTCTACAGTGGCTTCCACGCCAGGAGCCGCGTGGAATGCCTTCGACACGCAGCAACGGCGCCTACTCAGTCGCCCTGTCACGCGAGGCGAACTCGAATTCGAACGCCTGTGCCTTCCAGTCAGTGGCGCGCTTGAGATCAACCCGCGAAGCCTCCGGATGCTGTTCCAGGAACTGCGCACACAGGTGCCGAGCATCGTCAGTATCGCGATTGCTCCGGTGGACCCCGCGCGGCTCGATAGCTATCGCCGCATTGCTATGTTCTGGGGAGCAGCCCTTCAGCCTTTTGGGGGGGGGATTGCCAATGCGGGGTTCGCCGATTTGGCGAGTCTCCGCGCGCAATACGATCGGTTTTTGCTTCCCGATCGGTTCCTCTGCGTCATGTCGCTGCGGGTCGCCGCCGCGACGCCGGTTGCCTCCCGTTCGGTTGCCTTGCATGTCTGTGCGCGCCTCGGGGGACTGCGATCCTTTAGCATCCGCGAGCCCGTACCCGCGCCGCTCGATAGCCTTGGAGACCCGTGGCACGATGTGCCACATCGCATGCGGTGGACACCGGAGAGGTGGAATAAGCGGCGCGTCCGGCTTCGGGACGAGGCAACGCGAGATGGAATTGATACGGACGATATCGAACCGTTGTTTGAGGAATTCCTGATCGAACTGCCGCACCTCTATACGATCGACGAAGCGGCTGCGGTGGCTGCTTTGCCCGTGTCGGACGAGGAGGGTCTTCCGGGTCTGGACACCCGCTTAGTTCCACCGTTCTCGGATCCTTCGCGTAGTGACGCCTATCCGGTCTCGACCGTGGCCGGGCATCCAGCTTCGCCCCCTGCTGACCGAATTAGGATCGGGATTGCACGGGGGCGGAGAGGGGCTGCAGCGGCCGATGATGGACCAGCGGCCGGGTTAGGAGGCGAATGGCATACGCTCAACCCAAAGGATCTAACGAAACATGCGTTCATTGTTGGGAGCACTGGCTCCGGTAAGACAGTAACCACTTTGTTCCTCATACGCGAACTGGCACGTTTAAACATCCAGTTCCTCATCATTGAGCCGGTGAAGACAGAGTATTATGCGCATTTGGAGAAGGTGCCGCTCCTTAGGATTCGTCGTAAGAGGCTTGAAGGCGATAAAGATGGTAAGCCTGTACCCGACTTTCTCGAGTTCAATCCAATGCGGCTACAAGCGGGTGTGTCAGTAGCTCGTCATGCATCGTACTTGAAATCATGTTTTGAAGCCGCATTTCCGCTCGACCCGGTGCTGGCGATGATTCTCGATGCGGGTATTCGCGGCTATTACACAGATCAGTCAGCTTTCGGCTGTAAGTTGCAGATGTTTTCACGGGGTGGGAAAGATGCACATCGAAAACAGGGATGGACTCTAAAAAATCAAAACCGCACAATCTTCGTGATTCATCCCTCTTTACGTGGCTTCCAAGCGTACTTTCTTAGAGAGTTTCTACCAAAAGTCATCACCGTCGACAAAGATCAACCTCGGCTCGCTGAACTTCGCGAGCAATGGACACAAGTGTTTAAACGTCGATTTGACGCAATGATGAGCAGCATGATCGGAATTGCCGCACGGAAGGCAGATGAACGTTATCTTCAGGATGAGGAGTGTTTCGATCCCTTTCGTGACCTCCTCACCGGCCGACAAGTATTGGAACTGGACGGCGTACCGGATGATGAACATAAGGCCTTGCTGATGGCGTTTATCATGACGTTCTTGTTCGAGCGCCGCCAGGCCGATGATCTGGATGCGCGAGAAAAAGGTGAAACGCCCGATGATAGTCTGAAACATGTGCTCGTGATTGAAGAGGCGCACCGAATTCTGGCTAACGTCGGTCACGGCGGCCGTGGCGAATTCGCAGGCGTTGGCGCTCAAGCGAAATCGGTTTCTTTATTCGTTGACATGCTTGCTGAAATTCGGGCATTTGGTCAGGGATTGATCATTGTCGAGCAGATTCCGACCAAGATCGTTCCGGAAGCGGTAAAAAACACTAATCTAAAAATCATGTTACGGTTGACCGCAGCCGATGACCGGGATTTTCTAGGTAACGCCATGAACTTTACCGAGGAGCAGAAGCGTTTTGTAACTTCACTTCGCGCGGAATCGGGGCGTGGCGTCGACATGGTTGTGTTCGAACAACAGCTTGATCAGCCAAGGCTTTTGACGCTTCCGCTGTCGGCGGGCGACGGCAGACCAATCCACGCATCTCTGTTCCCCACCAAAGGCTAAGAGAGGGGCTAATGGCTTCCGATATGGAAGGACCGATTCTTCCCAGCAGCATCTCTGGCGAGGTCTCTGACGCCACGGCCGGGAAAGCTGGCAGTGATAGCGGAGAATCGAAGTCCGGAAGCTCTGGCGGATTGTTTGGCGGAGAAACGGGTGGTCCTGCGTCGTTGGGTAATGTTTCTGAGTCCTCCGAAGCGACGGCTGACTGGACTTACGAGGACTGGATGCAGGCGCTAGATGGAAATGATCCAAACAAGACGGCAGTGACGGAGGATACCGGATCATCACTTTCTTGGGATAACAACGATGACTCGGCGGAACCGATTTCGGAGCCCACTACAGCAGATGAAGCATCCATTCAGCAGGTAGGACGCGAAGCTGATAATGTAGGGGAAAGCACGCAATCGCTATTGGATTATGACGACGATGATCTAGGGGAACCGATTTCGGAGCCCACTACAGCAGATGAAGCATCCATTCAACAGGTAGGAAGCGAGACTGACAACGCGGCGGAAAATGCGCAATCGCCATTGGATTTTGACCACAGTGATCAGTGGGAGCCAATATCCGAATCTGAGGTGACTGATCAAGATGGAGATGGCGATAGCGATAGCGGTGATAAAACTACCGGTCGTTCGAGTTCAGGCAAGACCGGAGGAGGTATCAGCCGTGGGACAGAACGTGATGAAGCGTTGTTAGAATCGACACATCTACCAGCGGAGGCTCCTCCGGCGGAGTCGCCACCAGCCGAGCTGCCACTAGCGGAGCCACCTACGGAACCAGTCGAAACTGCCAGCGAGGCTGTTACTGAAACGGTTGCCGAAGAAGCAGCCACCACGACTGCTCAAGAAGCAGCCGAAGAGACTGCCGAAGAAGCGACCGCCACGACTGCTGGAGAGGTGGCCGAAGAGCCTGCTGAAGAAGCGGCCACCACGACTGCTGGAGAGACGGCCGAAGAGCCTGCTGAAGAAGCGGCCACCACGACTGCTGGAGAGACGGCCGAAGAGCCTGCTGAAGAAGCGGCCACCACGACTGCTGGAGAGGCGGTCGAAGAGCCGGCTGAAGAAACGGCCGAAATAACTGCTGGAGAGGCGGCTGGAGAGGCGGCTGGAGAGGCGGCTGAAGAAACGGCCGAAACAACTGCTGGAGATGCGGTCGAAGAGCCGGCTGAAGAAGCGGCCACCACGACTGCTCAAGAAGCAGCCGAAGAGCCTGCCGAAGAGACGGCCACCACGACTGCTCAAGAAGCAGCCGAAGAGCCGGCTGAAGAAGCGGCCACCACGACTGCTGGAGAGGCGGCCGAAGAGCCTGCTGAAGAAACGGCCGCCACGACTGCCAAAGAGGCTAGCTCAAAGATTGCTCAAGAAGCTGCCGAAGAAGCTGCCACCACGACTGCTGAAGAGGTTGCTCAAGAAGCTGCCGCTGAAGAAACTGCCACAACGATTGCTGAAGAAGCTGCCGAAGAAACTGCCACCACAACTGCTGAAGAGGCTGCTCAAGAAGCTGCCGTTGAAGAAGCTGCCGAAGAAGCTGCCATAACGACTGCTGAAGAGGCTGCTCAAGAAGCTGTCACCACGACTGCTGAAGAGGCTGCTCAAGAAGCTGCCGCTGAAGAAACTGCCGAAGAAGCTGCCATAACGACTGCTGAAGAGGCTGCCGAAGAAGCTGCCATAACGACTGCTGAAGAGGCTGCCGAAGAAGCTGTCACCACGACTGCTGAAGAGGCTGCTCAAGAAGCTGCCGAAGAAGCTGTCACAATGACTGCTGAAGAGACTGTTCAAGAAGCTGCTGCTGAGGAAGCTGCCGCTGAACAAGCTGCCGAAGAAGCTGTCACCACGATTGCTGAAGAGGCTGCTCAAGAAACTGCCGCTGAAGAAGCTGCCGAAGAAGCTGTTACAACGACTACTGAAGAGGCTGCTCAAGAAACTGCCGCTGAAGAAGCTGCCGAAGAAGCTGTTACAACGACTACTGAAGAGGCTGCTCAAGAAACTGCCGAAGAAGCTGCCGAAGAAGCTGCCGAAGAAGAGGCTGCTCAAGAAACTGTCGCTGAAGAAGTTGCCGCTGAAGAAGCCGCCGAAGAAGCTACCACTACGACTGCTGAAGAGGCTGCTCAAGAAGCTGCCGCTGAAACCACAGCGTATGAGATTGCGAAGCAGGGTGGGAAGCATAAGAATTTCTTGAGGGACTATGAAAAGCTACCCGATCATTTGATTGACAAGTCGGTTCGTTCTATCGATAAGCAGATTGCAGCGCATGAAACCTGGATCGCTGACCCTGCCACCAAATTAGGACAAGCGCATCATTATTCGCCGGAACAGGTGGAACAGTATCGGTCCAAGTGGTCAAAAGATATTCAACGGCAACGTGAGCACATCGATATTTTGAAAAGCATTTTGGAGGATCGTCGTGGATAAAAACGCTAAGTGCGCGATTATTCTTGAACAGCTTTTGCAAGCGGCTGTGGAAGCAGCACGGACGGCGGCTACTGAATCTGGTGAGTTTGCGGAAGGTAAACGGTTCGCCTATTACGATATTCTGTCTATCGCCAAAGAGATGGCCGAGATTGAAGAAATCGAAACCAGCGAAATTGGCATGCTGGATTTTGACCCGGATAAGGAACTGCTGAATGCTCCCTGTGAAATGACTGCCGCTGCCTAACCCTGAGCTTGCCCGCGAATGGAACGGTCCGCCGGCAAAGCAGCGCAGTTCGCGAGCAAGCTCGCTCCTACAAAACCATGAAGTGGGATCGACCCGGCGCCGTAACCCTACGTCCCCAGGTAAGCCGCCTTGACCCGAGGATCACCTAACAATTCCTGGCCGGCGCCGCTCAGGATCACCGTGCCGGTTTCCAGAACGTAGGCTCGCGAAGCCAAGCCCAAGGCCATATTGGCATTCTGCTCCACCAGCAGAAATCGGGGACCAGAAATCGGGGACAAACCCGAATGGCACTAACTTTTCATATAAGTTGTTAATTTATATTAGTATTTATGCCACTTTGAGGCCATTTTGAGGTATCATAACCGGGTGGTGTTACGAAAGTGTTGGTATGAAAAAATTAGGTTATTCAAACAGTTACTTATAAATGATTCGCAACAGTTTTGGAACACTACCGTCAATTTAAAGCCAAGCTGATGGCCTAAAAAATAGCGGAATCAATAGGTTACGTGAAAAGTTAGTGCCATTCGGGACAAACCCCGATTTTCTTGTATAACCCTGGATCCGACATGCTTTATTGAATTTGCCCGTTACCTATGCCAGAAATTGTTGTTGTCGGCATTGTCCGCACCGATTTGCAGCAGGCTGTCCAGGAAGCCATCGGATCACTACCGCAGTCCATTGTGCATGCCGTTGAGCAGGCAGGTTATCGAGTGATCCTGGCGCCCACACTAACCATAGCAATACCGCGACTGGTGGGGCAACATCCGCCGGGATACCCGACCGATGCGACTTGGAACCACGCGGATGGAGGTACATTCGCTGGGAAAATCATTGCGATAGCCCAACAGCACGCCCTGTATGGTTTACCTGGAACGGTGATCGATACATCGATGCAGCGAGCCGCAACTCTGGTCAGGCATGAGTACGGTCATGCTTTGGATAGAATTTGCCAGTTCAGCCAAAACGAAAATTTCATTCAGGCTTATTTCAAGGATGTGCATAACATTCAAAGCGATCTGGGAAAATGGCGCTCTGTAATGGATGAACTGGAATACTGTTTACAAGCGGCTGAGGCAGGGCGGGCTGAAACGTTTGCCGAAATCTTTGCCGAATTGCAAGGAGGTGGCACAGCGACTGCTTTACGCCTTATCGATGCCTTCCCCAAGACAACAGCTTTGATTGAAAGCTGGCTTAAAACGTGGTAGCAAGGTGAGACTATGCGTTTCTTTATTGGTATTAATCCTGACCAAACTTTGCGAGTGAAAGCCTTGATGCAATCGGCAGATGGACAAGATCGGGCACATTTTCAGACAGTGGTTCAGCCGGGACAACAAATATTCGGGTTCAGTTATGACACATTAAAACACCTTGCCCAAACACAAGGTTATATGGATTATGATAAAGTTAAATCGACTCCCTCGGCGGTCGCATGACTTCACGTTGCTCCCGATTCATCGACACTGTTTTGAAATCGGGTGAAATCGGGGACAGCCCACGTAGGGCACAATAGCGTTAGCGTATTGCGCCGAATGAACGCTCGATTGGATAGCATTCACCCTTTCTTTAAATGGAACGTTGGTCTTGATCATCGTTCTGGCCAGCACCCTCCTTTGCATCGCTATCAACCTTGGCAAGCTGGCTTTCCTGTAGATTGCTATAGCCCAAACGATGATTATGGCCGGGGAAACCTGGATTGCGCTTCGCAAGCTCCGCTCCATCCAGGCTACACCAGCTCGTGGCGCAGGAAAGGATGGAAGTACAGGGCTATCGCAGAACCGGCACAGACTGGGAACTGAAGACCTACCATGAAAATGAGCAGGTCGAACTGGCGTCTGTTGGTTTGACGCTCCCTATCGAACAGATTTACGAGGATGTAGGGCTATAAGCCGGCGGGGACGCCAGCGCTCCCAGGGGCAGTTTTCCGAAACCCACATTGCCAATCTCCACCGATTCGCCTATAAACATACCATTACCTTGATCGGCGGGCACACGCCCGCAGCGGAGTACGGCGATGGGCCAGGAAATCGACACCTGTCAGTTCACAGAGCACGACTTTCAACAATTCAGCCAACGGTTACAGCAGGAAACCGCGCTGCTGGAATCCTGGTTCCAGCAAGAGCGCTTTGCGGTGGACGCCAGCATCGGCGGCTTCGAGCTGGAAGCCTGGCTGGTGGATCGTCAGTATCGCCCGGCGCCTATCAACGAAGCTTATCTGGAGCGGCTGCAAAATCCGCTGGTGGTGCCGGAACTGGCCCAGTTCAACGTCGAATTCAACACCCCGGCGCGGCGCCTGGAAGGTAGAGCCTTGCATTACATGCAGGAAGAACTGGACCGGCTCTGGAATTACAGCGACCGGGTGGCCGGGGAATTCAGCGCCCGCCTCGCGATGGTCGGCATCCTGCCCACCGTGCGGCAACAGGAACTGACGGTGGCCAGCATGACGCCCCGCGCCCGCTACCGTGCCCTGAACGAACAGGTGATGCGGTTGCGGCACGGCCGTCCGCTGCGGCTGAATATCGAGGGCGCCGACGCGCTGCATATCGAACATGACGATGTCATGCTGGAAGCCGCCGCCACCTCTTTTCAGATTCACCTCCAGGTCAAACCCGACGAAGCGGCGGCTTTTTACAACACCGCGCTGGTGCTGGCGGCGCCGATGGTGGCTGCTGCCGCCAACTCCCCTTTTCTGTTCGGCAAGGCGCTGTGGGAGGAAACCCGCATCCCCCTGTTCGAACAGTCGGTCGCGATAGGCGGGGATATCGATGGGGATGACCCGGTTTACCGTCGGGTCACCTTCGGCAGCGGCTATCTGCGATCATCCCTGCTGGAACTGTTTCTGGAAAACCTGGCGCACTATCCGCCACTGCTGCCGGAATGCCAGGATACGCCACCGGCGGAGTTGTACCATTTGCGCCTGCACAACGGCACGATCTGGCGCTGGAACCGGCCTTTGATCGGCTTCGACAAGGCCGGCAATCCCCATCTGCGCATCGAACACCGGGTGGCGCCGGCAGGCCCCAGCATCCCCGATATGATCGCCAATGCGGCGCTGTTTTACGGCCTGCTGCACCGCCTGGGCCGGACAGCGCCGTTGCCCGAGCACTCCCTGCCCTTTGCACAAAGTCGTGCCAACTTCTACAATGCCGCCCGCCACGGCTTACAGGCGGAGGTCATCTGGCTGAACGGCAGATTGGTGGAACTGCGCCAACTGCTGCTGCAAGAACTACTACCGCTGGCAAGACAGGGGCTGGAATCCCTGGATATTAATCCAGCCGATATCGACACTTACCTGGGTATTATCGAAGCGCGCCTTAGCAGCGGCCGGACCGGCGCGGCCTGGCAGCGCGCCTATGTGGCCCGCTGCGGCGGCGATAGGCAGGCGCTGACGGCGGCTTATCTGCGATGGCAGCGCAGCGGCTTGCCGGTGCACGAATGGGGACTGGCATGTTAAACTTGAATGCCGCAAACCACACCACACCACACCACATAGACTGAGCTATTGAGAGAACCATGGGTACCAAACAGGATAGCCTCAAGCAAAGGCGCGCCGCCTTAAAAAAGAAGAAATGGGAAGCCAAGCGGAAATCCCGGCAATTGCAGGTTGCTGGCAGAGAGGATGACGTTTTGCTGTCGCCCGACGATGATCTATTGCTGGGAACCGATTCAGGGCAACTCGATCTCAGTCGGCCAATTCGGTTGTCATCATTCAATGTCAGCTACGATCCGGTCGACACTAAAGATGAAAAGAAAACACCTGCCGAAATCAAGGATCGCCTGGAGGAATTGTATTACCTGGTCCAGAGCAATCCGAAACAAGCCATCGAGCCTCTGGAGAAATTAAAACAGCAATATCCCGATATTCCTAAAATCTACAATTACTTGATGGCTGCTTACCTGAAAACCGGCAATCCCAAAAAAGCAGATGCATTGATTATCGAAAATTATCAAAAGCATCCGGATTATCTGTTTGCCCGGACAAACTACGCCGAGTATTGTCTCCGTCATAACAATCTCGATGAAATTTATAAAATTTTCGATAACAAGTTCGATCTAAAGCTGCTCTATCCCCATAGAAACGATTTTCACATCTCCGAAGTCACAGGTTTCTATGGGATACTAGGTATTTTCTTCATCAGGACAGGTAAGAGAGAATCGGCGGAGAATTTGTATAAAATGCTGAAGCGACTCGATCCAGATCATGACACCACCAAGGTGCTTGGCAGGGAGCTTACGGTTTCAAGAATTAAGAATCTCTTTAACTTGAAATAATGCAGGCCGGCGGGGACGCCGGCGCTCCCAGGAGTGGATGCAGGCCGGCGAGGACGCCGGCGCTCCCAGGAAACTTACAACACCTCCGCCAGATTGCCCTTCTCCTCCAGCCAACTGCGGCGGTCCGCCGACCGTTTCTTGGCCAGCAGCATATCCATCAGGGTATCGGTGCCGTCTTCGTCGGCGATGGTCAACTGCACCAACCGCCGGGCGACGGGGTCCATGGTGGTCTCCCGCAATTGCAGGGGGTTCATCTCCCCCAGACCTTTAAACCGGGTGATGCTGACCTTGCCTTTTTTCTTATCGGCGGCGATACGGTCCAGAATCCCCTGCTTCTCGGCCTCATCCAGCGCATAGAAAATCTCCTTGCCGATATCGATCCGAAACAAAGGCGGCATGGCGATAAACACATGACCGGTTGCCACCAGGAAGCGAAAATGGCGGATGAACAGCGCACATAACAAAGTGGCGATATGCAAGCCATCGGAATCGGCATCGGCCAGGATGCAGACCTTGCCGTAGCGCAAGCCATCCAGCCGGTCCGAACCCGGATCGACGCCGATGGCGACGGCGATATCATGAATCTCCTGTGAGGCCAGGATTTCATCGGAATGGATTTCCCAGGTGTTCAAAATCTTGCCGCGCAACGGCATGATCGCCTGAAATTCCTTATCGCGCGCCTGCTTGGCGGAGCCGCCGGCGGAATCGCCTTCCACCAGAAACAACTCGGTGCGGTTCAGGTCCTGGCTGGTGCAATCCGCCAGCTTGCCCGGCAACGCCGGACCGGCGGTCACTTTCTTGCGCACTACCTTCTTGCTGGAACGCAGCCGCTTCTGGGCATTTTGCAGCGCCAGTTGGGCGATGCGCTCGCCAGCTTCGGTATGCTGATTCAGCCACAGGCTGAAGGTATCCTTGATCACGCCGCCGACGAACACGGCGCACTCACGGGAGGACAGGCGTTCCTTGGTCTGGCCGGAAAATTGCGGGTCTTGCAGCTTGACCGAAATGACGTAACAGCAGTTTTCCCACACATCTTCGGGGACGATGCGCACCCCGCGCGGCAGCAGATTGCGAAACTCGCAGAATTCCCGCACCGCCTCGACCAGACCCAACCGCAAACCGTTGACATGGGTGCCGCCCAGGGGTGTGGGAATCAGGTTCACATAGCTCTCGGTCACCAGCTCGCCGCCTTCGGGCAGCCAACTCAATGCCCAATCGGCGGCCTCACGTTCGCCGCTCATATGGCCGACGAAGGGCGGATCGGGCAGAATTTCGGCGCCCTGCAAGGCTTCTTTCAGGTACTCGGTCAGGCCATCCTGGTAACACCATTCCACCCGCTCCTTCGTGGCCTCATCGCAGAAGCTGACTTTCAGACCGGGGCAGAGCACCGCCTTGGCACGCAGCACGTGCTTGAGCCGGGGCACGGAGAATTTCGGCGAGTCGAAATAGCGCACCTCGGGCCAGAAGCGCACAGTGGTGCCGGTATTGCGGCGTCCCACCTGACCTATCGGCTGCAACTTGGATTGCTTCTCGCCGTGGGCAAAGCTTATATGGTATTCCTGGCCGTCGCGCCGGACCCAGACCTCCAGTCGGCTGGACAGGGCATTCACCACCGAGACGCCCACCCCGTGCAGACCGCCGGCGAAGCGGTAACTGCGATCGGAGAACTTGCCGCCGGCGTGCAGCCGGGTCAGGATCAGCTCCACCCCCGGAATGCCCTCCTCGGGATGGATATCCACCGGCATCCCGCGGCCGTCGTCGATAACGGTCAGGGAACCATCTTCATGCAGAATCACCTGGATGGCGCCGGCATGACCGGCGATGGCCTCGTCCACGCTGTTATCGATGACTTCCTGCGCCAGGTGATTGGGACGGCTGGTATCGGTGTACATCCCCGGCCGCCGGCGCACCGGATCGAGTCCGCTGAGCACCTCGATGGCGGAAGCGTCGTACACGTTGTTCATTGGCATGCTGGCAATAGCGTTCAGTTAAAAAATCGCGCTATTTTAACCGGTACAACCCTCTTTTGCTTGTTATCTCTCAACTTCCCTGCTCACCACAGAGGGTGTGAAAAATCTACTTTTACTGTAACACTGGCAGGCGCCAGCAGAAATTCGCCGCCATCCCTTAATCGAAATCCGCCACCAAGGCTGCCCGCGTCGCTTCGGGAATCGGCGCCAGGGTGGCGCTGTAACGGGGATGATCGACACCGATAGCCAGCGGTGCGCCATTTTTGGCGGCGGCAATCATCTCAGGAGTAAACTCGAAACGCAGAAAATGTACCGACGAGGTTTTCTCTGTATTCTCCCGTTCCATATCCTCATCGGCAATCGGTTTAACCGGCTCGAAATCGCCGATTTTGATCCAGATTTTATCCTCCAGGCCGATCAATTCCTGCAAAGCTTGTTTGCGTTCCTCCACCTCTTCGAATTCGACCAGCAAGGTCGCTTTTAAATTGCCGCCGTCGGGAATCAATGGATTATAGGCGCCTAATTCGTCCTCGATACCCTCAGGCTCGAAAATCCGTTCCACCCGCAGCATCTCCTGAATCTGGTATTGAATGGTCAGACGATCCTCGAATAACAGCGTCACATGCTCGCCCAGGGTCACGCGACGGGGCTTTTTGTGTTCCATCACCTGGGCACGGAAGGCCTTACGCTGGTCGGCGTATCGCTCGAGGGACAGCAAATCGGCACGGGTCAGTTTCTGCATGATCGGCTCCTCTGGCGGATGTGGCAGAGGCCGGAAGCCCCTGCCGCATAAGAAAATTGCGAAAACGGCAAGTAGGGGCGGTTCGCGAACCGCCCCTACAAAATATCTACCTCGGTTCGGTCGGTAGGGGCGGTTCGCGAACCGCCCCTACTACAATTGCACCCTTCAGATGCCGTAAGCCAGCCGCAACAGCGCCAGGGGATGTTCCGCGTGGGAACCGTCCTGACAGCCATGTTGGATCCGGTGGCCCGCCATGGGGCAATCGCTGGCGTAGTGAGCGGGCGCGGCTTTTTTGATCTGTTCGAATACCGGCCTGCCGATCTTCATCGATATCTCATAACTTTCGGTCTTGATGCCGTAGGTGCCGTTATGCCCGGCGCAGCGCTCGATCACCTGCACTTTGGTGTCGGGCGCCAACGCCAGAACATCGCGGGTCTTGTTGCCGATATTCTGCGACCGCAGATGGCAGGGCGGATGATGGCTGACCGTGCCCAGAGAGTTCTTGAAATCGGTGCGCAACAGGCCGGCCTTGTGCCGCAGCCAGAGATATTCGAACGGGTCGAACATAGCGGCGGCCACTTTCTTCACCTGCGGATCTTCCGGAAAGATCAGCGGCAATTCCGATTTGAACATAAACACGCACGACGGCACCGGCGCGACGATATCCCAGCCTTCGTCCACCAGTCCGGCAAGGATGGCCATGTTGGTATTTTTGAGCTTTTCAATCGTCTCCAGATCGCCCAGTTCCAGCTTGGGCATGCCGCAACAGCGGGTATCCGGCGCCAGAGTCACGGGAATGCCGTTATGCTCGAAGATGGCGACAATATCGTCGCCCAGTTGCGGCTCGTTGTTACCGCCATAGCAGGTGCCGAACAAAGCCACCTTGCCACGGGTCTCTTCCGTGGTCTGCGCCTGTACCGCGAGCGGTCGATGTTTGCCCTGCCGCTGTCGCAGGGTACGCGGCGCAAAATCGGGCAACTCGGCTTCGGCGTGAACCCCGATGACATTCTGCATCAGTTTGCGCAGCGCCGGATTCCGATTGACCGTATTGACCGTCTGGCTGACCACCGGAATGCCGGCCAGCTTGCCCAGCAGATCGGTGGAGGTGAGCACCTTATCCCGCAGCGACGGCGGATTCTGCTTGAATTTCACTGCCTTGCCCCGCAGCATCAGATGGGGAAAATCGACATTCCAGTGATGCGGCGGCACATACGGGCACTTGGTCATGTAACACAGGTCACAGAGGTAACAGTGATCCACGACCTTCCAGTAATCCGCCTTGTTCACATCGGCCGGTTCGCCGGAAGCGGTGGCGTCGATCAGATCGAACAGGGTCGGAAAGGAATGACACAGACTGAAACAGCGCCGGCAACCGTGGCAGATATCGTAGACCCGCTCCAGTTCGGCGAAGAGAGAGTCGGCGTTATAAAAATCAGGGCTGCGCCAGTCGATGACATGGCGGGTCGGCGCTTCCAGGCTGCCTTCCCGTCTAGTATTTTCAGCCATGGTAAATCCTAAAGGTCATATTAATAGCATTCCGCGCCGCGCAGTGCTGCACTTAAGGAGCAAAGCTGGCGATGCCGGAAAACAGAGGGAACAGCGTTGACGTGAAGGTAAAAAAGGGCCGGATTCTACCCGGCCCTTGCAGAAAAATCATCGAGCCTATAGCTGATCCAGCGCCTTCTGGAAGCGGTTGGCGTGGGAGCGTTCCGCCTTCGCCAGGGTCTCGAACCAATCGGCAATTTCACTGAACCCTTCGTCACGGGCGGTTTTCGCCATGCCCGGATACATGTCGGTGTACTCGTGGGTTTCACCGGCGATAGCCGCCGCCAGATTGAGTGAGGTGGCGCCGATCGGCTTGCCCGTGGCCGGGTCGCCGACTTCCTCCAGGAACTCCAGATGGCCGTGCGCATGGCCGGTCTCGCCTTCCGCCGTGGAACGGAACACCGCGGCGACATCGTTGTAACCTTCGACGTCGGCTTTCTGGGCGAAATAGAGGTAACGGCGATTCGCCTGGGATTCGCCCGCGAAAGCGTCTTTCAGGTTTTGCTCGGTCTTGCTGCTCTTCAGAGATGGCATTGGCTTATCCTCCAACAATAGTAGATGTCGAAAATTGGACAACGTCTAAATCATAACATACAGAAATTGAGTCTATCAAGCAGATCATGCTATGCCTTCAGGGGGCAAAAAAACAGCTATTTCGCCCGCAGACGCCCACGCATGACAACCTGGAACTCGTGCACCTCGAATCCGATCAGCTTCTCGGCGCCACTGACCTGGACCGCATCCCACGGCACGTCGTGGATCTCGCCCGTCTCCTCGTCGACAAAGTGATGATGCGCAGCGACATGGGAGTCGAAGATAATCGTACCCTCCCGTAGCACCTGCTGCCGGATCAAACCCTTCTCCACCAGCAGATTGAGGGTGTTGTAGACAGTGGCCCGTGAGACGGTCGGACAGGTTTGCCGCACCATGACGAAGACCTCGTCCGCTGAAGGGTGGGTTTTGCTGCCCAGAATGAACTCAGCCACCGCGATGCGCTGCGGTGTCGGCTGAATACCACTCTGGCGGAGAAGGTCAATTGTATCTGTCATATAATTTAAGACTAAGTCTAAAATCAGGCTTTGTCAAGAACCAGACCCGGCAGCGCCCCAAACGGAAATTGACCATTTTCAGGCAGGAGAGTAGTTTAGATAATTTTAGTTATAAGGTATCGTAATGGCTGTTAAAAAATCCGCCCCTCCCGACTTCGAGCAGTCCCTGCAGGAGTTGGAACAGATCGTGCAGCAAATGGAGCAGGGGGAACTGAGCCTGGAAGATTCTTTGAAATATTTCGAGCGCGGCATCGAGCTGACCCGCTCCTGTCAGACCACCCTGCGGCTGGCCGAGCAAAGGGTGGAACAATTGCTCGAAAAGAACGGCCAATTTGAAATCGTCCCCTTCGACATGCAAAGCTGAATGCCGATGTCTATCGAGGCCTTTATCAGCCAGTATCGGGCCCACGTCGAGCAGGCTCTGGAGCAACGCCTGGCCGGCGGCGATATCCATCCCTGTCAATTGCACCAGGCGATGCGTTACGCCGTCCTGAACGGGGGCAAGCGAATCCGTCCGATCCTGGTGTACGCCACCGCCAGGGCGGTCGGATTGGAGCCGGCCACCCTGGACGGCCCGGCCTGCGCCGTGGAGTTCATCCATGCCTTTTCCCTGATCCATGATGACTTGCCGGCCATGGATGACGACGAACTCCGCCATGGCAAGCCGACCTGCCACAAAGCCTTTGGTGAGGCCATCGCCCTGCTCGCCGGCGACGCCCTGCAGGCTCTGGCGTTTCAGGTGCTGGCTCAGGATCGGGCGATGACCCGGCAACCGGCCATTCGCCTGCACCTGGTCGCCACTCTGGCGCAGGCCGCCGGTTCGCGGGGCATGGCGGGGGGGCAGGCCATCGATCTGGCCGCGGTGGGTAAAGAGCTGACTCTGGCCGAGTTGGAAAACATGCATATCCACAAAACCGGCGCTTTGATCCGGGCCAGCGTGCTGATGGGGGCCCTGAGTCAGGAGGCCCTTCCAGCCGTTTCCTTGCAACAGTTGGATCACTATGCCAAATGTATCGGTCTGGCCTTTCAGATTCGCGACGATATTCTCGACGTCACCGCCGATACCCGCACCCTGGGCAAAACCCAGGGGGCGGACGCCTTGTTGAAAAAACCCACCTACCCGGCGCTGCTCGGGCTGGAGGGCGCGCGCGATCACGCCCGGACGCTGGTGGATGAGGCCTTGGCCAGCCTGCAGACCTTCGGCCCGGAGGCCGATGTATTACGCTGGATCGCCGGCTATATCGTGGAGCGCCCTTACTAACCGCTTACGCCTTTACTTTTGCTTATCCGTTGTCCGCAGACGCTCGATTTAGGCATGCCAACCATGACGACAAGCCATCTCTTTCCTATTCTCGCCACCATCGACTCGCCGGCCGACCTGCGTAAACTGCCGGAAGCCAAACTGATCCCGCTGGCGGAAGAGTTGCGGGAATTCCTGATTCAATCAGTCGCCAAAACCGGCGGCCACTTTGCGGCCAACCTGGGCACCGTCGAATTGACCATCGCCCTGCATTATGTCTTCAACACGCCGGACGATCGCCTGGTTTGGGATGTCGGCCACCAGACCTATCCCCATAAGATTCTGACCGGGCGCCGCGACCGGATGCCGAGCCTGCGCCGCAAAGGGGGACTGGCGGGTTTCCCCAGGCGCAGCGAGAGCCCTTACGACACCTTCGGCGTCGGCCATTCCAGCACCTCCATCAGCGCCGCGCTGGGCATGGCCGTCGCCGCTGAACGGGCGGGAATCGACCGCAAGGTGGTGGCGATCATCGGCGATGGGGCGATGACGGCCGGGATGGCGTTCGAGGCGATCAACCATGCCGGCGACCTGAAAGCCAATCTGCTGATCGTTCTGAACGATAACGAGATGTCCATCTCCCCCAACGTCGGCGCCCTGTCGAATTATCTGACCAAGATTCTATCGGGGAATCTGGTGGCGGGGATGCGTGAAAGCGGCAAACGGGTGCTCAGCCACATGCCGCCGCCGATGTGGGAAATGGCCCGACGCGCCGAAGAGCATGTCAAGGGCATGGTGACGCCGGGACCGGTCACCCTGTTCGAGGAGATGGGCTTTAATTACTTCGGTCCCATCGACGGTCACGATCTGCCCACGCTGATCAAAACGCTGGGCAATCTGAAACACCTCAAGGGTCCACAACTGCTGCATATCATCACCCGCAAGGGCAAGGGTTATAAGTTGGCGGAAGAGGGTCCGGTCACCTATCATGCGGTCAGCGTGTTCGATCCGGCCCGGGGAATGAACCTCGGCAAGACCGGCGGCAGCCCCAGCTATACCCAGGTGTTCGGCGACTGGCTGTGCGATATGGCCGAACAGGATGAACGCTTGATGGGCATCACCCCGGCCATGTGCGAGGGTTCCGGACTGGTGCAATTCTCCCAGCGTTTTCCCGAGCGCTATTTCGATGTCGGCATTGCCGAGCAGCATAGCGTGACTCTGGCCGCCGGCATGGCCTGTGAAGGCCTGAAGCCGGTGGTGGCCATCTATTCCACTTTTCTGCAACGCGCCTACGATCAACTGATTCACGATGTGGCCCTGCAGAACCTGCCGGTGCTGTTCGCCATCGACCGGGCCGGTCTGGTGGGTCCCGACGGCCCCACCCATGGCGGCAGTTTCGATCTGTCTTATTTACGTTGCATCCCCAATCTGGTCATCATGGCCCCGGCGGATGAAAATGAATGCCGGCAGATGCTCTATACCGGTTTTCAGCTCGACCGGCCTTGCGCCGTGCGCTATCCGCGCGGCAAAGGGCCGGGCGTACCGGTGCAGCAGGAGATGTACGCCCTGCCCATCGGCAAGGCGGAGTTGCGGCGTCAGGGCAAGGGCATCGCGCTGCTGGCGTTCGGCAGCATGGTCGGCGTGGCGGAGGCGGTGGCGGAGGTGATCGATGCGACCGTGGTCAATATGCGCTTTGTCAAGCCACTCGACGAAGAATTGGTGGCGCGCCTGGCTTGCAGCCACAAACGCCTGGTAACGCTGGAAGAAAATGTAGTCGCCGGCGGGGCCGGCAGCGCCGTGAACGAATGTCTGGCGGCGCGCGGGATTGTGCTTCCGGTTCGTAACCTGGGGCTGCCCGACCGCTTTGTGGAACACGGCGAACACGGCGAGCAGCTTGCCGACTGCGGCTTGAACGTCGAAGGCGTGCTTCAGGCGCTGGCGGAGGATGTCGTCAAGGAGTTGACGACCCGGGTTCTCCAGCCACTGGAACCTTGAAGACCGTGCATTGCCAAATAGGGCGGCAACCGACTCATTTACTCCGAAATGACGAACAACCGCCCTCTCGGAACTGTATTGCAGAGGAATCGAGCGCGTGAAGCAACCCAACCCGGCACCAGAGCCTGCTGTCATTATGATTCCCGATGTCCAGAGCGGCGCCGATACCCGGCGCATCGCCATCAACCAGGTAGGGATTAAGGACATCCGCCATCCGGTCCGGATCAGAGATCGCAGCGGCGGCGATCAGCACACCATCGCCAATTTCAACATGTACGTCAACCTGCCGCATAATTTCAAGGGTACGCACATGTCCCGCTTCGTGGAGATCCTCAACATGCACGAGCGGGAAATCACCGTATCCTCCTTCAAGGACATGCTGGCGGAAATGACCGGGCGGCTGGAAGCGGAAGCCGGTCATATCGAAATGAATTTTCCTTATTTCGTTGCCAAATCCGCCCCGATCTCAGGGGTGCAGAGCCTGCTGGACTATGCGGTCAGTTTTATCGGCGAAATCCGCGAGGGCAGGTCACTGATGAACATCAAGGTGGTGGTGCCGGTCACCAGCCTGTGCCCCTGTTCCAAGAAAATTTCCCGGTACGGCGCCCATAACCAGCGCTCCCATGTCACGGTCAATGTCCGCACCCGGGGTTTTATCTGGATCGAGGATCTGATCGATATCGTGGAGGGGGAGGCGTCCTGCGAGTTGTACGGCCTGCTGAAGCGGCCGGACGAGAAATATGTCACGGAAAAAGCTTACGACAATCCCAAATTCGTCGAGGACATGGTGCGGGACATTGCCGCCAAATTCAATGCCGATGAGCGGGTGGCCGCGTATACCGTGGAATCGGAAAATTTCGAATCCATTCACAATCACTCCGCCTACGCGATGATCGAGCGCGATAAGGACGCGGCAGTCACGGCGCGCGAGCGCTGACCGGCACGCTGGCGACACCGCCGAATCGAGCCCTTACAGGGAATTGTCGGCCGGCTTGGTGCCGAACACGATATCCCACAGCGGCGAACTGACGCCGAAGCGCTGCCCGGGGGTTTTAAAGTGATGCAGCATGTGGTGGCGCTTGAGCGACTTCAAAAAACCCCGGTTCATGCGGAAATGGTGCACGGCATAATGGATCAGATCGTAGCCGAGATAACCGACGACGAAGCCCGAGAACAGCGGCCCGAGCCACTGCGGCAGGCCCAATAACTCATCGACCAGCAACTGGAACAGCCCATAGAACAGCAGCGCCAGCGGGATGCTGACGACCGGCGGCATCACCAGCCGGGTTTTGCATTGCGGCTGCTGGTGATGGATGCCATGGAACAGGTAAACCAGGCGTTGCAGCCGGGGGGAGCGGGCTGGAAAGTGAAATACAAAGCGATGCAGACTGTACTCGATCAAGGTCCATATCAATAGACCCAGCAGGAATCCGACGGGAATATAAGCCATCCCCATTCCGGCCGGCCTGTCTATAACCGCCTGCGCCAGGAAGAAAACCGCCACCGGCGCCCAAATGACGACGACCACCGCCGGATGGACGTGGGTAAAAAACTCCATCGCATCGGATTCGAACAGACGGATAGGTACGTCGCTTTGATTGAAGCTGGTCTGCGCCATGGATTGCAATAGTTCGGCCTTCTGTCAAATAAATGCAAAATACCATTTGACGATCGGTTTTTCCAGCAGGTAGGCCGACTTAGAGGCTGTATAAAAACTCCCTCCCCCCTTGTGGGGGAGGGTTGGGGTGGGGGGTAAGTAAATGGCGAATATGATCGGGAATACCATCTTGGTGACCGGTGGAGCCGGTTATATCGGTTCGCATACCTGCGTCGCCCTGTTGCAGGCGGGCTGGGATGTGGTCGTGGTGGATAATCTGTGCAACAGTTCGCCGCAGGCGCTCGACCGGGTCCAGGAGATTGCCGGGCGTTCCTTGTCCTTCCACCAGGTCGATATCCGGGATCAGGCGGCGCTGGAGCGCATCCTGGCGCAGGAACGCCCCCAGGCGGTGATCCACTTCGCCGGCTTGAAGGCGGTCGGGGAATCGGTCGGGCAACCGCTGGAGTATTACGACAACAATGTCGCCGGCACGCTGGCGTTGCTGTTCACCCTGCGCACCGCCGGGGTCAAGACCCTGGTGTTCAGTTCCTCGGCGACGGTTTACGGCGAGCCGAAGACGATGCCCATTACCGAAGACTGCCCTCTGTCGGCCACCAATCCCTACGGTCGCTCCAAGCTGATGATCGAGGAGATCCTGCGCGATCTGGTCCGGTCCGATCCCACCTGGAAGGTGGCTCTGCTGCGCTATTTCAACCCGGTCGGCGCCCATCCCTCGGGCCGGATCGGCGAGGATCCCCAGGGAATTCCGAATAATCTGATGCCCTATATCGCCCAGGTGGCGGTAGGCCGACGCTCCCATCTCCAGGTATTCGGCGGCGATTATCCCACCCCCGACGGCACCGGCATGCGCGACTATATTCATGTGCTGGACCTGGCGGCGGGACATCTGGCGGCGCTGCGGGCGCTGTCCACCTGGACCGGCGCGGCGCCGCTCACCGTCAATCTGGGCGCCGGCCGGGGTTACTCGGTGCTGGAGATGGTGCGGGCCTTCGCGGTGGCTTCGGGCCGACCGGCGCCCTACGAAATCGTGGCGCGCCGCCCCGGCGATATCGCCGCCTGCTGGGCCGATCCGACCCTGGCCGAGCGGTTGCTCGGCTGGAAGGCGGAACTCGGTATAGAACGGATGTGCGAGGATACCTGGCGCTGGCAGCGTTTGAACCCGAGCGGGTATGGGACAAGCCCGTCCTAAACGGGGTAAAGTTAAACCGCGTCCATTTTGAGACCTGAAGTTTTGCAGCGCAACGGCTCATTCTGTGGTGCGATAACCCTGCGCTGTGGGAGCGGCGCCCTCGCCGCGATCCCATGGCCGCTGCACCCGTCGTGCTACTGGGTTGATCGTTCGGGAGAGGAACCCGGATTGCGCTCCGCAAGCTTCGCTCCATCCGGGCTACTTTGCTACTTTGCTACATCCTCAATGATCTTCGCCAGCAAGCTGCTGCGCACATAGAGCGTGGACCGCTGTGGAATCTGGCGCAAGAGTTCCACGACTTCGCTCCGGGTACGTTGGCGGCGACGGATGGCGCGCACCAGCACACCGAGAGTGCCATGCGCCGGGATTTGCAGGCTGGTAGCAGCAAGACGTGCCGCCGTGTCATCGGTAAGCAGCATGGCGCCGGGATTGGCCAACACCACACACAGCGCCTCGACTTCACCACGGTGCAGTGGTAGTAACCGCGCCATAGCCTCCAGTTGCGGTGTCGGCGTGGGCGGATCCTCGACATCCTCCCAGCCGCGTAGGGTGCGCATTGCGCACCTTTCCACGGCGGGTTTGTTAATGGTGCGCAATGCGCACCCTACCGGGCTCAGTTAATGGTGCGCAATGCGCACCCTACCGGGCTCACCGTGGTCGGGATCAACACACGGGGAAAACCCACCAGCAGATCCAGACAATCCAGTTCGTCCAGATGGATAATCGGCCCGGCATCGCATACCACAGCCGGTGGACGAGTCTCAGTCCCGCCCATACAGGCCCCACTCCACGTCCTGTCGCAGAAAGGTCTCCGTCAACTGTGACGAGTGCGATTCCAGATAGCGCCTTAGCGCGTCGGCCAGGAGTTCATCCAGGTCTCGCGCCCAGCCTTCCGCAATGAAAACCCGTGCGGCGGATACTAATTCCTCGGGGAGTTCGGCTTGGACTGAGGTTCTATTCATGATCTTACTCACTCAAAAATGCACATCGTGCTGATGCGCGGCTAAGGGTAACAGAATAAGATCTTGCTTAGTAGCCAATGTAGCCTGGATGGAGCGGAGCTGGCGGAGCGCAATCCGGGTTCGGCCCCCTTTTACATACGGCGCAATACGCTAACGCTATTGCGCCCTACGCAGGCTACGCAGGCTACGCGCTGGCGCAATACGCTAACGCTATTGCGCCCTACGCGGGCTATTTATAAACATCACCCCGGCTACCCACTGTCATCAGATAAATCAAAAGTTCGTTTTCATTGATTTGATAAATCAGACGATATTGCCCTATTCGTAGCCGATATACCGATTTTCCCGTGCCTTGCATTGGCTTAATATCCAATTGCGGATGGCGATATGGGTCTTTGCGTAGCGCTTCCAATTTTTCGTGAAAGCGAGTCCGCCAGTCGGGGGTAAGACCCAGCAGAAACTTTTTGACATGCTTATGAATCTTGAGCTTATAAACAGCCATCAAAGCGTGCCCTTGATGTCGTCCCAATCCTCGAATTCACTCTCGTCCCCGGCCTGCAAGCCGCGTAGGGTGCGCATTGCGCACCTTTCCACGGCGGGTTTGTTAATGGTGCGCAATGCGCACCCTACCGGGCTAAGCCTATTTGGGTGTACCCTTCGTCGGCAGCATGCGACAAAATGGATCAATCAGATGCCTTTCCTCCAACACCTGCTCGTAGGGGAGGGTCAGAGCAAGAAACATAATGGCCGGGTAGTCGTTTTTGAGAGACTGGACCAAGATATATAGGGCGTTTCGCTCTTCCGCATCAGCGGGTAGAGGAAATACCATGTAGTAGGTCTGGCCGCCATCCCGGCTACGTGCCTCGAGGTAGTTGTTGGTGATCATGATGAGCTGTTCCCGAGTCAACCCTAATGCTGGCCTCTCCGGAATGAATTTATGGTGCAGATATTCCTGAAAGGCTTTCCTAGCTCCCCTAGAGTAGGGGTCAATGCCATGCGTGGGTATCCACGACAGGCAAAGTTGACCTTTCTGTTGATCGTATTCGTGCTCGCAAGGGCGAAACCAGGTTTCGCGGCCGTCCACGCCGGCCATGATGATTTCGGCTACAGTTTTGGTACCAGCGGGTAGTGGCACGAGAGCAGCATCCCCATTGTCCCGCTGGCTTCTAGTCCATTGGACAACTCCATAATCATAAATAGCGGGCACGACAAGCTGAGCGATCTCGACGAGAGTCGCTACGGCATCCGTACCCTGCTCTCCACTCTTGTCGTCGCGCTTGTCGAAGAGTGAATGATGTGCCCGGTTCAGGGCCACGATCACGGTGCGGAAGTCCATCTCCAGTAGGTAGTCTGAAAGCTGCTGGGTAAGTCTGTCGGCAGGGAGCCCGGTCATCTCATCGGTGATTCCAATCTGTCTTATCAGGGTTTCGATCACATCCGGTGAATCCGCGAGCAATTTGACGAGCCTGCTCTTGACTTTATTGATGCGTGCTGCTTGCTCATCGTATCCGATCACATGGCAGAAAGCCTCATCTTTGAGAAGTCGCCAGGCAGGTGTCGCGTACAGCTTTCTGACGTTGAATTTCGGGGGAAGGCTTTGCACCACACCGAGGATTCTGTCGCCGACGAACACCGGCATGCCGGAAGCGCCCTTCCAATCCTCGTCTTTTTCCGGCTGTGCGTTTTCGATCAATTCAAAGAAAGCATCCTGGTCGGCCATCGAGCGGACCTGACCGCCGAAGCTGCTGGGGTGGCGGACATCCGCATATTTGGTGGCACGTGGAAACCCTACGCTTTGCCAACGCATGCCGTCTCGCGGCTTTTCGTAGGAAATGATGCCCCAACCCAATGCATCGGGCGGGCGCGGACAACGAATTAAGGCGGCATCCAACTCGCCCTGACTTTGCCAGATGATGCTCTTTTCAGAAATTTCGATCCAGTCCAATTCAGAGTCAGAACCGAAGTAATACCAGTGTATCGCCACCGGATAACGCTTATCCCGATAATACGGCGGCTCCGATTGCAGGACATGGCGCACGGTCAGAATTAGGTCCTTCCCGACGAGATAGCCGGTCGCCAGCTCGCCGCGCTTGCCCTTGAAGTCTTTTCCCGTCTTGTCAGTGGTGGGCACGAAAACTGCTACTAAAAGCGACTTATCCACCAGGCATGGGAAATATGGCTTAATAGGCGGTGTCGGTTTGGTCGGTGCCGGAACTGGCTTTTCCTCAGCCTGCCGCCGGCCAAGAGTGGCAGCCGCTACCCTCAGTTTCTCGATCTCGATGGCCAGCCTTTCCGCCCGTTCCACATAACGACCGCCCAACCGACGCAACACCGTGACCCCGACTTCCGCAAACGGCAGACTGCGCTCATCCAGGCGCAATCCACCCTCGGTCAGAAAATCGGGAATGAAGGCGGGAAAGTCGGCGATCCTGCCCAGATTGCGCCGCACGGCATCGGACAGACGCTGGTGGATATCGAGAATCAGGGGGGCGCGCAGCGTATCCAGCAGCTTTTCCCGCAACTCTGGGCGGAAGTCGTAAATGAACTGCTCGGGATCTTTTTCTTGGGGATTCCTGCGTAGCAGCAGGCCGCTGAAAAAAACTTCCGCCAGATGCACCTGGCGCGAGTGGGGCAACATTTCAACTTGCAGCAACCGCATGACCGCCAAGGTCAGGGGCAGAGCGGCGCAGTACCGCGCCAGGGTCTGCGCTTCGGGCGAGGCGCTACTACGGAAATAGCGCAGGCGTTCCTGGACTGTCATTTCCTGGCCGGAAGCCGGTGGCGAAGACACCACGGTCCTGTCCAGAACGACACCCGGACTGCGGGTCTCGCCGCTACCGACCAGCAACCGCGCCCACAGCGCCACCGATTCGGGTTCCAGCGTAAACACCGGCAGGAATACCGGTTCTCGTTTTTGCAATAACTCCCTCCCCCTTTGTGGGGGAGGGTTGGGGTGGGGGGGCTGAACGGATACCGCGACATCCGGTAGCAATTGCGGATTCGGCAGCCCTGGCGCCAGAGCGTGAAACTGCGCCAGCCGGGTACGCTGCAAGCCGCCGCGCAACCAGAAGCGCGGCGGCAGCAGATGCAGCAGCGCCAGCGGCTGAGTTCGGCTCCACAGCCGCAACCAGCGATCGTAAGCGCCGGTATACCAGGGCGGTGCGGCGTAGTCGCTGACGACGATCACCAGACGGCGGCCTTCGGGATGCAGCAACTCCTCAGGGCGCCGCGGCGTATCGGCGAAACCCTTGCTCAGCACGGGTTTTCCTTGCGCATCGACGCCCAGACTCCAGCGGCGGACATCACGGAAGGCGCCGTGGCGGGCCAGCAACCGGTAAAGTTCGGTCAGCGTGGGGCGCCAGAGACTCAACGAGGGGCTGGCGTCTATCACCAGCGCCAGTTCCAGCCAGCGTTCGGGTTGACCTTTGAACACCGGCAACCACAGCCGCCAGTCCGCATACCGTTCGGCGGTGGCGGTTTCGTCCAGGATACGGCGGCTGCGCGAGGGCACTTTTCGCATCAGCGGACGCAAGGCGCGGCTCAGGGCCAGGCTGTCGGGCAAGGCTGGAACGGCAGGAGCACGGAAGGGTCGGGCGCCAACGCCCGGTCTTTCTTCGGTGGCCGGGGTCGCCGGCGGGGATGGTTCGACATAAATCGGTACGCGCTGTTCTTCGACAGGCGCCCCGGTGGTTATGCCGGTTTCAAGTTGCAATGACGGTGTCGGACCAACAGGTTGGTCGATTGGCGTGGTCGACGGCGCCTTCTTGCCGTCCGCCGGTTCCTGTGTCGTCCGTACTGCTTCCAGTTCACCCATGCGCAAGGCCAGCCACAGCACATCGGCAAGTTCCTTGCCGGTGGGATGGATGTTCTGGCCGTGCAGTCGGTCGATCAGTTCACGCAGGCGAGTGGACATCGGGCGACTTCAGCAATCCCTTCAGAGCATTTCGGCGCTGGACAGCGGTTGCCATAGCGCATCTACCAGCATTTCTTTATCCAGTTTGCGGGTAGGGTCGATGTTCTCCAGCACCAGATGAACGGCGTTGAGCAACTGGTCGGCGGCCAGGTCCTGCCGCCTGCCGTCGGTCTTGCCTTCGCGCCGGTCGAAAAACTGAGTGATAAGATCGTTGATATCGGCTGTCTTTTTCCCATAGTCGGGATGCAGGGCGAAGTGTCTCTCCACGATACGCTCCAGTTTGCCCTCGTCCGGCAACTGCATTTCCAGTTGCAGACAGCGCCGCATGAAGGCAGGGGGAAATTCGCGCTCGCCGTTGCTGGTCATGATGACCAGGGGAAAGCCGTTATCGGGGCAGCGGACCCGGCCGTCGGCGGGGATAAAGAGCTTCTGTCGATATTGAAAGGACAACGGGTCGTTATAGTCATGGGGCTTGATCAAGAAGCCTTTTTCACCCTTTGGATTCTCCTGGTATTCCCGGCTTTCCAGCCGCGCCAGTTCGGGAATCTCGAATTCGCCTTCCTCGAACAGATGCAGCAGATCGTTAGGCAGGTCGATATCGCTTTTGTCGATTTCGTCGATGAGCAGGACACGAGGATAGACCACCGGTTTGCCGTCTTCGGTTTGCAGGATACGGCCAAACAGGGCGGCGCCCAGCGGTCCCAGGGTCAGATAGTTACCGATGTCGGGCGGTTCGCCCTCGTGTTCGCCGGCGCGCGGCGTATCTTGCAGGCGGCCGATAGCGTCGTAACGATACAGTCCCTCCTGGAGTTGGGTACGGCTGGTGACGGACCAGCGCAGCACCGGCTCCAGCCCCAGTTCATGGGCGACGGCATAGGTCAGCGAGGTCTTGCCGGTGCCGGGCCGGCCCGTGACCAGCAAGGGACGACGCAGCAGCAGGGCGGCATTAACGCGGTCGATTTCGGCGGTTTCCGGCTCGAAAGTCGCCCCCCGGTCCTGCCGGGCCTGTTTCCCGAAACGGCGCCAGGGCGGTGGCGCGCCCAGGCGGGTCAATTCCGGGCTGAGGGCATTGGTTTCGTTTCGTTTTTTAAGGCCTTGGTAAATCCACCAGGAACGGATTTCGCGTGACATAGGGATTTCTCGCTAAAAGTCGGGATGAAGCGGCAGCGGTCGATCATCGGGGGGCACCCGTTGCGGATCATCCCACAGTAAGGACAGGGGAGCGGTTTTCTGGTGTTCTTCCCAGTACACCTGCCGCCATTGCCGCAACCATTCGGGCAACTCCCTGATCGTCTGCCCGGCCATCTGGGTTTTGAGTTCGGACAGCACCGGCGGAGTCACTCTCTGGCGTGGCCAGAACAGGATAGCGACACCGGCATCCAGCAGCGCCTCGAAACAGTCGGCGTCGGGTGCGAAATGCAGACAGAATATCCACCGGCCGTTACGCAGATGGGCGTCGTAACGCCGATCCCTGGCACGAGTCAGCCACGCGGCACGAAGATCGTCCGCCGTTTCGCAGAGCGTACCGCAGTGCTGGTTCCAATACCGGCCCCAGTTGACGATCCAGCATTTATCCCACAGTCGCTTCCCCGCCCGCACCACCAGACCGTATTTGGTACTGAGGGGACTTTTCTCACCGGGAGGCCGCCAATGATCGAGGTCGCGATTGAGCAGACCGACGGGCAGAAAAAATTCCAGCACCGGCGGATTGCCCGACAGGCAGGCTCTGGTGATGGCAGGTTTCTTCAGGACAATACCGAGATGCCTGGGCAAGTCGTCGAGGGTGAAACCGAGTGTTTCCTGGTAAATTTCATCGTATTTTCCTGGATCGCGCATCAACCGGACGCGCAGGTTGTAATAGTTGCCTTCGGTAGAAAGCTCCAGCAGTAGATAAGGTTGGGGTTTTTCATCGACCGAATTACAGGCGTGGAAAATTCGTGGAGGAGCGATGCCCAGAGCACTGGCTGTTTTGCGCACCCAGTGTCTCAGGTGCATAGAGTGGCTTACGCTACAAGGCGCCAGACGGCTGATGAACTGCAAAAGATGGTGCTGACCACTGCTTTTCATCCACGCCGGATCCAGCAGGTCACCGAATAGGCATTCCCACAACGGTTTCACAGCATAATCAGGCGGTTCCCAATTGGCTTGGTCTTCCAGGCTCTCCAGGTAAGCATCGAAAACAGAGCGCACCGTGTCTTCCGCTATCCTGGCCCGCTGCAACAGATCTTCCAGTTCCACGATGGCGGCGCAGGGAACGGTAAAGGGTTCACCCAGTTGTCTACCTAAATCGCCCAGTCCATCAGGAGCCTGCTCCAGAAAACGAATGAGTTGTATCGCTCGTTCGCTCAGGGGACCGGAAGCGCTGATTTGGCCACGCATCCTATGATAGCTGTCTTCAAGCCGGAATAGGATTTGCTCGAATTCAGCATTTGGCTTTTGTTCAAGGCGCTCCAGCAGCAGTGTTCTGAGACTCATCTGCTCATCACGCAGGTTATCGTTGTGGTAGATGGGGGGCCACTTGGGAAATGGTGTTCAGCAGTTGCTTCAAATCCTCCCCTTCCTTCTGGAGCGCATACTGAATCACGGCAATGGCTTGCTGATTCGGAGCCACGTTCTGGGGTAGGTGCTGCGGTGGCACGTTGTAACGGAATACCACCTCCTGAAATTGAGAAGGCAGCAGCTTGTTAAGTAAACTCCCCGCTTGCAGGCGGGGTTCATGATCAGAGGCAACCGGTTTCTCCGCCAGGCGCCGCTGCACTGCCACACTTACCCGCTTGGCTAAATCATCCGGCGTTCGGAAGTAACTCACCAAGGTTGCCTGCTCCAACTCGGCCCGGAAAGCAGCGATCCGCTGGCCACCCTCTCCCTCACCGATGTTGGAATCTCGGAATTCGTCCGGCCAGGGAGCGTCCTTGTCAACCAGAAACAGCAGCCGCGGCAGACCTGAATCTCCCGCCTGCCGGTATTCGAGTTCCGTGATGGACTTCCGCTCCGGGTTGTCCTGCGCGGGAATGTAGCCATAGCGCCAGCCCACCAGTCCCACGTAGATATCGCAGGAAGCGACATCGGCCAGACACTTATGCAGTGGATAAGCAGCCGTGGCGACATAATCTTCCATGGAAATCACATCGTGACGCAGCATCCGCAGGATGCGGTACACCGCATCCCGGTACGGCTTGAGATCGGCATAGGTGGCGGAAAGATAAATTTTGACCATGGACAGAAGCCTCCAGACCTCCTGGTTATCATTCAGCATTACCTTGTCATAGTAATCGATTCTATCAGGGTGGTTAGCTTCCCTGTAGCCTGGATGGAGCGGAGCTGGCGGAGCGCAATCCAGGTTTCACGCCCCCCTGTTGCATCTGGCGCAATACGCTAACGCTATTGCGCCTACGCAGGCTATTTATAAACATCGCCCCGGCTACCCACTGTCATCAGATAAATCAAAAGTTCGTTTTCATTGATCGCCGATTTCCACGAAGGGGAATCAATCAACATTTTGGCTACCCACTTAAGGCGGGACGATCCGACCCTGGGAGCGCCGGCGTCCCCGCCGGCTTGAGAGCATCGGCGCCAGTCAACAGCCGGCAAGATGCCGGCGCTCCCAGGGGAACCCCTCTGCGGTCAGCCTGCAAAGCGTCCCGGCTTATAGTGAATACCCGAGCAAAAAAATCAGATCCGTGCCTCGCGCAGCTGCTCCATATATACTACCCGCAGGTGCGGCGGCAGCAATTCCGCTGGATAGATACCCGCCCGCAGTTTGCCAAGATGCCACCACCAATAACTGAGGGGCTGTGCGGTATCATCCTCAATGAGAACTGGCCAAAGCGCCTCGTCGTCGGCTTCCTGGAGGTACTCTACAGCAAGCTGATCCAACTCATGCAACTGACTAATCTGTTCGGGCGCCATGTCAAGCCAATCCAATTGATCACGCAGCACCCGCAACGAGTGTCCTCCGCCGGTTTCCAGTTCGTACCAGACCACGTCGTGATAATCACTCAAGGCAGCAGGTCTTGGATTCGCCATAGCAATCGCCCTAATTGGTTTGGATCATCTTGCAGAGGGTGAACCGAGAAGCGAAAAACCGACTTGATCGGGTCGGGGTAACGGGATTGCGCCCGTTACCCCTCCCACACCACCGGACATGCGGTCTTCCGCATCCGGCGGTTGAACCCAGCGGCTTCACGTTGCCGCAAGATCCGATGGAACGTATAAGCCCCAACGCCGGA
>CAIMUS010000041.1 GCA_903844665.1 uncultured Pseudomonadota bacterium
GCACGTCAGCGTTGCAGTGACGGGTAAAGCCGCTTGAGCTTGATCCGTGCATCCGCCGTCGTAAACCCGACTGATCACTGTGTACGCCGGTAGAGTTTGGCCCATTTATCTCGTCAAAGCAACGCTGACGGACCACTAGCCGAGCGTGCAAAAAATCAAATCCCGGACGGGATGTCCCAGGCTTTCTCCCCGGCGCTCGAATTTGGTGGTCGGTCGATACGCGGGTCGGGCGGCGAATCCGCCGTTTGCCGCCGTATTGATCAGCGCCTCGGCGGCGGTCAAGACTGTCAGTATATGTTGCGCATAGTCCTCCCAATCGGTAGCCAGATGCAGGCAGGCGCCAGGTTTGAGCTTGCGCGCCACCTGCTCAATAAAAGCCGGTTGAATCAGCCGGCGCTTATGATGGCGCTGCTTGGGCCAGGGATCGGGAAAGAAAATCTGAACCCGATCCAGGCAGGCATCCGGCAAATGGCGTTCCACCACCTCTACCGCGTCCATGATCATTATTCGGAGATTATGCAAGTCTCGCTGCTGCGCCAGCATTAACAGATGTCCCACGCCAGGACGATGCACCTCTATGCCCAGATAATCCAGCTCCGGCCGGGCCTCGGCCATAGCCGCCAAAGACTCGCCGTTGCCGAAACCGATCTCCAGAATCCGCGGCGCCCGGCGGCCAAAAATCTTATCCAGATCCAGCAGACCGGCCGGCGGGTCCAGGCCATAGCATTCCCATAAGTTATCCAGAGCGTGCTGCTGTCCCCGGGTCAAACGTCCCTGGCGCTGCACGAAACTACGAATGCGGTGTTCGCTCAAGGCAGGCATCTCGGATTGTCGAAAAGGCCGGCGCGAGGCCGGGTTACTACGGATTTCTTTATTTTTACCACCATGCTCATACTGTTATGCCCAAATGCAGGTCGGGCGGTGGCAGTTGCAGCGATATAGCCAAATTAGCCGTCATATCATAAAATGCAAATATAACCATAAGCAGAATATTAAATCAGTCATTATGAACCTGATGGATTTGAATGTGCAGTCATGAGTGCAGTTGTCGAGCAGATCGATCTTAGCCTTTATTCCATAGAGGAATTGAAGACCTTGGTAGCTAAAGCTAGAAGGGAAATCAACCTGAAAGAGCGGCATCGGCTTCAGGAAGTCCGTGACCGGATAGAACAGTTGGCGAGCGGCCTCAACATGTCGCTGGAAGAAGTCATGGGTCACAAGCCGCAGAGCAGAACCACCGGCAAGATCAAAGCCAGTGTGATTCGCTTCCGCAATCCCGCCAACCCCGCCCAGACCTGGACCGGGCACGGCAGACGGCCGTGCTGGCTGCTGCAAGCCTTGGAACAGGGCGCCAGCCTGGAAGATCTTAAAGTGAGTGAATAATACCGCGTTAAGTCCCCGGGTCCCCGGCTCGAAGGGTTGAAGTGACTTCCTGTCTCTTCCCCTCTTCCCGTTGGCCAGCCCTGCGATGCTGGCGACTCAACCAGCTCACCTCGCCAGAGGGAGCCGTTACTCGCGAATCCGCCCGTGGGCGGTATGATAGTCACTCCTACCCTCATGCTGGCCGTTCTCGATGCCCCAATGGCCCCGTGCCGGCTTTGATCATCGTTTCGGACAGCAACCCTCCTTTGCATGGCTATCAACCTTGATCACTCGCGGCAAGTGCTCTCTCAAAAAGTCAGGCATGGTATTCTCCGACGACAGCAACCCGGTATGGCGCTACCCTTACCGGGACGGCGCCCCTGGCAAGGGTGGATTGACAATGACATGACCGTTTCGCGGGCGGCCCCCGGTTGACTATCCCATCCAGACGGACGGCGATCAGTTAGCTTGGGAATGTTCGGTGAAGTCCTTTATTCGCTCGTCTATGCACCAAAACAGTTTGGTGATAAAATTATATTTAAGTGTGTTCCTTCCAGTAGGAACATGATTATCTTCTGGCTCGGCGTAAGTGCATTTGTCTTTTGACTTTTATCACGGGCCAATAACTGAGTTGGCAATTGATAACCAAATAAGGGTATTATTAAAATGACCAATTTCCCTAAGAAACGTCTTCAGGTATTTGTTTCTTCCACCTACACAGATCTAATAGAAGAACGTCAAGCTGCCGTGGAGGCCATATTGACAGCAGGCCATATCCCCGCTGGCATGGAATTATTTGCAGCCGGAGATGAATCGCAGATGGAGGTTATTCGGCACTGGATTGATGAGTCCGATGTTTTTCTTTTAATTCTGGGTAGTCGTTATGGAAGTTTAGAACCCAAGTCAGAAAAAAGCTATATTGAACTTGAATACGAATATGCCTTTAGTAAGAACAAACCAATTTTTGCTTGTGTGATCAATCAGAGTATCGAAGAAAAGCGTACAAAAAAACGAGGTCTAAAATTTATTGAGCGAGATAATCTTGACAAACTAAATAAATTTAGAAAATCAGTCTGTGAAAAAGTGGTTAGCTTTTGGAAAGACTCGAAGGATATTAAGCTTGCAATTCATGCAACTTTGCTCGATTTTTCAAAAAGAAGTGGATTAGCAGGATGGATTAAAGGATCTGATCGATCACCTCTTTCTAGTACAAAAACATTAATATTTGACATTGACGGAACCATAGTAACTTCAAATAGGCCATTTGATGATGCACAGGGAAAGAAATTAATGGAAATTTTTTCAAAGTTGATTTCTGGTGGGTTCTATATAGTATTGATAACAAGCAATGATTACGATAAACAGTGGGAACGTATTCTTAAGCCCTTTATAGATAAAGGAATAGCTGAACATACTTTCTGTTTCTCTGACGGTGGGACACGAGCATTTAAGTTTAAAAAAGAAATTAATAACTTTGAGGTAATTGATGAGTATTCAAATCAAAATATAATTAGTTCAGACAAGGTTAATATAATTGAACAGATATTTCAAGAAGAATTGGATAAATTTATTATTGAACGAGCTATGGATACAAGTACTAACTTGTTAATGCCATCCATTGAATGGGTTGATAGAACCCTAGATTACATTGACATAAAAATACATCCGCTAAAGCCGTCTTTTCTTGAGGGTGATCTTTTTGATAAATTTCAAGATAAGATATAGAGAATATTCCCATAATCCTCCTGATTCAAAAGATTCTTTTAAAACTTCTTTTTATTTAAAGAAGGTTCCTAATTCTTTATTAATTAGGGCTACTGGTCAAGATAATGAATCTGAAGTTGCACGTTTTCAGGTAATAATATATAGATATCTTCTTTCTAATCAGATATATCAAGATCTCTCGAAACCAGAAATTCAAAAAAGAGGTGGGAAAGTGATATGCCAAGTTGCTCTTAAACCATTTAATGATCATAAACTTAGGGAAAGTTTTCGTGACATTATGGATGATAGGCTTAATAAAGAATGCAATAATTTTGATGTTTCAATAGGTGGTAGCACCACAATCGACATTCAAATTAAAGGCGTTGATAAAGCCAAAGCAATTCGCTATTTAATTAATGATAAAAAAATTAATCCACAAGACATGGTTTTTTTTGGTGATGAATTTTTCCAGCACGGTAATGATTTATCTGTAGCACTAATGAAAGATGACGAAAGACCTCGTTTTATTTTAAATGTGGGTAACAAAAACAATGTAGATATTCGTGTCGTAGATAGAATTATCTCCGATGGAAATGGTCCGCATGGAACAGAGAATTATCTGAGATTTCTTCTTAATCAATACTCTGAACAATCTTCAGGTGGCTAACTCCATGATAGCGCCGTAGTGCCGTCGAAGCTGAACGTTAGCGCGGCTGGCGGCGGCGCAAACAGTCCTTCACCGGACGCCGCTAACGCCCGGTGTCCTGCTGGATTGAAACGATGGTGCGTAGGACGCACTTGTTGACTGGAGCCATCGCATTTATAAGGTGATCGACATGCAAGCTTACAAAACCTACGTCACCGTCGAACTATCACGGCAGATCGTTTTGAAAGATCTGCCTTTCTCTCCAGGTTCGCAGGTCGAAATAGTGGTCATTGAAGCCGCACCTGAATCTGAACAAATACTCCAGCAATGGCAGGAATCCAATACAAGAATCCGCGCTCTGGCAACAGTAGAAAATATCACGGAGGAAGAAATCCAGGCTGAAATCGATGCCTGTCGGAGCGTTGGGTGAAGATAATCTAAAGGGGTTTCCGATGGTCAGTTTGAAGAACTATCCCTGGCGCCTGAGTTATAGTTCGATCCAGGTGCGTAGGACGCACCCTACATTGACTGAAACAGTAGGTAACCGGTCATGATGATAGAAACGATGGTGAAAGACGATGGGATGCTGGTTGTAAAGATGCCCGATCGCTATAAGGGTAAGACAGTACGAGTATCCATTAAAGAAACAGACGCAGCGCCCTCAAGCCAATGGGAAGCGATTTCCCGTATTCTCCAGGAGGCGGACCAGCTTAATCTGCCCGAACGGACCCACGAAGAGATCCTGCGGGAAATCCGGGCATTCAGAGAAACCGAATGAAGCTGGCATATATTGATTCCTGCGTCTGAGCACTCCACCTCCATGACTGCCTGCCTGCACGACCACCCCTGGCGCCTGAGTTACAGCACGTCGGCGCACATCACCGGCGGCAAGCCCATCGACATCCTCCACGATTTCTACCTCCCCGCTTTGCAAGGCTCGGTGCGCTACGATCGGGTCGCCGGCTATTTCCGCTCCACCTCGCTGGCGGCCGCTTCCCAGGGTTTCTCCGCTTTTGTGGCCAATCGGGGCAAGGCGCGCATGGTGGTAGGCGCCGACCTGGACCCGGCGGATGTTCAGGCGATTCTCGCCGGCGCCGAAGAACGGTTGGCCGCCGTCCTGACCAGCGAACTGGAACAGGCTGAACCGTGGCCGGAAGCCGTCGCCAATGGCGTCAAACTGCTGGCCTGGATGGTGGCGCGAGGTTTTCTGGAAATCCACGTTGCCTTCCGGGTGCATGCAGGTACGGGTGATCCCTTGGCCCTGGATTCACGGGAAGACGGTTATGTGCACGAGAAATGGGCCGTCTTTACCGATGAGACCGGCGCCCGACTGTATGTCGCCGGTTCGTTCAACGAATCCCGCACCGCATTGGTGCGCAATGCCGAAAATATCGAAGTCCATCGCGACTGGACCGGCGAGGAGAACTGGCAGCGCGCCGACGACGCCCAGGCCCGCTTCGAACGGACCTGGAACAACGAGAACCCCAGCCTGCGGGTGCTGACCCTGCCGGAAGCCGTGCGCCAACGGCTGCTCACCCTCGCCGGTCGGACCACCCGGCCCAGGGAAATCGACGGCAGCAGCGCCATTCCGCTGGAGATCCCCCCGCCTTCCACCCTGGAGCGGCTGCGCTTCGCCCTGCTGCGGGATGGACCGAAGTTGCCCGGCGGCCGCTATGTCGGCCTGGCCACTGCCCCGATCCAACCCTGGCCGCATCAGACCGTGGTCGCCCGGCGGCTGATCGCCACCTGGCCGTACAGCTATCTGCTCTGCGATGAAGTCGGACTGGGCAAGACGATCGAGGCCGGACTGGCCATCCGTTCCCTGTACCTGTCCGGGCTGGTCAAACGGGTGCTGATCAGCCCTCCCGCCGGCCTGGCCCGGCAGTGGCAGCGGGAACTGGCCGGCAAATGCCTGCTCCCTTTCGGTCGGGCACTCAGCGGCCAGCCGGTCCGCCATGAGTATCTGCTGCCCCTGGAGGAGACCCGCCCCGCCGCCTCGCTGTATGCCCCGGATCTCGTCATCGTCTCCACCGGCCTGCTGAGCCGGCAGGAACGCCGGCAGGAATTATTGCAAGCCACCGGATTCGATATCGCCCTGATCGACGAGGCGCACTACGCCCGGCGCAGCAATCCCACCGGTGGCGATCGGGCCTGGCCCCGCTATGGGCAGTTGTACACGACTTTGCAGGATATCCTTCGCCCCAAGGCCCGCTGCCTGCTGCTCGCCACCGCCACACCCATGCAACTGGATGCGGTGGAGGTCGCCGATCTGGTGCAACTCACCGACCGGGTGGGCGCCTTCCAGTTCGATCCCGCGCTGCTCAATGCGTACTACGCGCAACCCGGCAAGCTGGTGCGCGCTGAACCGCTGGACGAACACGACTGGGACTTCCTGCGCTGCGCCGTGCAAGCCATCCAGCGCCAGGACCCGCAACTCTGGGACTTCCTCCAGCAGGTCGTGATCGAGCCGCTGTCCCGCCTCGACGTGGAGCAGTGGCTGGAGCATGGTCTTACCCCCTGGGGCTATGGCCTGGAAGGGGTCCGCCGCCTGATCTTCGCCGCCTCTCCCCTGTCTCGCGTCATGCTCCGTCACACCCGGCCACTACTGGAGGTCTACCGCGATCACGGCGCGCTGAACGCCAACCTGGCGCGGCGTTATATCCAGCCGCTCAGGCCGGTGCGCTTCACCGACCAGGAAGCACGTACCTACCAGGCGCTGGAAGGGTATTGCCGGGGATTGGAGCAGCGCCTGGCCGGGGACGGTGAAACGCGCCGGCGCCATGCCCTGGGTTTCTATCTCAGCTTTCTGCGCCTGCGTTTCGCCTCCAGCCTGTTCGCCATCCGCGAGACCCTGCGCCGCCGTCGGGAACGGGTTCAGGCGGCGCTGACGCAGATCGACCGGGAGACGCTCGAGGAGACGGATGAACTCTCCCTGGCCGATGTTCTGGACGAGGCCGAGGATGACGACGAAGCCGTGCAGGCCCTGCTGCGCGACCGCACTCCCGCCGATCTGCAGTGGGAGGCCGAGCGACTCCAGACGCTGTTGACCGGTCTCGATGACCTCTCCGGTCCTGCTTCGAAGATGCAGCAGTTGCTCGGGTATCTGAATGAGCGTCGGCTGGGCAATGGCCGGCTCCGGCAGACCGTCATCTTCACCCGTTTCTACGATACTCTCACCGATATTATCGACCGTCTCCGTCAGGTCGATGCCCGGCTGCTGGTAGGGACTTATTCCGGCCGGGGTGGAGCGTATTTCAACCCCCGGACCGGCCGCCTGCAAGGTATTGACCGGGAGGAGGTCAAGCACCGGTTTCAGCGCGGCGAGATCGATCTGCTGGTATGCACCGACGCCGCCGCCGAAGGGCTCAACCTGCAAACGGCCGATCTGCTGATCAACTTCGATCTGCCGTGGAATCCCATGAAGGTGGAGCAGCGTATCGGCCGGATCGACCGCATCGGGCAGCGCCATGCCGCCGTCCATGTCGCCCATCTCTGTTACCTGAACTCCGCCGAGGAGATCGTCTATAGCCGGCTGCTGCAACGCCTGACCCAGGCCGGCTACGTCGTCGGCGCTCAGCAACTGTCCCTGTTGCCAGTCACACCGGAGGAATTCCGCCGGCTGGCCGAAGGCCGGCTGAGCGAAGCTGAATTGGGCCACACCGCCGAGCAGCGTGCGGAATTCATGCGCCGCCGCATGGCCAGCATGGAAATGCCGGCGGCAGAGTTGTACGACATCTACCAGCGCCTGGAGGCGCAGCGCAACGAACCGCTGCCGGTGGATCTGGACGCCATCTGGCGGGTATTGGCTGACTCCCCCTATCTGCACGACCTGGGTTGTATTCTACGGCCCGAGACAGAACAGCGAACTCTCATCCTGAACAATGTGCCCGGTATTACCGATGGTGCGGCCCTGACCATCTCGCGGGAAAGCTACGATGCTGGCATTCCGGACCTGGGAAGCCGGCTGCGCTTCGCCACTTACGGGGAACCGGTATTCGAGACCCTGCTGAGCCATCTGAACCGCTTCGAACTGCCGCCCTGCCTGCGGCGGATCAGTGTGCCGGCGCCCGATCTGGGCACAGAGTTGGTGGGCTACGCGGTCGCCTGCCGGAATGCCGGCGGCCAGCCTGAAATCCGGCTGGCGACCGGCGTTCATGAACTGAGCGATCTGTGCATCGACGAGGACGCCGTGCTCAGCGACGCCGCTGTCCAGCCGCTGCGGGAGCGACTGGCCCGGCTCGCCCGCCGCGAATTCGATCCGATCCGCGCCGCCACCGGCATCGAAGCCGACAATCGGCAGGCTGGGCGCTCCCAGTTGCTGTTGGACTACCTGATGGCGCACAGCCTCCTGCATTTTCGCCAGCAACTCGGGGACACTCAGGGAAAGTTCTGGCCGGCTTTGGACAAGCTCGAGAGCTGTGCTGCCGAACGCCGGGTGATTCGGGTAAGACCCATTCCCGCCAAAGCGGCAAGGCGATTGACGGGATTGCTGTTCGAACCGATCCTGCCGACCGTAGGCGACGAAGGATATATCGATGCGCCCGAAGTATTGCTGACGACGGCATTGGCGGCCGCCGCCCGCATTGCCGATAGCCTGCATGTTGCGAAACATCAATTGTCTATCAACGACATGTTGGGACGGCTGGAGCGGGAGATTGAAAAACTTCTGCGGAGCTAACCGTTTAGCCCCCTCTCCTCTACCTGCATGGCTGATAAGGGTAGGGATTGCTGCTTTGAGGGGAAAAACCACCCCGGCGCTGCGCGCCACCCCTCCTTAGCCAAGGAGGGGAAAGGCTGATACCTCACCCTGATATAGTTCAGCTAATTGAGAACCGGACCTACGCAGTGATATCCCTGGGAGCGCCGCACCCCAGTGCGGCCCTCACTATAAATGCCGCACTGGGGTGCGGCGCTCCCAAGGCGCCAGTGGCAACGAATGCCTGGATAACCATTAGCGAGACTATACCTCGCGGTTTTAATTGCACCCCTGAATTGCTGCTTTTTTATCGAAAGGCTGGCGCATGGCGGTCGTTCGGCTATAATGGCGGACCATAGCCCAAGGCGCCAGATTCATGCGGGTGTAGTTCAATGGTAGAACTTCAGCTTCCCAAGCTGATAGCGTGGGTTCGATTCCCATCACCCGCTCCATTTCCGGGTTGCGTTACGACGCAACCTTTTTTTTGCCCGCCTTGCCAGGCAAGGCAACCGGGCTGTTATCGCTTTCATCAGCCTTCAGGGAATAACCCATGGTAAGAATTGCAGTGGCCGGCGCCGCCGGTCGGATGGGCCGCAACGTAGTGGCGGCCTGTCAACAAGCGGGCACTATCCGCTGTACCGCCGCTTTGGAACGGCCCGACAGCCCCCTGCTCGGCGCCGATGCCGGCGAGCTGGCCGGCATCGGCGGACTGGGCGTGCCGGTCGTGGCCGATCTTGCCGCCGTAATAGACAGCTTCGATGTCCTGGTCGATTTCACCAAACCCGAGGCGACGCTGGCCCGGTTGGAACCGTGCCGGACGGCCGGCAAGCGCCTGGTGATCGGCGCCACCGGCTTCAACCCGGAGCAGAAAGCCGAAATTGCCAGAACGGCGGAGGGGATTGCCATCGTGCTTGCCCCGAATATGAGCGTGGGCGTCAATCTCTGCTTCAAGCTGCTGGAGCTGGCGACCCGGGTGCTGGGCGAGGATATGGATGTGGATATCCTGGAATCCCATCACCGCCATAAAGTAGATGCTCCCTCCGGCACGGCGCTACGAATGGGCGAGATTATCGCCCAGGCGCGGGGCTGGAAACTGGCCGACTGCGCGGTCTACGACCGCCACGGCATCAGCGGCGAACGCAACCGTAACAGCATCGGCTTCGCCAGTGTCCGGGCCGGCGATATCGTGGGGGAACACACCGTCCTGTTCGCCGATGTGGGCGAACGCCTGGAAATTACTCACAAAGCGTCCAGCCGCATGACCTTCGCCAAGGGCGCCGTGCGCGCCGCCGGCTGGATCATGGAACGGGATAGAGGGCTGTTCGATATGCAGGATGTACTGGGCTTAACGTGAAACTCCCCGTAGGTCGGGTTAGGTGCGCCCTTTCGCCAAGCCTGGAGATAGCAGAAACTTGGCGGGCGCACCGTAACCCGACAGGGTTGGACAGGCCGGGACCGGTACAGTAAAATCTTAACCGTTGTCAGGCCATGACTGCAGCGCCGGCGGGAGCGGTTTACCCAACCGACTCCCGCTTTAATTGTCTGTCAGGAGGTTCTCGTGCGGAAACCAGCGCTCTTAGCCCTTGAAGACGGCAGCCTGTTTTGGGGCGACGCCATCGGCGGCGACGGCATCACCCAGGGTGAGGTCGTGTTCAATACCGCCATCACCGGCTATCAGGAAATTCTGACCGATCCTTCCTATTGCCGGCAGATCATCACCCTGACCTATCCGCATATCGGCAATGTCGGCGTCAATCCAGGCGATGAGGAATCCCCGCTGATCTATGCCAGCGGTCTGGTGGTCAGGGATTGCCCGCCCCTGGCCAGCAACTGGCGCAGTCGCCAGCCGCTGGACGCCTGGCTGCGGGAGCGGGAGGTGGTGGCGATCGCCGATATCGATACCCGCCGCCTGACCCGACTCCTGCGGGAAAAAGGGGCGCAGAACGGTTGCATCATGGCCGGCGACGGTATCGACCCGGAGCTGGCTCTGGCCTCCGCCCGTGCCTTTCCGGGCCTCAAGGGTATGGACCTGGCCAAGGTGGTGAGCGCCATCCGGCCCTACGAGTGGACCGAAGGGACCTGGGTGCTGGAGACGAACAGCTTCGCCACGCCGGCCAGACTGCCCTATCACGTGGTGGCTTATGATTATGGCATCAAGCGCAATATTCTGCGGATGCTGGCGGCTCACGGCTGCCGGGTGACGGTGCTGCCGGCGCAAACGCCGGCGAAGCAGGTAGTGGCGTTGCAACCGGACGGGGTGTTTCTCTCCAACGGTCCGGGCGACCCGGAACCCTGCGATTATGCCATCCAGGCGATCCGTACCCTGGTCGATACGGGCGTGCCGGTTTTCGGCATCTGCCTGGGACACCAGTTACTCGGCCTGGCCAGCGGCGCGCGGACAGTCAAGATGAAATTCGGCCATCACGGCGCCAACCATCCGGTCCAGGATCTGGATACGGGGCGGGTAATGATCAGCAGCCAGAATCACGGCTTTGCCGTGGACGAGGCCAGTCTGCCGGACCATCTGCGGGCGACTCACCGCTCTTTGTTCGATGGTTCCCTGCAAGGCATTGCCCGCACCGACCGGCCGGCCTTCAGCTTCCAGGGGCACCCGGAGGCCAGTCCTGGCCCGCACGATGTAGCGCCCTTGTTTGCGCGCTTTATCGACTCGATCCAGAGATTCAGCCATGCTTGCCGTTAAAATCCCCGTAGGTCGGGTTAGGCGCGCCTCTTGCCTAGCCTGGAGTTGGCACAGAGGGGGTGGGCGCGCCGTAACCCGACACGAGAACTGCAAGGCTCAGATAACGCCATGCCGAAACGTACCGATCTTAACAGCATTCTGATTATCGGCGCCGGTCCGATCGTGATCGGCCAGGCCTGTGAATTCGATTATTCCGGCGCCCAGGCCTGCAAGGCGCTGCGCGAGGAAGGCTACCGGGTCATCCTGGTGAATTCCAACCCGGCTACCATCATGACCGATCCGAATATGGCCGATGCCGTCTACATCGAGCCGATTCACTGGCAGACGCTGGCGCGGGTGATCGAGCAGGAGCGGCCGGACGCCCTGTTGCCGACCATGGGTGGACAGACGGCGCTGAACTGCGCCCTGGAACTGGTGCAGGAAGGGGTATTGGGGCGCTTCGGGGTGGAGTTGATCGGCGCCTCGGAGGATGCCATCGATATGGCGGAAAACCGCGAACGGTTCCGCGAGGCGATGCACGAGATCGGCTTGCAGACTCCCCGCTCGATGATCGCCTACAGCCTGCACGAGGCCATGACGGCGCAGCATCATATCGGTTTTCCGCTCATCATCCGCCCGTCTTTCACCCTGGGCGGCAGCGGCGGCGGCATCGCCTATAACAGCGAGGAATTCGCTGAAATCGTCGAGCGCGGCCTGGATCTGTCGCCCATCCATGAGATTCTGCTGGAAGAATCGGTGTTGGGCTGGAAGGAATTCGAAATGGAGGTGGTACGGGACCACAAGGACAACTGCATCATCGTCTGTTCGATCGAGAATTTCGACCCCATGGGAGTGCATACCGGCGATTCGATCACCGTCGCCCCGGCCCAGACCCTGACCGACAGGGAATATCAGTTGCTGCGCGATGCCTCCCTGGCGGTGTTGCGTAAGATCGGCGTGGATACCGGCGGCTCCAACGTCCAGTTTGCGATCGATCCCGCCGATGGCCGGATGGTCATCATCGAGATGAACCCCCGCGTCTCCCGTTCCTCGGCGCTGGCTTCCAAGGCGACCGGCTTTCCCATCGCCAAGGTGGCGGCCAAGCTGGCGATCGGCTATACCCTGGACGAACTGCGCAACGAAATCACCGGTGGCGCCACCCCGGCTTCCTTCGAGCCGACCATCGACTACGTGGTCACCAAGGTGCCACGCTTCAACTTCGAGAAGTTCCCGCAGGCCAACAGCCGCCTGACCACCCAAATGAAATCGGTAGGCGAGGTGATGGCGATCGGCCGCACCTTCCAGGAATCGATTCAAAAAGCCCTGCGCAGCCTGGAGATCGGCGTCGACGGTTTTAACGAGGTGCTCGACCGGGATCATCCCGATACTCAGGCCATTCTCAAGCACGAGCTGGGGGTGCCCGGTCCGCAGCGCATCTGGTATGTCGCCGAGGCCTTCCGGCTGGGCTATTCCATTGATGCCCTGTACGAGCTGACCCGCATCGATCCCTGGTTCCTGGCGCAAATCGCAGAACTGGTGGACATCGCCGGGGAACTGCAGCAGCAGGGTTTGGCCACCCTGGACCGGCGCCGGCTGTATGCCCTCAAGCGCAAGGGCTTCTCCGACAGCCGTCTGGCCACCCTGCTGGCAAGCCGGGAGGATGAAATTCGCCGCCTGCGGCAGGAATGGGATATCCACCCGGTCTACAAGCGGGTGGACTCCTGCGCCGCCGAGTTCGCCACCTCCACCGCCTATATGTATTCCACCTACGAGGAGGAATGCGAGTCCGCTCCCAACGACCGCGCCAAGATCATGGTGCTGGGGGGCGGCCCCAATCGGATCGGCCAGGGCATCGAATTCGACTACTGCTGCGTCCATGCGGCCCTGGCGTTGCGCGAGGATGGCTACGAGACCATTATGGTCAACTGCAATCCGGAAACCGTGTCCACCGATTTCGACACCTCGGACCGGTTGTATTTCGAGCCGCTGACTCTGGAGGATGTCTTGGAGATCGTGGCCAAGGAGAAACCCGGCGGCGTAATCGTACAGTACGGCGGGCAAACGCCCCTGAAGCTGGCCAGACCCCTGGCCGCCGCCGGCGCGCCTATCATCGGCACCAGCGCCGACGCCATCGACCGGGCCGAGGACCGGGAACGCTTCCAGGTCATGCTCCACGATCTGGGCTTGCGCCAGCCGCCCAACCGCACCGCGCGGGATCCGGACAGCGCCGTGCGGCTCGCCGCCGAGATCGGCTATCCGCTGGTGGTGCGGCCATCCTATGTGCTGGGCGGACGCGCCATGGAAATCGTCCATAACGAGGAAGACCTGCGCCGCTATATGCATGAAGCGGTACAGGTTTCCAACGATTCCCCGGTGCTGCTCGATTATTTTCTCAGCGACGCGGTGGAAGTGGACGTGGACGCGGTGTGTGACGGCCGGGAAGTGATCATCGGCGGCATTATGGAGCATATCGAGGAAGCCGGGGTCCATTCCGGCGACTCCGCCTGCTCGTTGCCGCCTTACTCCCTCGATCCGGCGCTACAGGACCGGTTGCGCGAGCAGGTGACCCGCATGGCCCTGGAACTGGGCGTGATCGGACTGATGAATACCCAGTTCGCCATCCAGGGCGAGGACATCTATGTGCTGGAGGTCAATCCCAGAGCCTCCCGGACGGTGCCCTATGTCTCCAAGGCGACCGGCCGGCCGCTGGCCAAGATCGCCGCCCGCTGCATGGTGGGGCGTCGCCTGGCGGACCAGGGTATCCGCGGCGAAATCATCCCGGCCTACTTTGCCGTGAAAGAGTCGGTGTTTCCCTTTATCAAATTTCCCGGCGTCGATCCTTTGCTGGGGCCGGAGATGAAATCCACTGGTGAGGTCATGGGCGTGGGCCGTTGTTTCGGCGAAGCCTTCGCCAAGGCGCAACTGGGCGCCGGCAATCCCCTGCCGCTGGCCGGCCAGGCTTTCATCAGCGTGCGCGATGCGGACAAGGCCAAGGCGCTGGATATTGCCCGCGCCTTACAGCAGCATGGTTTCACCCTGGTCGCCACCCGCGGCACCGCCGCCGCCCTGCGCGCCGCCGGCATCGTGTGTGACAGCGTGCATAAGGTCGGCGAGGGCCGGCCGCATATCGTCGACCGGATCAAGAACAACGAAATCGCCCTGATCATCAACACGACCGAGGGCAAACAGGCGATTGCCGACTCCTATTCGATCCGCCGCGAGGCGTTGCTGCGCAAAGTCAGTTACACCACGACGATCGCCGGCGCCCGGGCCACCTGCCTGGCGCTGGATTATCTGGAGGACGGCAAGCAGGTTTACTGTTTACAGGATTTACATAAGGAGTTGACGACATGACTACGAGGGTGCCCATGACCGCCGTCGGCGCGGCCAAATTGCGGCAGAGGCTGCAGGAACTCAAGAATGTGGATCGCCCCAGGGTAATTGCCGCCATCGCAGAAGCGCGCGGCCATGGCGACCTGAGCGAAAACGCCGAGTATCATGCCGCCCGGGAACAGCAAAGCTTTATCGAGGGCCGCATCGCGGAACTGGAGCACAAGCTATCCCAGGCGCATATCATCGACGTGACCCAACTCACGCCGTCGGATAAAGTGGTATTCGGGGCCACGGTCTGCCTGGCTGACGAGGACAGCGGCGAAGAACTGCGCTATCAGATCGTCGGCGAGGACGAGGCGGATATCAAAGCAGGCCGGATCTCGATCAATTCGCCGATCGCCCGGGCGCTGATCGGCAAGCATGAAGGGGACAGGATCGAGGTGCAGACACCCAACGGCGTCAAAGCGTATGAGGTGGTCGAAGTTGTATACCAATAAGTCCAGGCGGATACCGGCTGGCCGACGGCAGTGCCGGCTTATCCTGTTCATGCTCGGTCTGCTCGCTGTCTCCACGGCCTGGGCGGCGCTGCCGGATGTCATCGACAAGATCCGGCCCGCGGCCGTAGCGGTGGGAACGGTGCAGCAAACCCGGCGTCCCCCGGCGCTGTTTCGGGCCAGCGGCTTTGTGGTGGCGAATGGTCAATATGTTCTCACCAATGCTCATGTCGTCCCCGATACGCTGGACGTACAGCAGAAAGAATACCTGGCGGTCTTCACCGGGCGCGGGCAGCAGTTCCAGGGACGGGTGGCGACAACGGTGGCCATGGACCGCGAGCACGATCTGGCCCTGCTCAAGATCGAAGGCAACCCGTTGCCGGCCTTGAGCATCGATTGGTCGAAGCAGGTACGCGAAGGCCAGGATATTATCTTTACCGGTTTTCCGATCGGTATCGTCCTGGGGCTGTATCCGGTAACCCATCATGGGATTCTATCGGCGCTGACGCCGATTGCGATTCCCCCGCCCGCGGCCGGGCAGCTCAATCCCAATTTGATCAAGCGCCTGCAGAATCCCTTCGAAGTCTTTCAGTTGGACGCCACCGCCTATCCCGGCAACAGCGGCAGTCCGCTGTGCGATGCGGCGACCGGCCGCGTCGTTGGCGTGATCAACAGCGTGTTTATCAAGGAAAGCAAGGAAACCATCTTGCAGCAGCCCAGCGGGATCACCTATGCGATCCCTATCGGCTACGCCAAGGATTTATTTACCAAAGCGGGTCTTGCCGTCCATTAAGCCGGTTGGTCGTGGTAGTTGTCGAACGGGGTGTTGACGACCCCGGCGTCTGCCTTTACCATACGGCATCTTATGGGCGATTAGCTCAGCGGGAGAGCACTGCCTTCACACGGCAGGGGTCGCTGGTTCGAACCCAGCATCGCCCACCATCGAATCAACCTTTACCGGTTGTCCACAACGGCCAGGTAGCTCAGTTGGTAGAGCAGTGGACTGAAAATCCTCGTGTCGGTGGTTCAATTCCGCCCCTGGCCACCAATTAAATCAAAGGGTTGCAGCATCGCAGCCCTTTTTGTTTTTTAGCGGGGTTACGCCGGGGTTACGTTCTCTGGAAATTGCCGCGCGCGGCGGTCCTGTAAGCAGGGGCGGTGCGGGGCACGCTGGCACGGCGCCGGTGACAACCGGGTAGTGACGACGCCGGCTTGGTGATGTGGTGCTGAGCGCCAGCGGTTGATAAATTATGCAGACCTAGATAATAGACATTATCGGAAACTAAAACGAATTAATTAGACTTTGTTGAGAGTTATCATTAAGTTGTTGAAAATAAATGGTTTTGTTTTAATTCCATGAAACTCTGTTTTGTTCCCGATAATGTCTAATAACTTGTTAGGCAATTACTTGGAGGAAAGAGATGAATACGCAAGATCGTTACCAGCGAGGCTGGGAAAAACTTAAAGAAGTTGATGGAGAAGCTGGTGAAAGAGTTGTTGACAGTCTGAAAGATATCGCACCGGACTTTGCTCGATTGTTAATCGAATTTCCATTCGGGGACATCTATTCGCGTCCCGGTCTCGATCTTAAATCTCGTGAAATTGCTGTTGTTGCTGCATTGACAGCACTCGGCAATGCCGTTCCTCAATTAAAGGTTCATATTCATGGGGCGCTAAACGTTGGCTGTACCCGGCAAGAGGTTGTTGAAGTTATCATGCAAATGGCTGTTTATGCCGGATTTCCTTCAGCTCTTAACGGGCTGTTTGCAGCGAAAGAGGTTTTCAAAGAGCGTGACGATTCGGGGAAAAGTTAACCTGCCTAACCATTCAATCCACCGGACGCTCGTTCCTCGCGCCGGTGATTTTTTCGTTAGGCCTAATCGAGTAGACGCTATGTCCGAAACTGTGACCCAGAAAATCAATCACTCCGCCGGTCGCGAGATAATGGTCGCCTGTCCGACCTGTACCGGGGTAACCGTTTAGCCCCCACCCCATCTTTGCCCCCTCTCCTTCTGGGGGAAGGTTAGGGTAAGGTTTAAAAATCAACAGCTTACCTCCTCACCCCCACCCTCTTCCCTGCAAACGGGAGGGAGGGGGCTAAACGGTTACCTTGCAGCGACCCGCCTTACGTCTGCGGTATCCTGCGGTTCACGGCGCTGTTCACCCTCGGCGGCGTCTGAAGCAGAGCGTTAGGCCGCACGGAAGCAAAAGATTGGAGGTGACGTGAACAATTTTTTCATCTGGCTCGCTACGCTCGGCGGCGTCATCGTTGTCGCACTCGGCGTTGCAAACTGGGCGTCGCGCAAGTCTGCTGCACTTCGTAACTGCGCCACGTTCGTTCTGGCTGCTGGAGCATCGTACTGTGTGAGCTTTGTAGTCGACATTTGGGCACAGACCGCACTCGGTAACATTCCACCGGGCAACGTGGTTCTACCGTCGATCACATGGCTCGTATTCGCCTCTGCTTTGGGCGCAGCAGCTTTTCTTACCGGGGGTTCTGCCTACGCGATCTGGCTGCCGTTTGCTCTCAATGCGGTATTGGCTCTGGTCGTCAGCAGCGTTCACCCACAAAATCTAACTGTCGGTCTCGTGCTCCTATTGCTCGCGGTTATCGTTACTCTTGTTCAGCGGGTAGCTCGTAGGTTGCCGTGAAAATCACGATAACAGGAGTAAGCCGGAATAAGCGGAGCGTTAAGCGGAGCGTTTCCGGCACCCAACGCACTGCCGGAAACGGCCGGCGTTGCGGCCTTATTCCGGCCTACGGGACTATCAATCTTGGCAAGCTGGCTCTCTTGTAGATTGCTAGGGTATCCACTTAAGTCGGGACGCTTTACAGGCTGAGCCGGTAGGGGCGGTTCGCGAACCGCCCCTACGGGGATTCCCTAGTAGCGCCGGCATTTTGCCGGCTGTTGACTGGCGTCGAATGCCCTGAGGCCGGCGGGGACGCTGGCGCTCCCAGGGTCGGATTGTCCCGCCTTAAGTTGGTAGCCATCGTTGACAAGGGTAAAAGCAGGAAAATAATGATGAAAATCCGGTTACAGAGTCTGGTCATCATGGCGGTTTTCAGCCTGATGGCCGGTTGCGCCTCGCATCCGCCGGCGGGAACCGCTCAGGGCGCCCAGACCGGCGCCGGCAGAGCTACGCCGGGGTATACCGTCAGCCCCTATGCCCAGGCCGGTCAGTATGATACGGCCGCCGCCTCCAGGCCCGGAGGTCCCGGCGCTGGCGCCAGCGGTGAACGCACCCTTTATTTCGATTTCGACAGTTCGGAAATACGCCCGGATGGGCGTCCCGTGTTGGAAGCGAATGCCCGCTATCTGAGCGCCAATCCCGCAGTCGCCGTCACCCTGGAAGGGCACACCGACGAGCAAGGCACGCGGGAATACAATATCGGCCTGGGCGACCGGCGCGCCGAAGCGGTACGACGGGCGCTGAATGCCTATGGCGTCTCCGCCGAACAACTGCGCACCTTGAGTTATGGTGAAGAGCATCCGGCGGCAACGGGTCATACCGAGGAGAGTTATGCTAAAAATCGTCGCGTTGAAATCGTTTATTGAGCGCCACCCACGGCGAGGCTATGCCGGCGGAGCGAGAGCGCTGCTGGCCGCCGCTGCCTTGCTGCTGCTGGTCGGCCTGGCCGAGGCGGCGCCGCCACCCTCACCGCCCCCGTTGGCGCCCTCCCGACCGGACAACCAACTGCTGGTGGACTTGCTGAACCGGATCGACCGGCTGGAAGACGAGGTGCGGCGGCTGCGCGGCGATCTGGAGCTTTACCGGCATCAGCACCAGAATCTGGCGCGCCGGGTGCAGACGCTGGAAAAGAGCGGCGGCGGCGCCGAGGCGCCCGCTGTTGAAGAGCCGGCGTCCGAGCCCACGACCGAGTCTGAGACGATACCTCTGCAGCCTGCTCCGCCCATTCCGCCGCCGACAACCGCCACGCCGCCGCCACTCAATCTGCCTCCCGGCGCCGCCAGCCAGTCGCCAACCAGGGTCATCCCATCCGCCCCCGCCATGGCGCCGGCCACTCAGCCCCCGCCGGGACAGTCGTTGGGCGCAACGCTGACCCCGGAAGAACAGAGTGCTTACAAGACCGCTATCGATACCTTGCGGGAAGGCCGCTATGAAGAGGCGACCAATCAATTGCAGGGATTTCTGGCCCGCTATCCCTCCAGCCCTCTGGCCGGCGATGCGCAATACTGGTTGGGTGAATCCTATTATGTGCTGCGCGAATTCGAGAGAGCCAGGCAGGCGTTCCTGTCTCTGGGTATCGATCACCCCGACAGTAAACACCTGGCGGACGCGATGCTGCGGCTGGGGTATATCTACGATGACTCCGGTGATAAGACCAAAGCCAGGGAGGTGCTGCAAAAGTTAATGGAGACCTATCCGGACTCGCGGGCCGCCGGGCTGGCCAGGCAACGGCTGCAAACGCTGCGTTGAAGAGGGGCGGAGAGAGAGTGGGCGTAGAAAATAAATCCATCACATTGCGGCGCTGGTGGCGACCGGCGGCGATGGTGGCGCTGCTGCTGACTACGGGTATGGCGATCGCTTTGGATGAATCGGGTCCCCCCGCAGCCGCTCCCTGTCCGGGCGCTGCCTGCCCGGAGACGGGCGCCGCCGGGGAAGGCGTGAAGTCAACGCCGGTGAATCCGTCGCCGGATGCCGTGGTGGAAGCCGTGAAGCCGGCGCCGGTGAGGCCGTCACCGGACGTTATCGTGAAGGGCGCACAGCCAGCACCGGCAAGTCCGCCGACCGGCGCGGTAGGGGAGGGCGTGACACCAGCACCGCCGAGTCCGCCGTGTCGCCCCGGCTATGTGTGTCCCCAGAGCGGCGCCGCTAAACCTGGAGCGGGAAAACCGGCGGTGGGTCCGTGCCGACCGGGCTATGTCTGTAGCGGCAAAATCGCCGGAAAAGAACCGGCCGCGACGCCGATCCCACGCATCTGCCCCCCGGGTACAGCCTGCGACAGAGTGATTCTCAGGGAACAAACCCTGACCAGGGGAAAAAAGCCGGCCAAGGAACTGAAGCCGGTCAACCCGATTCAGTACGCCAAAACCACCATTCAGGACGCCACCAAGAAGATTAGAAATCCGGCCCAGGCGGTGGATGCACTCAACTTGCAGGCGGTTACCCTGTTTCAGGGAGGCCAGCGCCCGCTGGGAGTGGAACTCGCCAGACAGACTCTGGTTTATTCCCAGAAGCAACTCGGTGAAAAACACCCGGCCACCCTGGCCACCCTCAACAACCTGGCGGAGCTGTATCAGGCCCAGGGCCAGTACGATCTGGCAGAACCGGTGCTGCAACAGGCCCTGGCGATCACGGAAAAAATACGGGGCAAGAAAGACCCCGAGACGCTGGCCAGCCAGAACCGTCTGGCCGCCCTTTACCAGGCCGAAGGCAAGTATGCGGAGGCGGAGCAATTATTGCAGCAGGTGGTGAACAAGCAGGAAAAAGCGCTGGGAGGCAAACATACCGAGACCCTGGCCAGCCTGAATAATCTGGCGGCCCTGTACTGGGGTCAAGGTCGCTATACCGAGGCGGAGCGGCTGCTCAAGCAGGTGGTGGCGGGAAATGAAACCAAGCTGGGGCCAAAACACCCGGATACCCTGGCCAGTCTGAACAGTCTGGCGGGTTTATACCAGGCGCAGGGTCGCTACGACCGGGCGGAACCGCTATTCAAGCGGATCCTGGCGACCAATGAAAAAACCCTGGGACCGAAGCATCCGGATACGCTGGCGAGCTTGAACAATCTGGCGGCGTTCTATCAGGCCCGCGGTCGCTACAAGGAAGCCGAGCGCCTGTTAAAGCAGGCGCTGGCCGACAACGGTACGACCGTCATCGGCGGGCAACCGGAAACCCTGAGCAGCCTGAACAGTCTGGCGGCGGTCTACCAGGCGCAGGGCCGGAAAAAGGAGGCCGAGCGCTTGTTAAAGGAAACCCTCTCCAAGCAGGAAAAAACGCTGGGGAAGGAGCATCCCGCCACGCTGACCACCTTGGATAATCTGGCCGACTGGTATCGATCCCAGGGCCGCTACAAAGAAGCAGAGGCATCCTATAAGCGGGTGCTGGCGGCCAGCGAAAAAACGCTCGGGGCCAAGCATCCGGTGACCCTGACCAACCAGACCAATCTGGCAAAGCTGTATCAGGCCCAGAACCGCAATGCGGAGGCCGAGTCGCTGTATCAGCAAGTGTTGGCGATCGGCCAGAAGGAACTGGGACCGGATCACCCATACACTCTGCAAAGCCTGAATAATCTGGCGGATTTTTACCGGTTGCAGGGCCGCTACCCGGAAGCCGAATTCTATTATCAACGCGCCCTGGGGGTGCTGGAGAGAACGACCAGCGCGGATCGTCCCGAAGTCGCCGCCGTGCTGGAAAATTACGCGGATCTGCTTAGAAAAATGGAGCGGGCGGAAGAAGCCACGGAGATAGAAACGCGCGCCAAAACGATCCGTGACAAGCAACCGGCGGCAAAACCGGCCGGCTGAAGGGATGGTTTAGTAAGCGTTCACCCCCCTCCCCCTAACCCCCTCCCACAAGGGGAGGGGGAATACGCTAAGTAGCTGTTTTGCAATAACTCCCTCCCCCCTTGTGGGGGAGGGTTGGGGAGAGGGGTCTGAACGGTTACGATAGTTTAAGGTAGCGCGCTGCTCACCAAGGAGTGTTGCCGTCAGCGCTGCTGCCCTTGGATTTCTTCACGTATAAGGTCGTTTTTTCTACCTTTTCGAAGGCGCCTTGAAATTCGTGTTTATCGAATTCCCCGCTCAGAATTAATTGCTTGATAATATCACGTGAGGGAGAACCGATTTTATCCAGATAAGGCGTTAATGCCGGGGTAATCTGGCTCTCTGGTATCTTGCGGGGTACCCGATTATAATATAAACAAGTAGTTACAGTTGTTCCTGAAGGTTCACGTAGCGAGGCGATGAGTTCCCATGAACCGTTTTGAGATACCCTTAGATATCGAAGATGTCAAGATTGA